>CAMJZA010000056.1 GCA_946410085.1 uncultured Treponema sp. | reverse complement strand
AAGTGACGGTCACCAAGGGCGACAACACCCCGATCGTGGCGAAGCGGAACATCTACGTGGTCAGGCAGTTCAGCACGCCGGTCATCGCGCTCGGCAGCAACGGCACGGCGAACGGCAGGACGGCGACCGTCGGCGGCGTGGACTACCAGGTCATCGAGTACACGGGCTCAAGCCTGGGCATGACGGTAACCAACGGCTTTGAAGGCAACGCGACCTTTGACGTACAGGTCAACGGCAGCTCCGTGTCCGGCACCCCGGTGACCGGGGGCGCAACGTCCGTGACCGCGACGCTTGCCGACGGTCCCAACGCGATTGTCGCGACCCTGACGGAAAGCGTCAACGGCAGCGTGCAGGCAGAAAAGTACGTCTACGTCGTGAAAAAGCTCGTGAAGCCGGTGATAACGCAGGACGGCGGCACGCCGAACGGCAAGACCGCCTCAAGCGGCGGCAAGAGCTACACGGTCATCGAGTACGAGGGGACGTCCCCGACCGTCAGCGTGACCAACTCCTATGACGGCGACGGCGCAGGGACCACGCCCTCGGTCTTCACCGTGACGCACAACGGCAGTACTGCCTCCGCGAGCATGACGCTTTCCAACGGCTTCAACGCCATCGTCGCGACGCTGGAGAAAGAGCACTGCGTCACCCAGAAGGATGAAAAGTACTACTATGTCGTGAAAAAGCTCGTCGTGCCGGTCATAACGATGTCCGGCGGAACGGCGAACGGCGAGATGGTGACATCCGGCGGCAAGAGCTATCAGGTCGTCGAGTATACGGGAACAACAAAACCAAAGGTGACCATAACAAACAGCTATAACGGCAGCAGCGCAAGCTATGAGGCAAAGCTGGGGACCGCAGTCTTAAGCACTGCCTGCCCGTCCACTATTACGGATCAGGAGCTTTCCGACGGTTTCAATGCGGTCACCGCAACATTGAGCGAGCCCTACTGCGACACGCTCAAGGACGAGAAGTACTACTACGTGGTCAAGAAGCTCTCTGAGGACGATATTTCGATTACGTTCGACGACTACCTCAGTCCCGCTGTTGACGGCGAGTACGAGGTTCTGCACTACAGCTATCTTGCCGACACGATTACCCTGCCCAATGTGTCGGTCAGCAACACCTATACGGGCGATGCCACGACTCCCGAGCTGGGCGACTCCTATCTGGAGATTACCGTCACGGGCGCTACGACCGTCGCAGAGACTGCCAGCCTGAGCGGTCAGGATCTGAACCTCGGCGACTGTACCATTACCGTCAACCTCTGCAAGTCCAAGTGTACCCCCGCCTCGGTCGAAAAGAAGGTCCGCGTCAAGATAAAGCCGGTGACGGTGTCTATGTCTTCCATAACTCTGGACTATGATGATATCGAGCAGAATAAATGGGTAAACCAGCAAGCCTATGTACAGGCGACTAACGCCGACGGTTCGGATCCCGACCAGAAGGAGGTCTATAATATGAATGGCGAACAGTTTAACACTTCAAAAACGAAGACTGTGAACGCCTCTGTCGTCCTTACGGCACCGGACAGCACGTTCAAGTTCTGGACGACTGACGGCTATTGTACGTATAACCACCCGGGTGTAGGACACACGCCGTTCGGACACTACGACAATACATGGACCTTGGACGAGCTCAAAGTGCCCGCGAACAGGAGCGTGAACCAGTATGTCGGCTCTTCTCAGCGTGCGAGCCGCTATATATTCACCCTGGACGTGAGCGACGACTGACACAGGCGGGCAGGCGGCAGGTGCTTATGCCGAAACAGTTTCTGTGAGAGGCCGCAGGCCTCTCACCGGCTACGGCATTGCCGTGGCCGGTGCTATATCCCTTGGACGGCAGGCTCTGCCGCGAGCTTTTCGACTTCCTCCAGCGGAAGACCTACCGCCTGGGCTATCTGCTCATGAGTCAATAGTCCCATCGTAAACAGATTGCGTGCGGCTTCCTGCTTACCGGAAATGGTCCCCTGTTTAAAACCGTGAACCTCTCCGTCTTTCCAGCCTTCCTTTCTGCCTTCCTCGCGGGCGGCCCGTTTGGCGAGCCTGATGCCGTTCCAGTAGTCCGCCTCCGCCCGGTCCGTCGACAGGTGGTAGGCCCAGGCCCGCTCTTCCGCGGCAATCTTCATGTACGTTTTCAGCGCCATCATGTACTCCTCCACGTTCGCCCGCCGACTTCAACAGGGAAAATCGTTTATTTTGCTGTGTTTTTTGTGATAAGCCATGACGGTAAGTGAGCAAAAATCCAGCAGGGATTCCTCCTACTCATTCTTCCGCCGTAAAACCGGCGGGTACCAGAATGCGCACGCAAGGCGGGTCTCCGGCCGACGCAGTCACCTGCCCTGCGGGCCCGCCCGCACATCACGCCGACTTCTGCCTATCCCCGCGTCTTCTTGCGCGTGATGATTTTCTTTATTTCGTGGTTATCGTTCTTCCAGAGGATTTCGTTCGTCTCAATGTTAATCAGTTCGGTAACGACGTAGTAGGTGCGGGCGGTCTTCTTGCCGTTGTCGGTGGACTCCACAATCGTGCGGATAGACCCCTGCATCATGTAGTCGGCGCCGGTCTCGGAATACATGCGGGCGCGGGTTTCGGCACGGGCATTCACCTGCTGGTCCTCGCGCTCCTCGCGCACTTCCGCCCGGTCTTCCTTCTGCGCCACGAACTTGACGTTCTCATCTTCCAGCAGTTCCGCCTGCAGGTAGTCCGTCAGAATCCTCGTGTCAATGTGCTCATCGCTCGCGTTCTTGTAGGATCCGATTATCACGACGGGAACTTCCTTGCCGTGCGACTTGGGCCACTTCTTTATTGCCTTTGAATTGTTGAATTCCTTTATAATGTCCTTGGCAACAAGACGCACATCCGTATCGTTCCAGTAACCGGAATAATCGGTTTTCTTCGTGTCTTTGACGCGGTCAACATCCGCAGAAGAGGAAGAGCAGCCGGTAAGGGCTATCAGGGTAAGGCCCAGGACAACGGCACAGATAAAAATAATCAGGTTCCTCACATTTTTGTTCATCATTTCATCTCCATAATTACGTATCTCAACTTTGCTTCAACGTTTTAACTAAGAACTCAAACAACAGTCTTTCCGTTTGATTACAGCTTTGTTTCCCGGCGGAACGTTTAAAAACAGACTTTTAATCGGTTCCGGGCCGTAATCATTCCCGCGGAGCTTTGTTCTCCTAATATGCGCACAGGTCTGCTGAACGTCCGGCTGAACATGCGGCTGCTGTTTTCCGGTATAGCCGTGACATTCCTCTGTTCCTCCTCTCCCCTTCCGGCAATCAACTATGCGGCGCAGCTTTCATATATAGAAAAGAACACGAAGGACCTGTACGGAAAGAAGAGCGTTGTCGTGCAGGGCCTGGACGAAGGGCTCCTGTCCTTCTACACGGGCGACTATGCAGCTTCCATCAAGAAGCTGACCCGGACGGAAAGCAAAATCGACGACTACTTTGCAAAGAGCATCAGTCAGTCCATCGAATCCTTCATCGTGAACGACCTCGTCATTGACTATGCGGGGGAAGACTACGAGGACCTCTACCTGAACCTCTTCAAGTCCCTGTCCTACTATCACCTGGGGATGCTCGAGGACGCCATTGTCGAGATAAACCGCTTTGAAAACAAGTCCCAGCACATTTCCCAGCGCTACGAGGCAGACCTCATCAAGGCCCGGCAGGCTGCGGAAAACGCAGATGCGGCCCCGGTCAGCGTTACCTTCCATAATTCTGCCCTGGGCCAGTACCTCGCCCTCCTCTACCACCGGGCAGACGGCGACAGGGACGCAGCCCTGAGCGACGCCCGCTTCCTGCACGATGCGTTCATTACCCAGAGCAAGCTCTACGACTTTGCCGAACCCGTCAGGCTCGTCATGGACGACCTGAACGTTCCCAAAGGAAAGGCACGGATCAATGCGCTCGCATTCTCCAACGGCAGTCCCTACAAGACGCAGATGTACTTTCCTGCAATCCTGTTCAATGCCGTCGTCGCCATTCCCTTCATGCAGACCCGCAGGCCGAAGGTTTCGTTTGTCGGTGTCAAGGCGACGAACCGCAAGACCAGGCAGACCTACAAGAGTTCGATGAGCCAGATTGAAAGCCTTGAAAATGTTGCGCTCGACACCTTCCAGACCCATTCGGCAAGCATTTACAGCAAGGCGATTGCACGGATGCTCTTTAAGCAGCTGAGTGCCGACCTGTCGCGCGGGGTGGGCGAGGTGATGATGGAAAGCGATGAGCCTGCGGTTGCCGTCATCGGGGGTATCCTGCAGCTTGCGTCCGCAATCGGAGAGGTGAGCGCATGGCTCACGGAGACGGCGGACCTGCGGATGTCCAGCTACTTCCCCGCCCGGGCCGACATCGGCGGCCTGACCGTAGACCCGGGAACCTACGACATTACGATGGAGTTCTATCAGGAAAAGGGCGGCCGGCTGATGTACCGCAAGAAATTCAAGAACGTCAGGGTGCAGGAAGGAAAACTCTGCCTGCTCGATGCAACCTACCTGGGCAACGACGTCGTAAACCGGCAGTAAGTGCGACTGATTGCAACGGGTCCCGCCTTTCGCTATACTTCCAGCAGGACATTGTGGAATACTATGCAGATAACACTGGAACACGTAAGCAAGACTTATCTGGCGGGAGATGAAAAGATAGAGGCGGTCAGGGACAACTGCCTCACGATTCCCGAAAACAAGATATTCGGCATCATCGGCAAGAGCGGGGCGGGCAAGTCCTCGCTCGTCCGCCTGATGAGCCTGCTGGAAGCCCCGGACGCAGGGGCCGTCTATTATGACGACCGGCGGGTCGACAACCTGAGCAAGGCCGCCCTCATTGCACAGCGGCGGAAAATCGGCATGATTTTCCAGAACTTCAACCTCTTTTCATCGCGCACGGCGGGCAGGAACGTTGCCTACCCGCTCGAAATCTGCGGCATGGGCAAGCGCGAGGCGGAAGACCGGGTCAGGGAAATGCTGGCCCTCGTCGGCCTGGAGGACCGGGCGGACGCCCCGATCAGCACCCTCTCCGGCGGCCAGAAGCAGCGCGTCGCCATTGCGCGGGCACTTGCGGCAAAGCCCGACGTCCTCTTCTGCGATGAGGCAACGAGCGCACTCGACCCCCAGACAACCCGCAGCATCCTCGCCCTCATCCGGGAAATCCAGGCAAAGATGAAGCTCACGGTCGTCATGATAACCCACCAGATGGAAGTCGTGCGCGACGCCTGCTCGCAGGTTGCCGTCATAGACGGAGGCGGCGTTGTCGAACAGGGCAGCGTCGAAGATATCTTTACCTATCCCAAGTCGCCCGTCACGAAGGAATTCCTTTCCAACATCACGCCGGCGGAAGGCGGCCTGGGCGCACATGCCGGCGGCAGCCCGGATTCCGGCGACAGCTCCTTTGTCCGCTGGTCAGCCGAGGGCGGCAACTATACCCTGCACTTCACGGGCGGGTCGCCGGGCGAGCCGATCCTCAGCCGCCTGTCCCGAATCGCCGCCGTTGAGTTCAACATCCGGGCGGCGGGCGTCCAGCACATTCCGGCTTCCGGGCTGACGGACGCAGCTGCACCGGCTGAACCGAAGGGCGGCCGCCCCGCAGCTCAGCAGGGCGGCAGCGGCAGCACGGGCGGCAGCAGCGGCAGAAGAACAGGCCGCGACATCGGCACCATGCTGCTCGACATCAGCGGACCGCAGGAAGAGCAGGAAAAGGCCTTTGCCTTCCTGAAGGAAAACGGTGTCATCGTGGAAAAGACCGCTGACGGCAAGGAGGTAAAGTAAATGGGTGAACTTTTGTATCTCGTCGGAACTTCGACCCTGCAGACCCTGCTCATGGTTCTTTTTTCCACAATCTTTTCGATGATACTCGGCTTCCCGCTCGGCGTCCTGCTGAGCATTACGAAGGCAAACGGCATCATGCCGCGCAAGGTCCTGAATCAGGTCCTGAGCCGCATCGTCAACGTCCTGCGCTCCTTCCCCTTCATCATCCTGATGATCGTCCTCTTCCCCCTCTCCCGCCTCATCGTCGGAACGAGCATCGGAACGGCGGCGACGATCGTGCCCCTGTCAATTGCGGCAGCGCCCTTCGTAGCCCGCGTCATTGAGTCTGCCCTGAACGAGGTGAACCCCGAGCTTGTGCAGGCCGCAAAGTCGATGGGATCAACGAACATGCAGATCATCCTCAAGGTACTGATTCCCGAAGCCCTCCCCTCCCTCGTTGACGGCGTTACGCTGACAATCATCAATCTAATCGGCTATTCGGCAATGGCGGGCGCAATCGGCGGCGGCGGCCTGGGTGACCTGGCAATCCGCTACGGCTACCAGCGCTTCCGCACCGGCATCATGGCGGCAGCGGTCATCGTCATACTGGTCTTAGTCGAACTGATTCAGTTCTTCGGATCAAAGATAAGCGCGCGGCTGCTCGCGAAGCGCTAGGCCGCCGCACAGCAGGCCGCCCGGTGCGCTGAACCGCGTACGACAGGCAACCCGCCTCAGCTGTAATACTCGATCGTATAGGCCCTGCCGCTGTCCGTAAAGCCTGCCCGCCGGTAGGCTGCGATGGCGGCAGGGTTCTTTTTATGCACGAACAGGACGGTCGCAAAGCCCTTCCGGGCGGCACTTTCCGCAAGAAAGGCGGTCAGGGCGGCGGCCAGGCCCCGCCCCCGCTCCCCGGCAATCGTGTACACCCCGCCGAGCTGCATCACCTTGGAGGCGATTGCGTTTGTCCCCGCCTTGGCAAGCACCCCGGCGGGGGGACGGGGCCCCTCCGCCCCGTCCGGGGCGGAGAGCGCAGCTGCATCCGGGGCGGAGGGTGTAGCCGCATCCCGGACTGCCGGGCAGACGGCCATCACCACAACCTGCTTTTCCAGCGCCTCATGCAGCTGCCGCCGCTCAAAGCCCTCATTCAGCGTTCCGCCGGGCAGCAGGACTTCTTCCCGCACATAGGCATAGTGGAGGGGCAGGAGGGCAGCCTCGTCAGCCGGGCCGGCCATCTGCATCCGGCAGTCCGCAGGCAGTGCTGCAATCGCCTGCCCGGCCGCCGCCCGGTCAGTATGTTCAAGGAAGAAATAGTCCCGCCGCTCCCGGAGCCGGGGCGGGTGCGGAAGATCCGCAAGCAGGGGCCGGAGCTTCCTGAGCTCCTCCTCCAGCCCGGAAATGCAGAAAAGCTTTTTTCCGTCCAGAAAGGCGGCAAGGGCCTTGAGCCCGCCGCTGCGGATTCCGGCCAGGCAGGGCAGGAGGATATCGTCTTCAACGAAGAAAAACACGCCGTCAACAACAGGGCGAGACGACGCCCCGCCCGCACGGCTGCGGTCATAGTCCCGGCCGCGGTCAGACCCGCGCGCACTGTCCGGCCCCCGAGTGCGTTCCCACTCACTGCCAGCCCCCCGGTCACGGCCCCGCTCAATCAGGTACACCCCCTCCTCCCGGTCCAGAATCTTACGGGTCAGGGCACAGGAGGTCTTTTCGTGGGGCAGCACAAAGGCAAGGGCGCGGAGGAAGTCTTCTTTTTGGACAGCCTGGACAATGCGGGATTCAGCCATACAGGTCCCCGGGATGAAAGCGGAACGCTGCAAACGAAAAAACTCCGACACCCCATCCCCGAAAGGGCAGCATCGGAGTTTCTATTCGAATAGAATAAACTGTCTGGTATAGCGTCAGACAGATGATCAGACTAAGGAGCAGCCGATCTGCGTAAAGAAACGCTTTAGCAAATAACGACTGAATTGTCCGTATGAGAGAAGGGAGCCGGAATATACTTGTCAGCGTTCCAGTCGTTCTCCCAGTGCTTGCCGTCAAGCAGATAGCGGAACTGGTATTCTTTTCCTGCGGGCAGCTTGAGCTTCACGGCAAAACTGCCGTCCTTCTCGTGCGTCAGCGGCGTCTCGGTGCTTGACCAGCTGTTAAAGTCACCGGCAATCGTCACCTTCTGGGCGCCGTGAGCGGCCTCCTTTGAAACGGAGAACGTTACCGTGCAGGTCTTCTTATCCTTGGAATAACTTTTTTTCAAAGCCATACTAAAAACTCCTCATCATATATTGATAGTCATTTCAATAGTTCTATTTCCAAATACTATATATTAAAACAGAAAATTAGTAAAGGGGGCCGGAAAAAGACCGGTCCCCGCCAGAAGCCACGGCGAACGCCGACCCGGCGGAACAGGCGCCTCGGCTTTTAGCCCGGCTTCCAGCCCCGCTCACTCCGGCAGGGAAAAGCTTTCCGGCAGCAGTTCGGCAAGGGTCTTGATCTTGTATTCCGTCCTGCTTTTGGGCAGGATGACAAGGAAATCCGCCTTGCAGAACTCGGCGAGTACCTGGCGGCAGACCCCGCAGGGCGGGCAGTAGCCTTCCACATGCCCCTCATAGCCGCCGACCACGACAATCGCCTTGAAGTCCCGGACTCCTTCGCTGACCGCCTTAAAGACAGCCGTCCGCTCGGCACAGTTGCTCGGTCCGTAGGCGGCATTCTCGATATTGCAGCCGCCCCAGATCCTGCCGTCAGCAGACAGGAGGGCAGCCCCCACCTTCCAGTGCGAATAGGGCGTATAGGCAACGCCGAGCATCGCGTATGCCTTATCGATCATCTGCTCCAGCGGCAGCTGGGCCAGCCTGCTTTTCTTTTCGCTTTCATGCATCGTTTCGTCCATATCAGTCAAACTCCCCTGTGTCAATTCCAGAAATTCCCCGCGCGGGACCGCCTCAGTCCGCACAGGGCCTCCTTGTCCCGTACAAGTCCGCGCAGGACCGCCTCAGCCCTTCGCCTTGTCCTGCTGAATCAGGATCCTGACCGCCTCTACGGCAGTGCGGATTGCCCCGTCCGTATCGTGCACGATCGGATTGTCCAGGCCCTGCTTTGCCCGCTCCTGGTTTCCCATGACGAGGAAGACCGAACCGACCCGGACACGCAGGAACTGGCCCACGATGAACAGGGCGGCGCCTTCCATCTCGGACGCAAGGCAGCCCATCCTAAGCCAGGCTTCCCACTTGTTCAGAAGATCGTAGCTCACCGGCTTAATCTCAGGCGAATGCTGGCCGTAGAAGGAGTCCTTTGACTGCACGACCCCCGTATGATAGGACAGACCCAGTTTTTCCGCACCCGCAACAAGGCTGTTCACCACGGCAAGGTTTGCGACCGCAGGATACTCGACGGGCGCGTACTCCCTGCTCGTTCCTTCCTGCCGGACTGCTCCCGTCGCAATCACGAGGTCACCGCCGTGCACGTCAAGCTGCATGCCCCCGCAGGTGCCGATCCGCACAAAGGTGTCGGCACCGCAGGCGACCAGTTCTTCCATCGCAATGGACGCGCTCGGCCCGCCGATTCCCGTCGAAGTCACGCTGACCGCCTCCCCGTCAAGGGTTCCGGTATAGGTCACGAACTCGCGGTTGTCGGCGACAAAATGCGGATTGTCAAAGTAGCGGGCAATCTTCTCGCAGCGCTTGGGGTCGCCGGGCAGTATGACATAGCGGCCCACATCCCCCTTGCCGCACTGGATGTGGTAGAGTTTGTCCTTGTCCTCTGAATAATTGACCATCGTATTCCTCCTGTCGTTTCTATGCGTTCAAACTGAATTGCCTGTCACAGACGCTGCCTGTTCCGCAGCATCGCTATCGCCGCTTTCGCCGCTACCGCCGCTAGCACCGCGACCATCGCCGCTGCTGCTGCCGAGACCGTCACTGCCGCGTCCGCCGCTGCCGGCAAAGCGCCTGCGGATATTGTTGATGTCCTCCGTCGTTCCGCCGCCGTCATCATCCGGGTCCCTGAACTTTCCCCGGGCAACCAGGCGCAGGAAGGCATCGACCACATCGGGGGCAAGCTGGCTGCCGCTGACGTCCTTCATGATTGAAACCGCCGTCTCAAAGTTCATCCGCTTGCGGTAGGGGCGGTCGGAATACATCGCGTCAAAGGTGTCTGCCACGGAAATAATCTGGGCAACGCGGGGGATGTCCCCGGCAGTCAGCCCCCTGGGGTAGCCCATGCCGTCGGGCCGCTCATGGTGGGCCCCCGCCCCGACCGCAAGCTCGGGCATGAGGCTGATGTCCTTGAGGGCTTCATAGCCCAGGGCAGAATGAGACTTTATCGTATTGAACTCTTCGGCCGTGAGCTTGCCCGGCTTGTTCAGAATCTCGGAGGGAATGCCTATCTTGCCGATGTCGTGCAGGAGGGCAATATTGTAATAGCGTTCGACCGTATCATCATCACAGCCCAGCTCGCGGGCAAGCATCTGCGTATATTCGGCAACCCGGGAAGAATGGCCGTTGGTATAGCGGTCCTTCATGTCGATAACCTTCGCAAAGGCCTCGACAATCTCGCGGGTCAGCTGCCGCTGGGCAGCTGCCTGCCGCTGAAAGCGCCGCGTCCGGTCCCTGATGTACAGCCTGACGACAGCGGCAAAAATGCCGAGCAGCAGCAGCAGTACGGCAATCCGCACCCGCAGCAGCTCGTGGAATGCCTTCTGCTTCACGATCGGAACCGAAAGCTCCCGGCAGACCGCCCCCTGTGCATCGAGCAGCTGCAGGACAAAGCGGTAGTCCCCGCCCTTCAGGTTCGTATAGCTGACCGGGGCAAAGCGGCTGCGCTTGACGGAACAGGCAGCGGTGTCAACGCCTTCGAGCCGGTAGGCCAGCTGCGGGTCAGCGAGGGAATAGTTGTAGGCATAGCCGTGTACCGTCAGCCGCCTGACCGTCGGGGAAAGGCGGAAAACGCCGTCCGCATCGGGGTACAGGAGGCTTCCGTCACAGGCGACAAAGGGAACTGCCAGCTTAAAGTCAGCGAAGGGTTCCTCGTTCCGCCGTATGTTGAC
Organism: uncultured Treponema sp.; assembly: GCA_946410085.1. Taxonomy (GTDB): domain Bacteria; phylum Spirochaetota; class Spirochaetia; order Treponematales; family Treponemataceae; genus Treponema_D. Next base: position 14,126 of record CAMJZA010000056.1, on the reverse strand, counting down.
CCGGGTAACACCCGTCGTTCCCGCAATGTACAGGTCGCCGTCCTCCGACATGCCGCTGTAGGAGTTCGACGTTGCAATGCAGGGCAGCCCGTTGTCAAGGCCGTAATAGAGGGGGATGATTTTTTCATCCCGCAGCAGCTGCTCGACCTTGCAGACGTAGATGCCGTTGCTGCTCAGCACCCACAGGTCGCCGCCCTCGGTCTCGTACAGGTCAAAGTTATTCGGATAGGGAAAGCCGTAGAGCGTATGCACCTGAAAGTCCGCGGTCATATAGGCAAGCGCATTTCCGCAGACCATCCAGATGATGTCCCTGTTCAGACCGGGCTTAATGCGCATGACGACTTCGGAACTGAGCCCTTCTTCCGTGCCGATGTGCTTCACGGAATTCCCCTGCACCACGTAAATGCCGCCGCCGTCCGTACCGGCAACGATCGCCCCGCCCGGCATCGGGGAAGCCGTGAGGATTTCGCGGTTCGAAATTCCGGCAGCCTCGTCATAGACCCGGACGACCGCATCGCCCTTAATGACGGCAAGGCCGCCCGTGCAGACCGCAACGACAGCCGCCTCCCCGCTTCCGTCGTCCTGCTCAAAGACAGTGCGGATACGGTTTGAAGGCATGCCGCAGGCTTCCGAAAAGCAGGTTACGGCGCCGTTATCATAGCGCAGGAGCGCATAGTCCCCGAAGGTCGAAATCCAGAGGCGCTTCCGGCTGTCGCAGACAATCGAACGGATGCGGCTGCCTGCCAGCAGTGCAAGCAGGTTGTCCGCAGGGGGAATGCGGTCTGCCGGGCGGCCGGCAAAACGGAATGACGTTACGGGCAGCGAGTCAAGCACGGCTCCGTCCTGCAGGACAAGCATGCCGTTGTTCTTTGTCCCGACAAAGAGCCGGTCCCCCTGCACGCAGGTCGCCGTCACGACATCGTCCGGCAGCCGGTACTGGTCAAACAGGTCGATGAAGCGGTTGGGAACTATCTTCATCACGCCCTGCTGGGACGAAACGAACCAGAGGTTCCCCTGATAGTCAAGCATGACGTCCTCAACCGATATCGACAGGGGCAGCTGCGTGAGCGGAATGAAGCGCCCGTCCTTCAGGCAGCCGATTCCCGTGTCGGCGCACACCCAGACCGCATCGCCGATGCGCCTGAACGAGTTGATGTAGCTGACGGGAGCCGTTTCATAGGTCTTGAGGACACGGAAGCCCGAGTCAAGCGTTCCGTAGAGGATTTCCGCACCGGCAGTCCCCAGGTACATGCAGCCGGGCCGGTCCACATCCGGCAGGATTGCGCGGATGCCCTGAATGCCGAGCTCCTGCGGGCGGTAAAAGGCGGTCAGCTTCCCGTCGGACAGGGTAAACAGTTCCCCCGCCTTCGTCAGGCCGTAGACGACGTTCCCCCTGCCCGGACACAGGCTGTCAATAAAGCTTTCACGGATTGCGCTTTCGTCAAGCACATGCAGCTCCATGTCCCGGCCGACGCGGGCAACGCCGTCGGTCGTCCCGAGGTAGATGCTGCCGTCGCCCGCCTCGACAATCGCCCGGACGGACAGGGACCTGAGCCCGTCAGCCTTATTGTACAGGCGCAGGCCGCCGCTGTCCCATACCGCCGCCCCGCCGTCATTCATCCCCGCCCAGAGCCGGTGACGGGAGTCCACATACAGGCTCATGATGCCGACAAGGCCGGGGGCTGCTTCCATCCGCACAAACTGTGTTCCGTCATGGCGGATGAGCCCGCTGTAGCTGCCGATCCAGATGAAGCCTTCCTCGGTCTCGACGATTGCGTTCGCCTCCGAGGTCGGAAGTCCGTTCCGGTTGTCATAGAGGACGGCAGAATACCCGGCCGAAACCGTCGGATCGACTGCCGGAACTGCGGAAGCGGCTGCGGCATGCAGCGGGGCGCTTCCCGCCAGCAACAGGCAGGCCGTGCCGGCGACGGCAATCATGCGACAGAGAGACAATTTTCTTTCAGCGTGCGTTCCAACAACTTTCACCGGCACCACCGCCGTCATAAGTATAGCATGAATGTATCGAGTGTGCCACTGTTTTGAGCGGCAGGCACATCAGCGGGCAGCGGCGGGCTCTGCGGCAAGCATGTCCATGAAGCAGCGCTTGTTTTCGAGCGGACTGCCCGCAGGACGCCCTAAATCCGCCCGCGCCCCGATGGCGCACCTCACCTCCATGAAGGTCAGGTCCGGCCCGCTGGTCACGCCGTCTAAAGGCCCGGCTTTCGACCCGACATCCTGCCCGGCCTTTGGCCCGGCCGGTGCCCCGGCTTTTATCGCCGCGAGTTCCCGGTCAAGCTCTTCACGCGTTGAAACGCAGACGGCGCGGGGATAGCCGCAGGCGCGGGCGACGTCCCTGAGGCTCAGCGAGGCGGCAACCGTCGGCATGCCGCCCACGCTCTCATGCGCCCCGTTGTTGATGACCACGTGGATCAGGTTCTTCGGCCTGCAGCTGCCGATGACGGCGAGCGCCCCCAGGTGCATCAGGGCCGCCCCGTCGCCGTCAATGCACCAGACCCTGCGCTCAGGCCTGTTCAGGGCAATGCCGAGCGCGATCGAAGAACTGTGGCCCATCGAACCGACCGTCAGGAAATCGTGCGCATGGTCCTGCGACGCCCCCTCACGGATTTCGAACAGCTCGCGGCTCGCCTTGCCCGTCGTCGACACAATCGGATCGTCCCCGCTCACCTGCACGATACGGCGGATTATCTCTTCCCGCGTCATCGGGTTTTCATTCGAGTATGAAACGCTTCCGCTGTATGACAGGGCGCCCTTGCGGACGACAAAGGCAACGTCCCGGCCCGCCGCGAGCTGCGCCGAAAAGTCCTGCATGACCCCGGCAAGCTGCTCCGTCGTCGTATCCCGGTCAAGCACGAAAAAGGGCACTTTCATGGCTTCCAGCAGCGTCAGGGTCACTTCGCCCTGATAGACGTGCTGGGGCTCATCATGCACGCCCGGCTCGCCCCGCCAGCCGATGATGAAGATTTCCGGGATTGCATAGACCTTTTCGTTGAGCAGGGACGCAAGCGGATTGATGATGTTTCCCTCGCCGGAGTTCTGCAGGTAGACGGCGGGAATCTTTCCCGTTGCAAGCTGGTAGCCTGCGGCGAGCGCGGCACAGTTCCCCTCGTTTGCCCCGATGATATGGTGGGCCGGGTCTATGCCGTAGCGTTCCATCAGGTAGTCGCAGAGGGCCTTTAACTGGGAATCGGGCACGCCCGTAAAAAAGTCGACCCCGAGGGCCTTGACAAACGATTCAACGTTCATATACTCACACCTTCATATCCAGGCCGCCTGCAAAGGCCGGTCACGCCTGCACGGACCGGTCCGCCTATTCCGCCTTGACCGCCGTGACCCGCAGGCAGACCGGTCTTGTATCCTTATAGGGGGCAAAGGCATCGCTTTCTTCCGCATAGACGACGTCAAAGCCCGCGTCGGACAGGCGGTCAATAAAGTCGCGCAGGCGGATAAAGCGGCGGTAATGCCCCTCGTAGACGTAGGCATCCGTCTCCTTTGCCTCGCCCAGCCCGTATATCGCATCGTGAACGGAGCGCACTTCGATGAAGAAGCGCCCGCCCTTGCGGAGTACCCGCCGGACATTCCTGAGCAGGTCCTTTTCCTGCTCCAGCGTTATCGCATGCACGGTAAAGCGGCTGTAGCAGCAGTCAAACGAGCCGTCTTCCATGCCGTCAAGCTTCACGAAGTCCCCGCAGACAAAGCGGGCATCTGCCTTCCCCTGCAGCTCCCGGATGGCGACGTCGGCAGAGTCTATGCCGGTAACGCAAAGGCCCCGGCCCGCAAAAAACAGGCTGTCCCGCCCGTTGCCGCAGCCCAGGTCCAGAATGCGGTCCCCGGCCTGCACGTGCTTCTCATAAATTTCCCGCGCAAAGGGGCTTTCCCCGTCCGAGCCGGGCCGGTGTTCCTCGTAATACTTGTTCCAATAGTCCCTGTCATTCATATTCTCTTCCTTCTCTCATGCTCAGTTTTCGTCCGTCAGTTTCCTGCGGTCCGCACAGTCCTGCAGCCCCGCAGATTACCCCTGCCCGCCTTCTGCAGCAAGCTCTTTCTGCTTTTTCAGCAGATAGTCCAGCGTCACCTTCGCACCCGCTCCCTGATAGTGCCAGGCATTGTCGCGGATCTGCAGCCGCGTTTCCGCCATCGACTGGCTGTGCATCGTATCGTCGATGATCTGCTTTAAGCGGGGAAAGTCCTCCCTCGTAATCTCCCGTCCCAGCTGTGAAATGACGGTAAAGCTCCACATCGGCTCGTCCACCCAGGCCGAATCATAGGGAGAACCGTCATAGTCCGCATGGGCGTAGAGGAAAGGCTTGTCAAACACGAAGGCGAGGTCAAACATCACGCCCGAAATGTCGCTGACCATGATGTCCGCCGCATTCAGGATTTCCGTATTGTCGTTGTCGGCGTTCCAGCTGACATCGGCGTTATCCTTATAGTGTTCCTGCAGGGCCTGCAGGATTTCCGGTTCCGCAGTCCGCGACTGGGGATGCGGACGCACGGCAATCCGGTAGCCCGTTGCGAGCAGGGCGTCAAGCAGTTCCGTTCCGTAGAGGGTGAGCAGGCCGCTCTTTCCCCAGGTCGGGGCAAGCAGGATAAGCGGGCGGTCGTTCTTCACCGGCTGCACGGCCTGCTTTCGCGCAAGCAGGCTGTCCATGTAGGTCGCTCCCGTGATGACCAGTTCCTTGCGGGGGGCATGCTGGGCCTGCTCGCACAGGCGCACGTGCCGTTCCTGATGCGCCCCGTTCAGGAGGAGCACGTCATAGTTCACCAGGCCGAAGGTATGGTAGCGCAGGGGAGAGTCTATCTGGTGCAGGATATGCACGTAGCAGCGCACGTCCCGGCTGCGCTTCCACTGGTAGACGCCCAGCCCGGGGGTCGTTGCCAGCACGATGTCCGCCTTTAAGAAGTTGAGCCGCGCAAAGCCCTTGTTCCCTTCCCCGATGAACTCGGCCTTGATGTGCCGGTAGGGGGCGGTCAGCACCGGATCGTCCGGCGACTGGGTGTAGTACACGATGTCCACCCCGCGCCGTTCGGCCTCGTCGCAGACCGGCTTAAAGACGTTCCAGTAGCGCTTGTGGTCGCTGTAGATGACGAAGGGAATGCGCCGGATGTCGGACTTCTTGACCCGGCCGCCGGTGAGCAGGAACTTCAGCTTGACGGAAAGGGTCCGCAGGGCAAAGACAACCGCCGCCGTAAGGCCGATGACGATCGAAAAGAGCATGCTGCCCGTACCGGGATCGATATACAGGAACAGACCGTTCATTGCTCCACCTGTCATGGCTCCACCTGCTCCCGCGACCAGGACGCCGCTTCAAAGATATTGTTCCTGACCCGCCACCACTCGTCGGCGGCAATCGAAAACTGATACTTGCCGTTGTCCGACGGCCGGTGCCGGTCGCAGACGGAAATGACGACACCGTCCTGCTTCAGCGCCGTCGTGTCGAGCGGTATCTCCTTTCCCGTAAAGGGATTGACGGGACGTTCCAGCAAGCCCTGCAGCAGCAGGGACGGGGTGTCAGCATTCGTCATGAAAGTCTCCGTGTCGGTTACGAGCGGACCGGCAGCGGCAAAGTCCTTGAAGAGCAGGAGGGGGTGGTAATGGCCCCTGCCGTTGTACTCGTCCCCTGCAATCTGCGCATCAAGCTCGTCATTGCGCTCTATGTCCGTGTCGTTCCAGTAACAGCCGTGGTCGGAGACAATGACGACCCGCGTGTTGTCCCAGACCCCTTCTGCCTTCAGGTACGCAAACCATTTTGCCAGCAGCTTGAATGCCGCCATCTGGGTGCTGTAGGTCGGGGAATAGATGAAGGCTGACGTTCCGAAGTCCGTCACCGCATCAACCGGGATATAGTCGGGTGCCTGCAGGTTGAACGAGGTGTGCGTCAGCTGGCTCGTCAGGCTCAGGTAAAAGCCGGGACCGTCGTCTTCTATCTGCGTCAGCTCCGGCAGGTAGTCCAGGGCAGAATAGCAGTCAATCAGGGTGTTTATCTGCCGGGCGGCGGCATCGTTTGACCAGTAGTCACCGTCGTTGTAAATCATCTTGCGCAGGACAATCGGGGCAGAGCGGAAGACGGAAAAAAGCAGGAGGTTCCGCTCCAGCGTCACGTCCGTCTTGTCCGTAATGCCACCACTATTCTTTTCCTTAAACCAGAAGCCCGAATACACGCCGTTCGTCTGCACGCCCCGGATTTTGGGCTGGTACTCGTTTATGAAGCTCGTGTCGCAGAAAGTATTGTAGTTCCCCCATTCCGGGTCCGTCACGACCGCCGTCCAGCCCAGTTCCTCCGTAAAAATCCGCGGGAGGACCAGCTGGGACTCGTTGCTCTTCGTTACGAGCAGCTCGTCCTTCCGCCGGTTCATCTCAAGCGGGGTATACTCATAGCCGCCGTAGAGGGGCGGAGCGCCTTCTATCGTGTGCCCGTTGAACGAAACCGCATTCTTGTAAAAGGTAAAGCCCCTGAATGCTTCTTCGAGGGACGGATCTTCCTTGAAAATCTCTGCGACATACTGGGGCTGTGCCCGGTCCAGCATGATCAGCAGGACGTTTTCATGCGTCCGCGACAGGCGGTAGAGGGGCGTAATGCGGGTAATCCGGTTCTTGCCGGTCTCGGCAAGATAGGCCCGGTATTCCTTCCGTATGGAGCGGATGTTCGCCAGCGAGACGACCAGCATGGAAAGCGCAAGCACCAGCAGGACCGGCGGCACGGGCTGCCGCTTTTTCAGGGCCAGGAGGTAGAGCAGGGCCGCCGCAAGCAGCAGGAGGGCACAGAGATTCAGGACGGAAATGCCGGACAGGGTCTTAAAGTCAACCGCATTCAGGAAGTTAAGCGATGACGAAATATCCCCGTAGGCCGGCATGAAGGGATAGGCGTTCAACAGGGCGGCAAGGGCAAGAAAGCACAGGCAGACCGTCAGTGCCGCCTGCACGCGCGGCCTGAAGAGCAGGACGATGCAGAGGGGCCACAGGAGGGTCAGGCCGGCAGCCTGCACGGCGACGGTCCGCAGGAAATAGAGCGGATCCGGGTGCGCACCGAGCCCGGCAAACTCCGATGCAGAGCTTGCGATGAGCGAAGACGGTATTGCCAGTCCCGCCAGCAGGAAGAGGAGGCCGCACGCCAGAATGCAGCAGGAGTGCCGGAGCTTTTTGTCTGCAACGAGGGAAGCAAGCGGACCGTCGAGCAGGCGGCGCCCGGCGCGCAGTGCAGGCGGCAGGGCAAAGACGGCAAGGGCCGGTACCAGCAGGAGGCACTTGTATTCCGGCTTTGCATCAAAGCAGGCAAGTTCCCAGACGCTGAATGCCGTCAGGGCAAGGCAGGCTAGTATATAGAAGCTTTTCTTCGGGTCCGGCAGCCTGTAGAAGATGTTCTTTGCAAGCGAAAAGAGGTTGTTGCAGGTCCAGTAGAGGACAAGGCCCGCAGGAGAATTGTAGAGCAGGACAAGGAAGAGGGCCGTCATGAGGTGGAGCTGCAGCTTGTCCTTGAGGGCAAGGTCCTTCGTGTAAATGACGCCGGAAATGACGTTGATGAGCGTCATCGCAATGGGAAGGACGTTGACCGTAAAGGAACCGACCGTAAACAGGCGGTCGCTTTCGCCCAGATTCCTGATAAAGAGGAAGCGCTGCCACTTGAGGGCGTCCAGCTGCGAAATGTAGCCGTAGGCGGCAATGAAGAAGGGTATCTGAATCAGCAGGCCGAAGGAAGAACGCAGGACCATCAGGGGATTATACTGGTTGAGCCGGTAATACTGGTTCAGGATAAAGTACTGCTCGTCGCCGGAAAAGGCTTTCTTGATGACCCCGGTCCAGTGCGCAAGCGACTTCTGCTTTTCGCGTTCCTCTTTCTGGAGCGCGTCAGCGCGGATATAGAGGGGAAGGCAGAGCAGGCTCACGGCTGCGCTGATGCAGATCAGCGAAAGCCCCGCATTGTCCGTCAGCCGCATGGACAGTGCAAAGACCAGATCCAGCAGCAGCCTGATCGGATAAATAATGAGCGTATATACAAAAGAAGCAAAACCCATGCTGTCCTCTGGCCGCGCTACTTTTTGCGCGACATGAAATAGAGGGAGGCAAGTACGAACAAGGCGACGTACGTAAACACGGCGGCAGGGAAAGCCCCGCCCTTGCAGACACCGACAAGCACATAGTTCAGTATCTTAAAGAGGTACAGGGCCATCTCCGACATGAAAAACACGACGACGCCGAACACGATGATTGCCAGCAGCCAGGAAGTCCTGAACAGGGCCTTCGAGTTTTCTATCCGGTAGTTCCATCCCCATGCAGCCGCAATGATGAAGAGTATGAGGATAAACAGCGGATACAGGCAGCGGCTCAGCAGGGTCTGGTAAAAGTTCTCCTTCGCATAGCCGTATTCCTGCGCATTCTTGATGAAGTGCATGAGGGAAAAGAGGGTCATCGTTTCCGCACCGGCAGAAGCCTTGTCGATCGAAGCAAAGTCGCCGTATTCCATGGGCAGCAGCATCGTGTAGCTGTTCTGCTGCAGCATGTAGGGCGAAACACCCTTCGGCGCTGAGCCGCCCTTCGCGGTCAGGCCGATTTCTTCCATGATGGGCTGGGGCAGGCCCGACTCGCTCCCGCTGTACACCGGCACGCTCGCCTTTCCCTGCGTGTCCCGGTCAACCGCCATCAGCAGCAGGAAGGGAACTTCCTTCCAGTTCTTCTCAATGCCGATGTTCTTCTTTTCTTCATCGTCGATATCCTTCGTGCTGAGCCCCATCGCCTTTGCAAGCGGAACATAGACCGAACAGAGGAAGCGGCCCGATGACGAATACTGCACGATCGTCATGTCCTTGAGGTAGCGGACGGTGTTGCCGACCGTCGGAGAGTCCATGACGTGCTTGGCATAGATGACGTCCTTTGAACCGTCCGGGTTCTTGAGGGAAAAACAGACGTTGCTGCCCGTTGCGAGCTCTTCAAAGTTGTCCGTCTCGTCGATGAAGAAATACTGGTTTTCCATCCCCTCTTTGGCCCGCTCAAGGTAGAACTCCACATCGGGGTCGGTCTCGTGTTTAGCGGCAAGCTCCTTGTGCAGGGAGTAGAGGATATAGTAGGCGGTCAGGTAGTCCGGCTCGCTCTTTGCATAGGCCGTATAGCCCTTCCATTTGAGCCGGTAAATCCGGTACTGTTCCGCATCTGCAAAGTCAGCGGGATTCTTGAGCTCGTTCCATGCCTCGCTTGCGAGGATGTTGGCTTCGTCAAGGTTCGTGTTGACGCCCTTGCAGGCGTCGATCGCGAGGGACGCCCAGTAGTGGGAATGAAACCACTCCTTGTCAGACGCCGCGCGCCGGGACATCTCCATGAGCCTGCTGACGGAATAGCTGTGGTCCTGCGCGTACAGGCGGCGGGTCTCTTCGTCCGCCGTCATGACGCCCTGCGACTCAATCTGGTGCTCCCACTTTGCCAGCGCGTCATTCACATTCTTGAAGGCGGCGGCGGCCTCCTCGCTGCGGGGGGCAATGACGGACGCCCGCTTTGCATACATATAGGCAATTTCGTAGGCCCCGCACTCAAGGAAGTGCTCGGCATTCTCGAGGTCGCTCTCCAGTTCCAGCGGAGCATTCTCAAGGGTCGCGATGCGGTCCTTGACGAGCGGGCAGAAAATCTCTTCATTAAACGAGAGGATTGCCACAAAAATCAGGGAAGAAAACATGACCGTCTTGTAGCGGTCTATCATCGCAGCCGAAAAACGGACTTTTGACGTATTCGTATTCGCCTTCCACAGGACGGCACAGGCAACCGCAAAACCGCTCAGGAAAATGGTCGGGAGCAGGATCAGGAACCAGTCGACGGCCCGCAGGACGCGGTAGTTCGTCACGGACGTTTCAATGAGCGGCGGCACCGTCCGGTAGATGAAGGTTTCCGCAATGCAGCAGATGAATATAATCAGCGTGTATATGCCTAGGATGGTGAACACTTTCCTCATTTGAGTAACCTCCCGTTAGTAGTCCGCACCCGTGCCGTACGGACTTGCAGCACCTTCGACAAAGCTGCGGTTCTTGAACTCGAACGCAAAGAAGGCTGCCGTCAGGATCAGGAAAACGATGATGTTTACCAGCATGACGCAGAGATTGCCGAATTCCGCAAGGGATTTGAGCGGGGGAATCTTTGTCAGCACCCCGTTGATACTGTCTTCCACGGAGACAACGGCAGGGTTCACGTAGCCCAGAACGTTAAAGACAAGCACGCCGATACTGACGAATATAATGGAAATGACGCTGACAAGGCGCCACTGGGAGAAGCGGCGCAGGGAAACCACTGCAAGCAGGGGCAGCGCCATCGATGCAAAACAGAGCCAGTAGCCGAAGCTTTCCCGCGCGCATTTCGCCAGAATCACAAAGAAATCCTGCACGTAGCGGACCAGAATGGAAAGGGAGGCCGGCATTTCTATCGTATTCTGAATGAGCGAGTCCGTAAAGACGGTCCGCTTCTGCGACAGGGCGACATTGCTGAAGGTAAACACGTTGCCGGCAGGCTTCTGCGTGTCCACGCACATGCCGTTTGCCAGGGATGTGCCGGCATCAATGCTGCTATAATAGAGGATTTTGTCGGCGGTATTCCTGAAGTAGCCCGCCGAAGGCTTATCGGAAAAGTGCTCCCCGACATAGCGGGAACCGCCGTAGGGGGCGGTTTTTACCACGGCAGGCAGGACAAACAGCCAGGCCGCAATGTAGACCGCCGCATAAAAGGCAAGGGGAAGCACCGTTGATTCGGGATGGCGTATCATGAAGAGGGTCATGAGCATGGCCTGCAGGACCAGCACGAGGGGCAGGAAGAGGAGCAGCCCTTCCAGGAACAGCTGGATGTCAAAGGCAAGCTGCTGGCCGGCAACCATGTTGACGCAGAGCGTATAAATCATATAGACGGCTGCCAGCGCCGTACTCATGACGACACTTATGCAGACAGAAAAAACAATCAGTTTCAGCGACGATATCAAACTTTGCTTTATGTTCATTTTCTTTGTCCTAGAATACCATGTATGCGCCGGAAACACAAGGGTACCGCAGGTCCGGCGCTCATATAACAGGCTAGCGCACAAGTTTTCCACAGCTTTTCAATAGAAGCCGTGAATCCCGCCGCAGCAGGCCCCGATACAGCGGCATGCCCCCTTCTGCCCGGCCGTAATTTCATATATTATGCACAATTAAGCAAATATCTGAAAAACTGCGGTATAACTCCTTACCCTAAAAGCAATTATAATTCCCAATCCGCCGCAAAACCGCAAAATCTTTTTAAAGTTTTTTGAAGGATTGCCGGAAAAAACGCAGGAAACGGCGGTTTTCCGCGTTTTCCCGGACTTTTCCACACCTTATGAACAGTTATGCACAGGGTTTACACACATCTGCCCTCCGGCAGTGCGGTTACCCCACGGAAACTGCACCCTGCTCGCTGATGGCGATGACGGACTTGCAGCCCGGGCAGCGGAAGCGGCCCGACTTGGTCGCCTTGAGCTTGTGGCCGCACAGGGGACAGGCCACCACCTTGGGGAAGACGGCATCGGCCGCGGGTTTTCCGCTGAAAAACGCGACGCCCTTTTCCACCTGGTCCTCAAAATGAAAGTAGTCGGCAAAGCCGAGGAGCTGGAAGACTTCCTTTACCTTCGGCTGCAGCTGGGTCAGAATCATCTCCCCCTTCTGCTCCTGCATCTGGTCATGCAGGGTCGTAAAGGCGCTGATACCGGTTGACGACACGTAATTGACGGTTGCACAGTTGAATATGATTTTCGTAAATCCGGCATTCAGAATCTTGTCCATCTGCTTGCTGAAATAGGCGGTGTTATAGGTGTCGACGTACCCGCTCAGGTTCACGATGATGCAGCCGGAGATGTTTTCCATCGCCTCCAGATTGATAATCAGGCTGTCGTCCTTTTCGTCTAAAAAGCCCGGAACTATGTTGTTGTTTATCATGATAGCCGCTCCATTCTCCTCTTCTCAAAACTTTTTTCCATGCTATCTCCGATTTTATCATACAATCAGCATTTTGTGTAGGGAAAAAAGGGCTTTTTCGGCACATCTTGGCAGCAGCAGCCGGACATGTACGGTCGTACAGCCGGGACATGTACGGTCGTACAGCCGACTGAGTACGGTCGTACAGCCGGACGTGTACGGTCGTACAGCCGGTTGTGCCCGAACGGAAACGTATTGTCGGGATGCTTCGGCCCAACGGGAGTGACGGTTACCTCGACGGTAAGGACGATGGCAGAAATGAAGGACTTCTTATCGGTAAGCAGGAGGCAGCACGCAACGCGCTTGCACTGGGACTTTCCATGGACCAGGTTTCCCAGATAACCGGTCTGCCGGTCGGGGACATACGGGCGCTGGCGGCCCAGCCTGCCGCCCAGGGGACGTAGCCCCGGCCACGGCAATGCCGTGACCGATGTAAGCGCCTGCTGCTCTCTGCACGGGCGAAACTGCGGGGCGGCTCTCTTCGGGCACCCCACCCTCCCCGCGGGGCGGGTCACCGCGGGCGGGCACGGGGATCAGGGGCAGGTGATGTGAAGCAGCCGGTGCGACAACGCAACCGAGCCGCCGGGAAGCGGCAAAATGCACCCTACGCGCTTGTACATACGCCCCAAACAAGCAGCCGTTGTGCATCATCTTTCAACAAGCAGTTCCATTTGTCATTCCCGTGCTTGACACGGGAATCTTTCATTGTACAAGCCTATGCCAAGAAAAGATTACCCGGTCAAGCCGGGTAATGACAGACTAGCAAGCCCGAACATGACACATAAAGTCTAGCGCGGGAATGACAGGCTGTGCGCGACCACGTTTGCTAGAAAGCACGGATAGCGCGAACGTTGAACGGGCTACTCTTGACGAATCCGCCATCTAGATCACCCGAATCGAAATCAATCCTCCAAGCGCATTGTGCATTACCACTTGTCTGGCTGGATGACCAGTAGTTACCAGCCAATTGCGCTGCACCTGAAATCTTATTTAGTGCGGCATTCACGGTTGTCTTTGCCTGATACAGCGTGCAAAGCTCCGCTATGCTCGGCATATACCAACCGTTCGAATTGGTGCCGGTAAGGCCCGCAGTTGAATGGTAGCCAGCCACAAATTCCCACGCCGGATGATTCGACGAACTGTAGAGGATGGCTTGTTGCAACTTTATAAAGCTTCCGCTTCCGTCCGCTGCCCCGGCTCCTGAGAACACGGCGTCAGATGCATCGCTTCCGCTGTCTTTCGTAGCGGCGAGCGTCGTTATCTCTGTGCTGTAGCCAGAGCTGCCGTTAGCCGCCCACGTCTTGAGCGTTCCTTGCTTCAATCCGACGCCTTTCATATTTGTGGCATCATAGATAACTGCCATGGCGGCGTTCGCCTGTTCGGTTGAGAGCGTAAGATCGACAGCGTAAGGCTCTGCGCTTCCATCGGTGAACACGATGTCGCCGACCGCATCGGGGGCGGTTTTGCTTCCGAGTTTGTTTTTCTTTAACAGCACATGAACATCTTTCTTTGCACCTGTAGTCGGGTCGGTTATGGTCAGCTTTATCGTGCCAGTGGTATACACAGAATTTTCTGCAAGGGTCGGCTTTATCTTGATTAGGAACTTGCTGCCTGTATGCGTTATATCAAACGTAGCGTTGACTATTGCAGTCTGTGTTGACCCTATGGTCAGGGCGCTGTCCGCGCATTTGTTGTCGCTTATTTCAAGCTCTATCTGGTTGTTCTTATTTGTATCAGTTCCGTAATAATTCAATAGATACGGATTCGTAGAAGTTCCGGTTTGAGAGCTGAGAGGGCTTGCCGTTGTTCCGTATCCGCCGTCAGAGCGTGAGCATGTAAAGTCGAGCACCGGCTCAAGAATAATTGTGCGCGATGTCAGGCCGGAGAAGCTTGAGCTGCTTATGGTTACAGACGTCGCACCGCCGGAAGCATTCTTATAAAGCACCATGCTGCTGCCATGCTCGAACGCAACGGCTTCGCGTCCTGCCGGAAGCATAGAAGAAGCACCAGCTGAGACAGTGCTAAATGCAAGCGGGCTTCCCTGCAGGAATGTTCCTATTTCAGCAGCATCGACATTTCCGGTAGGAGAAGTGTACTCTACTTCAACCGTGTACTTGTTCTTGAGCGTAAATGCGACGGTGTACTCTTCCGTG
>CAMJZA010000055.1 GCA_946410085.1 uncultured Treponema sp. | reverse complement strand
GAGCGAGCCCTACTGCGACACGCTCAAGGACGAGAAGTACTACTACGTGGTCAAGGCCCTGACAAAGCCGACGGTGACCTACTCAGACGGCATGCTCACGAACGAAGCTGCGGATGCTGGCGGCTATCACATGCTCCGCTACAGCTACCTGGCTGACCCGATCGTGATGCCCAAGTTCTCCGTGACGAACGGCTATGACGGCGACAATGATGCGACCGGTAATGCGACGATGACGGTCAAGCTGGACGGTACGACGCTTACCGGGGAGACGGGAACCGGGAACATCAGCAACCGGGCGCTGACGGACGGGGAGCACACGATCAGCATAACGCTCTCCAAGTCCAACTGCAAGGAAGTCACGGTGACCAAGAAAATCAAGGTGGCGATCAAGGCGGTGAAGGTACAGTGCGGGCAGTTCAGGGGCTGGTATACGAACCTTCATAGTTCTATTTGGCCGGGAATAATACAGCAAGTGTACATAAAGGGAATCAATGCTTCCTCTGCCGGTGAATATCCGGGTGAGGACGGCAGTCAAAAAACTGCCCTTAATATAACGAAAACGCACCCCACGAAGAATGGCTCGGAGAATGCTCACGAGCATTATGTGGCTACGAATTCGGCGAGCAACTACGTCTACCTGACGGACCCGGCAAGCACTTTCAGGTTCTGGACAAGTCAGTGTGAGGACGATAATGTGTGGAATGGGTCGTACGGGCCAGGATGGCTGGGATATGTGCCGTCGGACTATGCCGGTGCGGCAAAAACACTTGCAGCCCTGAAAACCCTGCTGCAAGGTGCTGTTGGTGACACACAGGTGTTTGATATCGGTGATTTTAACGAGGCTGGTCAGATTACTACCGATGGCAGTCAGAAGAGAAGCCATTACCAGCTTGACCTCTCCCTCTTGTCCGACGCAGCCTACACCGAAGGCACCGACGACGAACCCCCGCCGTCCCCGTAACTGCGGGGGCCCGCCCTGCCGTGCGCAGGGGCCGCTCGTACACGCCCGGCTGTTGGCAGCAGGCGCTTCCGTCGGTCACGGCATTGCCGTGGCCGGGTCTACATCCCTTGGACGAACGTTATGGCTTACGCCTCGCACTGGTCGCGAATCAGTCTGCCCCCGTTAGCGGGCTGCCACCGCCAGTTCCTCGCTCAGGCGGGTCACATCCTCAAGGGGGAGACCGGTCACCTGTGCTATCTGCTCAGGGGAGCCAAGTCCCACTGCCAGCATGTTCCGGGCGGTTCTTGACTGCATTTCTTCCATTCCCTCTTCCCAGCCTTCCCGCCGCCGGTTGCGGTCGTACTCCTCCTGGTCAAACTCTGTCAGGCTCATGTTCATCACCTCCGATTTCTGCACCTTAAAGAAGCCGTCAAGGTAGTTCTCCTTTATGGCGTAGTCGACGGCTTCTCCAACAGCGTCATTTTTCGGCATACCTGCCTTGAGGTTGCCCTTCACGCGGTTCACGTAACTGCAGTAATCATACAACGCCTTGCACTTTTTCAGCAAGTCCCCGCTGTGATTCCCTCCGATGTTTACGACCTGAGCCGTCCATTCGAAGCCCTTTCCGCTTCCGGCAGGCTCGAATGCATCGGAGAGCCTCTGCTCGGAAACGTCGGGCATCTCCTTGTCTCCACGTTCGCTTTCGCGAACGTAACGACCTCGTGCTACGCACGGGTCGCAAAATTATCTGCCATCCGTGACTTTCTGCGTAGCAGAAAGTCATTGGCTTCCCGTAGGGAAGCCGCTACTCATACAAGTTCATTTGGCTTCCGATGAGGAATGAAATATCGTTCTTCATCGTGACGTAGATGACGTTCTCGATGGTCGTCAGCTTGAGCTCGTCCGGGTCAGTGTAGGCTGTACCGTTCAGGGCATTGTAGAGGTCGAGCCGCCAGCGTTTGCTGGCTTCCGTCGTATCGCCGAAGACCTTCTTGAACAGCCTGTCCTTGTACTCACGGACAGGCAGAAGGGAATCTGGCTGAACTGCTATTGCAGGCTGAACAAGTTTCTCGGGCTGTGTCGGATTGGGCTGTGTGGCATTCTGTCGGTCAGAATGGAACTGGGCAGAGTTCCCCGGAATTTCTTCTTCTTTCATACGTTTCTCCTTAGAAGCAGGTTTTGTTTGAGCCACAGGCGGAATTCTGTTGTGCGAAAGGCATGACTCCCGGCGGGAAGCCGGGAAATCACCACGCACGAGGTTGCTTATGGCTCTCTCCTATTACATGGTGTATGAAAGACAGAAAATGCAATTTTGCAGGGGGAAAAACAACTTTTTATTCATACCCTGCGGAATGCCCGTCTTGCAGGGGTGGTAGTACATCCGCGTTCGGAACCGTATGGGGAGGCCCCGCGGGAACCGTCAGCGAATTATTCAGCCAGTTTTTTCAGATTTTTCCCCGTAAAGCGGCAGAAAAGAGGGAAACAGAAAGTTCCGCGACCCGTTCGAGGCGTCTGTCGTCCGGACGCCTATTTCCGCTTCTTCTTCCGGCCCTTGAGCCAGTGGCGCCGGGTCACGAGGGGTTTTGCGTATTTGGACGTCTTCATGATGACATACCAGCCGACGATGGCAGAAACCAGACAGATTGCGCCCGTAAAGAGCATGCCAAGGAAGCCGGAGCTTGCCCAGGGCAGGGGGATGTTCATGCCGAAGAAACTCGTGACGAAGGTCGGAATCGTTATGACGATCGAGATGATGGTCATGCGCTTCATGACAATAGAAAGGTTGTTCGAGATGAGGGAAGCACAGGCGTCCATCATCTGCGCCATGATGTTCGTGTAGGTGTCGGCCATTTCCATAGCCTGCCGGTTGTCAACGTCAACGTCGTCCAGCCAGTCACGGTCATCGTCGTCAAACTTGAGGATGCGTGTCTTCTTGAGCTTTTCCAGCAGGAGCTGGTTGCTCTTGAGGGACGTCTCGAAGTAGATGAGCGACTTCTGTATGTTCAGCAGCTGGAGGAACTCTTCGTTTTCCACCGTGCGGAACATCTCGTTCTGGATCGTGGTTGCCCGCCGGTTCAGTTCTTTCAGATAGCGCAGGAAGGTCAGGTCGCCGCGTGCAAGGATGCGGATGATGAAGGCCGGAATGTCGGCAAGGTTCAGTTCCTTCACGCGGTTTGCGGCGAAGTCCCGGAGCACCTCGCAGTCAGTCCAGCATATCGTGATGACGATCTTGCCGAAGGTGATGATGCCGAGCGGCGTACAGAAGTAGCTGATGTCGTTGTTGGGGTTGAACACCGGGAGGCGGAGAATCGTCAGGATGTACTGGGAGTCCTCGTTGTAGTCGATGTATTCGATGCGGGAGAGCTCGTCGGGGTCCAGGATGTCCAGGATGCTCTCGGTGTCGACGTGGTACTTGGTCTCCAGAACCTCCACGTCGTCGCTCGTGACGGACCGGGCATCTACCCAGAGAACGGAGTCTGCGGTCAGCTCGCTTTCATCCTTTTCGACGAACCTGCCGTTTTCCTGCTGCCAGTACGTAATCATTTCAGACCTCCGCAAGTCATGTGAAACACCTGCCCCCAGCATAGCACAAATGCGTTTTTTTTGCTACTGGGGTCAGAAAGGCGGAAGAGAAGTTTATGCCCGGGAAAAAACGCCGTCCGCCGTGCCCGGCGATGCGGGCACCGTGCTGGCGCGCGGCATAACACACACGTATCGTGCTGATACGCGGCATCGCTGATACGTGCCGTCGCTGACACGCGGCATCGCATACATTGACTAAAGTGGCCGGAATGCATATAATAAACCCCTATGACCGTAAACGAGTTGCGCTCGAAATACATAGAGTTCTTTAAATCCAAGGGACACACGGAAATCTCCGGCAAGTCCCTCCTTCCCAACAATGATCCGACCGTCCTCTTTACGACGGCGGGCATGCAGCCCCTCGTTCCCTACCTTTTGGGAGAGGCGCATCCGTCCGGCGACCGGCTCACCGACTACCAGAAGTGCGTCCGTACGGGCGACATTGATTCCGTCGGCGATGCGAGCCACCTGACCTTTTTTGAAATGCTCGGCAACTGGAGTCTCGGCTCCTACTTCAAGCAGGAGTCCATCGCCTACAGCTACGAATTCCTGACGTCACCGAAATACCTGAACATCCCCAGGGAAAAACTGAACGTTACGGTGTTTGAAGGCGAAAAGCAGGCCGACGGAACTGAGATTCCCCGCGACGAAGAGGCGGCAAAGCGCTGGGAAGAAATGGGCATCCCGCGGGAGCGCATCTTCTTCCTGCCCCGGAGCGACAACTGGTGGGGACCTGCCGGACAGACCGGTCCCTGCGGTCCCGATACCGAAATTTTCTACGACAACGGTCAGCCTAAGTGCGGACCGGACTGCAAGCCCGGCTGCCACTGCGGCAAGTACCTTGAAATCTGGAACAACGTGTTCATGGGCTACAACAAGGACGCACAGGGGCATTACAATGAGATGAGCCGCAAGTGCGTCGACACGGGCATGGGCGTTGAGCGCACGGTGTCTGTCCTGAACGGCCAGAAGTCCGTCTACGAAACTGACGTTTTTCTTCCTATTATAGAGTGCATCGAACAGCTGTCCGGCAAGAAGTACGGTGCGAATGAAGCTGACGATGTTGCCATGCGGATTATCGCCGACCATGCACGGACGGCAACCTTCATTCTGGGCGACCCCCAGGCGGTTACGCCTGCCCGCACCGGAGCTGGCTACATCCTGCGCCGCATCATCCGCCGTGCCGTCCGCTACGGCCGCAAGCTGATGATCGACGGCAGCTTCCTTGCAAAGCCCGCGGAAATCGTCATTGCAGAATATAAGGACGCCTATCCCGAGCTTGCCGAGCATGCGGCATTCATCAAGGAGCAGCTGACCCTTGAGGAAGAGAAGTTCAGCAAGACGCTCAAGGCGGGCGAAGCGGAGTTCCAGAAGCTCCTGCCCAACCTGCAGAAGAATCCCAGGATGGTTATTCCCGGCCGCGTTGCATTCCGCCTGTACGATACCTTCGGTTTCCCGATTGAGATTACGGAGGAGATGGCGAAAGAGAACGGCATGACCGTTGACATTGAAGGCTTTAAGGAGCAGGAAAAGAAGCATCAGGAGGAAAGCCGCACGCTTTCTGCCGGAACCTTCAAGGGCGGCCTCGGCGACCACAGCGAAATTACGACCAAGTATCATACGGCGACCCACCTCCTGCAGCAGGCGCTCGTGCAGGTGCTCGGCGACGAAGTTGCGCAGAAGGGGTCCAATATTACCGATGAGCGCATGCGCTTTGACTTCTCCTTCCACCGGGCAATGACCAAGGAAGAGGTAAAGCAGGTTGAGGACATCGTGAATGAGCAGATTCAGAAGGATCTCCCGGTGACGATGGAAGTGATGGATCTTGAGTCCGCAAAGAAAGCCGGTGCCCGTGCCCTCTTCGGCGAGAAGTACGAGGCGCAGGTCAAGGTCTATACGATCGGTCCGAAGGCCGGTTCTGACGAAAAGTGGTTCAGCAAGGAGGTCTGCGGAGGTCCCCACGTGCAGCATACGGCTCAGATCGGAACCTTCAAGATAACAAAGGAGCAGTCGTCTTCTGCCGGCGTGCGGCGCATCCGAGCGACGATCGAAGGCGGACTTCCGCTCGAAAAACAGTAAGCTTTCCTGGGTGGGAATGATAAACGGGCCGGTGCGGATGCAGGCGGCTTTTGCACC
Organism: uncultured Treponema sp.; assembly: GCA_946410085.1. Classification (GTDB taxonomy): domain Bacteria; phylum Spirochaetota; class Spirochaetia; order Treponematales; family Treponemataceae; genus Treponema_D. Next base: position 19,525 of record CAMJZA010000055.1, on the reverse strand, counting down.
GGCTGGGGGTTTCAGCAAAAAAATAAAAAATTTTCTGCTGATTTTGTAACTAATGCAATCTTTATAGGTTTCTTTTGGTGAAGTAGGAAGGCAAGTTTGTGGCGGAGGGCTGGAGATGCCCGATGTCAATGGTACATGCTGGTAATCTTTATCAACTAGATCGAGGAATGAAAATGAAACGTTTAATTGTAAGTGCGGCATTGTTGCTGACGATGATGGTATCTGTCTTTGCGGCGAGTTCTGAACTGACGCCGCTGGCAGTTATAAAGCTGAACGGCAACGAGACGATAACCGTCAGGACGCTCAGGGAGCGGGTCAACTTCTATCTGAAGCAGACGGGCGCAAAGGAAATGTCGCTCGAGCAGAAGAAGGCTATCCTTGACTCCATGATTTACGAGAAGCTGGTTGCCCAGGCTGCGGCAAGGGACGGACTGGCAATTACGGACAGCCAGGTTGATCAGGCGTTCCTGAACTCAATGAATCAGCAGTTCGGACAGCAGTTCAGCACGGAGAGCCAGCTCTCCGACTTCTTCAAGAAGCAGACCGGTAAGGATCTCGGCTCCTACATCAAGGAGATGACGGGATTCTCCCTCACCGACTACAAGGCATACTTGAAGAACCAGATTCTCGTGCAGCAGTACGTCTACACGAAGAAGCAGAATGAGATCAAGAAGGTTGCTGCGACCGATGAAGAGATCCGCAACGCCTATGCGATCAACAAGTCTACTTTCGTCTGGAACGACCAGATTAAGCTCTTCCTTGTCATCGTTCCGAAGGAAAAGGATGCTGCCGGTGCCAGGAAGAAGGCCGACAAGATGCTCAAGGACTATAACAAGAAGCCTGCTTCTGCCGAAGAGGCGATTAAGACCGACAAGGACAACGGCAAGGCATATCAGGCCGGTTATATGATTATGACGGCAACCCAGGCACAGCAGCTCGGATGGGCTCCCGAGAAGGTTGTCGAGCTGTTCGGACGCAAGAAGGGCTACATCAGTGAGCTTTCCGAGACTGACGTTGACTATCAGTTCTATGCCGTGAAGGAGAAGTTTGCGGCAAAGATGCTGAGCATTGACGATGTGATTCAGCCCGAGTCAACGACGACGGTCTATGATTACATCAAGCAGAATCTGACGCAGCAGAAGCAGAGCGCATATTTCTCCCAGGCTGCACAGGATCTTTCAAAGAGTCTGGACACCAAGGGTAATGTTGACCGCAAGAAAGAGGGTGCTGCCCTTGACAAGCTGTTGAACTGGGAATCTGAGTCCTGATTTCTGATGTCCCGTCATAAAGCGCGAGTAATAGCTTTTCAGGCTCTCTTCTCCTATGATATGGGAGGGGAGGGCCTTGATGAGCTTTTGACATTGAACTGGGTGGAAAACGTTGAGGAACTCGATACCGGGACCTCCGATTTTGCCCGTATCCTCATTGCAGGAACCGTGAACCATCTGGGCGAAATAGATGACTGCATCAAGAAGCATCTGGCTCCGAAATGGCAGTTTGAGCGCCTGAACCGTGTCACCGTCGCGATCCTCCGCATCAGTATTTTTTCCCTCCTGTATCAGGAAGATATGCCCGTCAGCGTCGTGATTGACCAGGCAATTAAGATTTCCAAGGAATACGGTGAAGACGATGCTTTCAAGTTTATCAACGCGATGCTCGATACTATAAGTAAAGTGGCGCCTGCGGACCAGAACTAAATTGCCGGGGCACCTGGAAGTTCGTGCCTTGAGCGGTAATACTACAAACAGCAAAAAGCATTCAATCATCATTGCAGTTTTACTCTGCATTCTCCTGCTTATCATAGCGGCCGGTGTCCTCCTTGCCCTGCGCCTCCGCTCTTCGCATTATGAGGGGTCTGCCATAACGACGGAACTTTCCCTCATTGATACGGCCATCCGGCAGGGGGATACGAAGCAGGCGCTTGCTTCCCTGAAGCGGATTGAAAGCCGTGCTCATTCTGCGGCTGAACGGATGGGCCTGTACAAGCGCTATATGGCCCTGTCCGAATACGACCGGGCGGAAAAGTGCCTGACGAAAGCCCTCCGGTCCTTTCCTGACAATACGGATTTTACTGCACTCTACGGCAATTTCCTCCTCCGCCGGGGCAGGGTGAAGGAAGCCTGCAAAAAGACGGCAAAGCTTTCCGGTACCGCCTATGCGTCCATCTATGCGGAGGCGGTCCTCCGGTCAGCACTGGATTCCGACTGCGATGCCGACCGCTTCTTTTCCCGGCAGAATCCCGTCCTGCAGTTTTTCCGCAGGAAGGCAAAGCCGTCCGAAAAAAATGCCGCCGACCTTAAGCGGGACTTCTTTCTGGACGAACGCTTCATACCCGTTTACAAGGATGCCTACTCGTCTTCCAGGCAGCAGATCTGGCAGATAAATGCGGCGACTATCCTGATGGCGAAAGGCAGCTATCAGGATGCTTCGTACCTGTACCCGGGAGAGGCGGTCGGTTACCGCGATGCACTTTTCTGGGGCCTGGTGTCCTACGATGCCGGCCGCTATGCGGAAAGCCTTGAAGCGCTCCTGAAGGCGGAGGAGCTGAGCAGGAGGGGCTCGCTTGACGAGAAGAATGAGCTTGCCCAGGCGATTGAACTCAAGGCCCTCCTGTCCGATGATTATTACATCCTGGGTGACGATGCTTCCGCACAGGCGATGCGCAAGGAGGTGCTGGACATTTCCTCTCCCTACATGGACGCCTTTATGGAAGAGAAAATCCCTTCCCTGCAGCGGATACTGCCCCTGCTCTATATGAATACTGCCCTCTATGCCCGCGAAAGCGGCGATGAAAAGGAGCGCTACGACAAGCTTTTTCAGCTAGTCAATTATTTCCCGGAATATGAGCCCGGTCTTGCCGCATACGGCGAGTATGCGATCGATTCCGTGAACCGGCCGCCGGAAGTCGGCATTGAGGCACAGCTGCGTAAAGCAGGCCTGCGGACGCTTGCGATGGAAGCACGGGATGCCGTACCCGTCGTCCCGATTTCGTCGGTTATCGCGATGGTCGATGAGGCAATCCGGCAGCTGGAGGCGGACGGAGCACCGGCGGGCAGTCCTGCGGACGCGGCGGATGCTGCGGATGCAAAGGGCCGGACGAATACCGACAAGTCAAGGACGGCGTCGCTCGTTGTCCTGCGCGAAAAGCTGCGGGCGGCAGAAGCCGACAATACGGAACGGGCCGAGAAGGCTTCGAAGGTCTGGAAGCTGCTGGAAGCGAACGAACTGTCGAGCTCGCTGTATCCGCCCGAGATAATGCGCTATGCCGTGCTGAACCTCATCGAGAACGGCGGCGAGAACGATGCGGAACGCGTCTTTAACGCTTACCTGCAGGCTGCCTACGGGGTGCAGGAGGCAGGAACGGGCGGAGGTAAGGGAAACGAAAAGGCACAGGGGGCGTCCGGGGCAACGGCGAAACGTTCGTCCAAGAGTACGTCCCCGAAGAATGCGCCGATCCGCGTTCACTTTGAACCGTCTGAAATGCCCGAAAAGCTTGCCCTCTGGGAGGGCGAGGTCGCTGCCTATTTCTACGTACAGGAAGGGGCATACGCGCAGGCAATGGCGCTGTATGACTATATCCTTTCCAACTATTCCAGGCGGACCCCGGTGTTCAACACGTCGGGACAGAACGAGGCGGTAACGTCCTCCTTCCTGAACATGGGAAACCTCTATTCCGGCTACAACCGGAGCGCCCAGGCCCTAGACTATCTGCGCAAGGCCGACAGCCGGGTAAGCGACAGCAAGCTCAAGGCGGAAATCCGCTACCGGATCGGCATGGAAGAAGCCCGCCTGGGCCGCACCAAGGACGCGCTCATTACGCTCAAGCACGCCCTCGAGCTTGACCCCGGCCACAGCCGGGCCCGCCTCCTGCTCAAGCAGTTGCAGTAGTACTCGCGCAGGCTGAATCCTGAATCCCTGCCTGCCTTGCCTGCCGGAGCCGCTTCCCGAAGCGTCATGCCGTAGCCTTGCCTTGTCCCTGTGACTGCCAGGCAGCAATCGGCCGCTCTCGGTAGCCTTGTCAATCCGGCGCTAATCCGCTATAATCCGTTTAATGGATATACTGAAAGGAAAAAAAGCTCTCGTCACCGGTTCCTCCCGGGGAATCGGCCTTAAGATTACAGAGACGTTCCTGAGCGAAGGCGCGGAAGTCTGGGGAATGTGTACGCACGAGTCCAAGGGAAAGGCGGCAACGGAAGCCCTTGCTGCCGAACACGGAACTGCATACCATGAGTTCTATGCCGACGCTTCTGATGCCGAAGCACTGAAGGCAGGCGTTGAAGCCGTACTGAAAGAGGCGGGCGGTTTTGACATTCTCGTGAACAACGCCGGTATTACCCGCGATACCTTGAGCTTCCGCATGGCAAAGGAAGACTGGGATTCCGTCATCGCGGTAAACCTGACCGCAGCTTTCATCGTCTGCCAGATTGTCAGTTTTGACATGGTCCACAAGCGGACCGGTTCCATCATAAACATGTCTTCCATAGCCGGCGTGCACGGCAATCCCGGTCAGGTGAACTACTCGGCGAGTAAGGGCGGCCTCATCGCGATGAGCAAGAGCCTTGCCAAGGAATGCGGCGGCCGCGGCGTGCGCGTGAACTGCATTGCGCCGGGCTTCATTGAAACCGACATGACGCAGGCCGTCAAAGAGGACGTGCGCAAGGGCTGGATAGAAGGCATTCCCCTCAAGCGGGCCGGAAAGCCGGAGGACGTTGCGAACGCAGCCCTCTTCCTTGCCTCTGACCTCAGTTCCTACATAACGGGACAGGTTATCGGCGTTGACGGCGGAATGGGCGCATAAGGATCAGAATGCAGGCAGCCGTGCCGGACGACGACAGGCTGCCTTTCAGTTTTTAAAAGAGCAGCAGCTGCAGGAGTAACCGGCTCTTGCAGCTGGAACAGGAACTTTATCAAACTTTTCAAAGCGGGAGACGGTTATGGCACGGACAGCAAAGACGGATGCAAAGGCTGCAGGAACAGCGAAAACAGCGAAGGCGGGTGCATCAAAAATCGATTACAAGAAGGCCGGGGTCAACGTAAACGAAGGCTACAAGGCCGTTGACAGGTACCGGAAGCAGGCCGAGCGGGCGAGGATTCCCGGTCAGCTGACCGACCTGGGAGCCTTTAACGGCATGTTCGCCGTGCCCAAGGGAATGAAGCAGCCCGTCATGGTGAGCGGTACGGACGGCGTGGGGACCAAGCTGGACATCGCCTTTCAGCTGAAGAAATACGACACGGTCGGCATTGACTGCGTTGCGATGAGCGTGAACGACATCCTCTGTTCCGGCGTGGCGACTTCGTTCTTCCTTGACTATATTGCCTGCGGCAAGCTGGACTCGAAGATTGCGGGCGAACTCGTGAAGGGCGTGACCGACGGTTGCGTACAGGCCGGATGCGCCCTGCTCGGCGGTGAAACGGCGGAAATGCCGGACTTCTACGATGAGGGCAAGTACGATCTGGCGGGCTTCGGCGTCGGCGTCGGCGAAAAGTCCGAGATGATTACCGGTGACAGGATAAAGGAGGGGGATGTCCTCGTCGGCCTGTCTTCTACCGGGCCGCATTCCAACGGCTATTCCCTGATCCGCCGCCTGGTGAAGAACTTTAATGAGCCTTTTGTCGTCGACGGAAAGAAAACGAAGCAGACAATCGGCGAGGTCCTCCTGACCCCGACCCGCATATACGTGCAGCCGGTCATGGACGTGCTCAAAAAGTACCGGGCATCCGTGCACGGCATGGTTCACATCACGGGCGGCGGCTTCTACGAGAACCTGCCCCGCATGTACCCCCACGCCAAGCCCGGCAGGAAGCAGCTGTGTTCGGTGATCAGGAAGGGCAGCTGGGACATTCCCCCGATCTTTGATGAACTGGTCCGCCGCGGTGCCGACGAGAAGAACCTCTATTCCACCTTCAATATGGGAATCGGTTTTGTCCTTGCCGTTGCAAAGAAGGATGCCGAGGCAATACTCAAGCTGTTCAACAAGAACTCCAAGAAGTACCACTATGCCGGCATGAGCGACCTGGTCGCCTACGAGATCGGCTGTGTGGGCCACACCGACAGGGAAATCAAGGGCGAGTTCAAGGGCAATAAGGCCATGACCCGCTTTGAAGACTAGGAGTGTCCGGATGAATATTGCGGTGCTTGTTTCGGGCGGCGGGACGAACCTGCAGGCCCTCATTGACTATGAGCGGCAGACGGAAGACTGTCCTTATCATATCGTGCTCGTTGCTTCAAACACCAAGCGGGCATACGCCCTGCAGCGGGCGAAGGATGCGGGTATTCCGGCAGAAGTGCGGAGTCCCGTGCAGGTGCTCGGGCAGGCACTCCTGTCCGCTACGCCCGATGAGAAGCGGGAGCTGGTGAGCGATGCGATGCTTGACCTGTGCCGGGAGTATAAGGCGGATGCCATTGTGCTGGCGGGCTACCTTTCCGTCCTGAAGGGCAGGATTATCGAAGCATACAAGGACAAAATCATCAACCTGCACCCGGCCCTCCTGCCCAAGTTCGGCGGGGTCGGGATGTGGGGACACAACGTGCACGAGGCCGTCCTTGAGGCGGGCGAGAAGGAAAGCGGTTGCACGGTGCACCTGGTGGACTCCGGCTGCGACACGGGCCGCATTCTCGTGCAGAAGCGGGTTCCCGTCCTGCCCGGCGACACGCCCGACAGCCTGTACGAGCGCATTGCCCCGGAGGAGCACAAGGCGATAGTCGAAGGGGTGCTGCTGCTGGCAAAGAAGTTCTGACTTCTTGCAGAAGCAGTTTTATGCTTTCCTGCCGCACCGGAAACGTATGGAGCGGAGAGGGCCCCTGGCGGGCATTTGCTTGCCTCTTATATTTTGTGTGCCTGTCTGCCTTAGTTGACAATGCGTAAGATATGAGTGCACGCACTGGCCCGCGAATGGGGACACCCCGCGGGAATACGTTTCCGCGGGTGATTTCATTCCATAAAAACGATGCCTGTGCGTTATCTTGCTTTTTTCTTCCATATATAGTATAGTTTTGGCAAATGTCAGACCCACAGACTAACGATTTAGACCAGTATTCGGCGAGTTCAATCACTGTTTTGAAGGGGCTGGAGGCCGTCCGCGTCCGCCCCGGTATGTATATAGGAAGTACGGGCCCCAACGGCCTGCACCACCTTGTCTATGAGGTGGTGGACAATTCCATCGATGAAGCGATGGCCGGCTTCTGTGACCGCATTACCGTTGCCCTGGAACGGGACGACATCTGCCGCGTAGAAGACAACGGCCGCGGTATCCCCGTTGACATGCACCCGACCGAGCACGTCTCTGCGCTTGAGCTGGTCCTGACCCGCCTGCATGCGGGCGGTAAGTTCGACAAGTCCAACTACAAGGTCTCCGGCGGTCTGCACGGCGTCGGCGTTTCCTGCGTGAATGCGCTTTCTACCTGGATGGAAGCCTTTGTCTACCGCGACGGCAAGGCATACGAGCAGAAGTATGCGGAAGGCAAGCCCAAGACCAAGGTGGAATGTCTGGGCGACACCGGCCTGCACGGCACGAAAATCCGCTGGAAGGCAGATGCAACGATTTTCAAGGAAACGACGACCTACGACTTTGACGTGCTTGCCCACCGCCTGCGCGAGCTTGCCTTCCTGAACCCCGGCATTACGATTGTCTTCCGCGACGAGCGGCTGGAAAAGCCCAAGGAAGTCGAGTACCGTTTTGAAGGCGGCATCAGGCACTTTACGACCTTCCTGAACGAAGGCAAGGCGGTTATTCCGGCGGAACCGATTTACATTTCCGGCGAGAACGAGGGCGTGCAGATTGAAGTTGCCCTCCAGTGGAATGACAGCTACAACGAGTCGATTTACGCCTACGTCAACGACATCAATACAAAAGAGGGCGGAACCCATCTGGACGGCTTTAAGATCGGTCTGACGGTCGTGATGAACAAGTTCCTTGAGACGCGCGAAAAGCTGCTCAAGCGGATAAACGACAAGGATTCCAAGGTCAGCGAAAAGCTGACCGGCGAAGACGTGCGTTCCGGCCTGACCGCCGTCCTTTCCGTCAAGGTGCCGGAGCCGCAGTTTGAAGGGCAGACCAAGACCAAGCTGGGCAACTCGGAAGTCCGCGGCTACGTTGACAGCCTCGTGAAGGAGAAGCTGACCCTCTGGTGCGAGCAGAACCCCCAGCTGGTTGACAAGATACTGGAAAAGGCGGTCGGTGAGGCGGCGGCCCGCATTGCCGCCCGCAAGGCAAAGGATTCCGCCCGGCGCAAGACCGGTCTGGGATTCGGTCTGCCTGCCAAGCTTGCCGACTGTTCGCTCAAGGACCCCTCCCAGTGTGAAGTCTACATCGTCGAGGGAGATTCCGCAGGCGGTTCCGCCAAGAAGGGGCGGGACTCCAAGACACAGGCAATCCTCCCCCTCTGGGGCAAGATGCTCAACGTGGAAAAGAGCCGGGTCGATAAGGTCATCAACAACGACAAGCTTGAGCCGGTCATCGCCTCGCTCGGGACGGGAATCGGCAAGGATTTCGACATTTCCAAGCTCCGCTATCACAAGGTCATCATCATGGCCGATGCCGATGTTGACGGCAGCCACATCAGGACACTGCTGCTGACCTTCTTCTTCCGCTACATGCCGCAGCTCATTGAAGACGGCTACGTCTACCTTGCCATGCCGCCGCTCTTTAAGGTGCAGTACGGCAAGCAGATAAAGTACGTCTATGACGACAACGAGAAGGCCGCTGCGATTGCGGAATTCGGCGTTCCGGCGGAAAAGCTCAAGGTGCAGCGCTACAAGGGTCTCGGTGAAATGGACGGAACCCAGCTCTGGGAGACGACGATGGATCCGAGCGTCCGCAAGATGATGAAGGTGACGATCCCAGATGCGATTGCCGCCGACCGGATTTTCTCCACCTGCATGGGTGAAGAAGTCGAGCCGCGCCGCAGGTTCATCGAGGAAAACGCCATCTACGCCAACCTGGACGTGTAGCGGGCGGGAACCGCCCTGTTGCCCTGAGGGAAATGCGGGGACGGGGCGATTCAGATTGGCATTTCCCGCAGTGCAGCTTCCCGTCCTTTTTTTCAAAAAAAAACGCCGTCAATTTGCAGAAAATGGCAGGTCTTCACAGATAAATCCATAGATATGAATTTGTCTGGAGGACATGATGAAACGTTCATTTTTCTTGCTGCGCCTGCTCGGCGCTGTATGCATTTCGGCTTCAGTACTTCTGTCCCTTTCCCTGGGACCGGTCTCCTGCAGCATGGACAGTTATGCTGACGGCGGTACGCCGTTCAGTCCGGGAACATCCGGCGGGTCCGGCTCCGGCAGCCCCGGCGGCTCTGCTCCCGGTGTTTCTGCTCCTGCCGGGTCCGGCGGGGCGGGGGCGTCCGGCCTGAACATCCGGCGGGCTGTTCCGCCGGTATTGCAATCCTTTACGGTCGAGGCAGCGGATGCCATGCTGCTCTGCTTTGACAAGCCGGTCTCGGTTACGAATGCAAGCCTGTCGCTTTCTGCCGGCGGGGGAGCGTCCGGACTGTCGGGTGCTGCTGGGGCTTCGGGGGCTTCCGGTTCCGCTGACAGCCCGGGGACCTCTGCCTCTCTGGGAGCGGCAGGTGCCGCAGGGGGGGGTACTGGAGCGACAGGAGCCCCGCCTTCTCCTGCTGCCCCTGACAGACCGATTGCCGTTACGAGCGAGTCCTGCGGGGACGGGACTTCCGTCAGGCTCGTGTTTGCCGAGGAAACGCAGATCGGATCCGTCTACGATATGACGGCGCTTGCTTCGGATACCGACGGCAATACGCTGACGTTCACCATAACGTTCGACGCCTTTAACGGCCGCCTGCCGGAGCTTTTGCTCTGCGAGCTGCGGAATGCCTATTCGTCCAAGTCAAACAAGTACGAGTTTGTCCGCCTGTACTGTACGAAGTCAGGCAATCTGAGCGGCCTTGAGCTGGTGAACGCAGGCGACGGGGCGGGACAGGCATTTGTGTTTCCGCCGGTTGAAGTTGCTGCGGGGGAGTATATCTGTGTACACCTGCGCAAGATGAAGGATGACGGCGGCAGCTGGATGCAGGCGGGCATGACGGACGAAACTGACGGGAACAGGCGGGCTTCGACTGCGGTGGATTCTTCCGATGATGCGTGGGATTTCTGGCAGGACAACCAGAAGAGCCGTCTGTCGCCGTCTGACATCGTGCTTGTCCAGAACCGGACGAACGGCACTGTGCTGGACGCATTCCTGTTCCGCGATCCCAAGAAGGAGTCCGGCAGCTGGGACGGAAAGTATGAGCCTTTCTGCCGGGCCGTTGAACAGAGCGGACGATGGCTTGACGGGCAGGGACAGGCGGCGGCTGATTTTGCCTCTGCATTCCCCGCGACCAATATTACCACTTCCGCCGTAACGCGGACAATGAAACGGCGGAACCTGGAGTTCCGTCCAAGTTCCGCCGCAGACTGGTATGTAGCCCAGCCCCGCTAGGCGTCAGAAAAACTGCCGCACATCTGCCGGTGCGTTGCGGTCAAGGGCTGTCTGCTGGCGGATGCTGCCGCATACCCGCCGGGGCGGGGCGGGAAAGGGCTGCCTGCTGGCGGATGCTGCCGCACACCCGCCAGATGCGGGGCGGGGCGGGAGAGGGCTGCCTGCTGGCGGATGATGCCGCACACCCGCCGGATGCGGTGCGGCACAGGGCGGGCTTCCTGCTAGCGGAAGCTGAACGTACCGCCTTCCGCATCCACGGTGATGTGCGCATTTTCCGTGAACGTGCCGGAAAGCAGGGCCTTGGAAAGCGGGTTTTCGATGGCGTTCTGAATGGCCCGCTTGACCGGCCGTGCCCCGAAGGCGGGATCATAGCCCAGGTCGGCAAGCAGGTCGAGTGCGGCAGGCGTAAAGTCAATCGCAATCCGCCGGTCCGCAAGGCGGGCTGCCACGCGGTCAAGCTGGATTTTGACGATGCCCTTGACGTGCTCCCTGCCCAGACGGTTGAACATGACGATTTCATCGATTCTGTTCAGGAACTCGGGCTTAAAGCTGCGCTTGAGCAATTCGTCAAGCTGCTGCTTGAGCCGGTCATCGCTCATGCTCCCCTGGCCGCCTGCGGCAGCTCCTGAAGTCCCTGCCGTTCCTTCCGGTCCGCCTTCCGCAGCGTTTGCCGCTTCCATGATCAGCTCGGAACCGAGGTTGCTCGTCATGATGATGATCGTGTTCTTAAAGTCCACGACCCGGCCCTGTCCGTCGGTCAGCCGCCCGTCATCCAGCAGCTGCAGGAAGATGTTGAACACATCGGGATGCGCTTTTTCCACTTCATCAAAGAGGACGACCGAGTAGGGGCGGCGTCGCACGGCTTCGGTCAGCTGTCCGCCTTCGTCGTAGCCCACGTATCCCGGCGGTGCACCGATCAGGCGGGTGACGGAGAACTTGTCCATGTACTCGGACATGTCGATTCTCGTCAGCGCCTTCTCGTCATCAAAGAGGAAGTCCGCGAGGGTCTTTGCAAGTTCCGTCTTGCCCACGCCCGTGGGGCCGATAAAGAGGAAGCTGCCCAGCGGCTTGTTGGGGTCGGAAAGTCCTGCCCGGTTCCGGCGGATTGCGTCGGCGACCGCCTGTACTGCGGCATCCTGTCCGATGACCCGCTTGTGCAGTACGTTCTCAAGTTCCAGATACTTCTGCTTTTCCCCGCTCATCATCTTGGAAACCGGAATGCCCGTCCAGGTAGAGACGACGCGGGCAATGTCCTCTTCGGTTACTTCCCTGCGCAAGAGGCTCTTGCGTTCCTCGCTGATTTCGCCCCCGCTGCCCGCGGCGGAACTGTTCTGTTCTTCCGCAATCGCTTTTTCCAGCTGGGGAATCACCGAATACTTGAGTTCGGCTGCCTTGTTGAAGTTACCCTCACGGGTATATTTTTCCATGTCGAACTTCGCCTTCTCCAGTTCCTCCTTGGAGTGGCGGCTGCCTTCGATAGCCTGCTTCTCGTTCTGCCACTGGAGCTTCATGGAATCGCGTTCTGCCGTCAGTTCCGCAAGTTCCTTCTCCAGTTTTTCGAGCCGCTCCATGCTCGGCGCATCGTCCTCCTTTGCGAGGGACTGCCGTTCTATCTGCAGCTGGAGCAGGCGGCGCTCAAGGCGGTCCAGTTCTACGGGCTGGCTTTCTATTTCCATTTTCAGGCGGCTTGCCGCCTCGTCTACCAGGTCAATTGCCTTGTCCGGCAGAAAGCGGTTGGTGATGTAGCGGTTGCTCAGGCTTGCCGCTGCGACCAGGGCCTCGTCGTTTATCTTGACCCCGTGATGGATTTCGTACTTGTCCCGCAGGCCGCGCAGGATGGCGATCGTGTCCTCGACGCCGGGCTCCTTGCAGTAGACCTGCTGGAATCTCCGTTCCAGGGCTGCGTCCTTTTCGATGTACTTGCGGTATTCGTCGAGCGTCGTTGCACCGATGACGTGCAGCTCGCCGCGCGAGAGGGCGGGCTTGAGCAGGTTTGAGGCGTCCATGCTGCCTTCCGCAGCACCAGCACCGACAATCGTGTGCAGCTCGTCGATGAAGAGGATGATCTGTCCTTCGCTCTTTCCGATTTCGGTAATGACGGCCTTGAGCCGTTCCTCGAACTCGCCGCGGAATTTCGCTCCTGCAACCAGCTGACCAAGGTCGAGCGAAAGCAGGCGCTTGCTCTTGAGGCTTTCCGGTACGTCTCCCGAGGCAATACGGCGGGCAAGCCCTTCCACGATTGCCGTTTTACCAACACCCGGTTCCCCTATGAGGACGGGGTTGTTCTTGGTGCGGCGGGAAAGCACCTGCATGACGCGGCGGATTTCATCATCCCGTCCGATGACGGGATCAATCTTGTCGAGCCGTGCCCGTGCGGTAAGGTCAATGCAGTATTTTTCCAGCGAGCGCATCTTGGACTCGGGATCCTGCGAGTCAACGGTCTGGTTCCCGCGGACGGCCTTGAGCGCTTCGAGCGTGTCTTTGCGCGTGCAGCCGTGCGCACGGAGCATCTCGCCCGTCTTTCCCTTGTCTTCGGTCATCGCCAGAAAGAGGTGTTCGGTGGAAAGGTACAGGTCCTTTAGCGACGACATCTCCTGTTCCGCCAGGGCGAGGGTCCGCTGGGCCTCGCTGGAAAGGGTCATCTGCGTGTTGCCCGAGACGGTCGGGTACTGGTCTATCAGGTGCTCAAGTTCTGCCAGCAGGGTTTCCGGCTGCACGCCGATCCGCTCCACGAGCGGCGGGATCGTCCCGTCTTTCTGCCGGAGCATGGCAGTCAGCAGGTGCTCGTTGCCGATTTCGCTGGAGCTTTTCTGCATCGCAAGCTTTCCGGCTTCCTGTATTGCATCCTGCGTCTTGAGCGTCATCTGGTCATAGTTCATGTATGAGCCTCCTTAGGACGCAGCTTCCGTGCCCTCCTGCGGGGGGGCAACCTTGTGCTTCGGCACCCTTTGCGGCATACTGCGTCCGTCAGACTCAATATAGTAAAATTTGCGGGAAAAGACAAAATTTGGAGGGGTAAAGTCCGGTGCCGGTTCCTTCTCCCCGGCCCTTTCAGCCCGGTTCCTTCAGCCCAGGCGGGCTTCCCGCAGGGGCTTGTCCCAGTGTACGGCAGCTTTCAGCGCTGCGGCAAGCTCGTCTATGACGGGCTGCAGGCCTGCAAGCAGTTCCTTCTCGCGCTTCTTTGACCTGCGGCCTGCATTGTCGTACAGCACTTTTGACACGACGGCATCATAGCTGACTGCATAGTCATCATCCGCCGTATGCGGGAAGAAGCTTGCACTTGCCGTGTAGCGGATGTGGCCCGCTTCGGAATCTGCCGTGAGCGAGACGAGCGCTGCCCGCCGCCGGACCCCGCTGTACGTGCATTCCGCAGAAAAATACTGTGCATAGACATCGATCGTCATCCTGTTCCTCCGTGTGCAGGCTGTGGCTGCTGCATTTTCAGCCGGTGCTGCCGGCCTGTAGTGCTTGCTGCCTGCAGGTCAGCTACCTGCCGATATTGTCAGCCTGTACGACCATGATAACAGGCCTCCCGGTCTTTTGCAACTGCCCGGAACTATGCTATGCTGTAGCCGTGGCAGAACAAATGGGACGAACGGAACGAACGGAACGAACCTACATCGCGATAGACCTGAAATCCTTCTATGCCTCCGTCGAATGCGTGGAACGGGGCCTTGATCCGCTCAGGACGAACCTTGTCGTTGCGGACGAGTCCCGCACGGAAAAGACCATCTGCCTTGCCGTGACCCCGCCGCTCAAGGCCTACGGGCTTTCCGGGCGGAGCAGGCTCTTTGAGGTGGTTCAGAAAGCGCGGGAAGTGGAGCGGCAGACGGGAAAGCCGCTTTCCTATATCACGGCACGGCCCCGCATGGCGCTGTACATGCAGTATTCCGCGCGCATTTACGGAATTTACCTGCACTATTTCAGTGCGGACGACATCCACGTCTACAGCATAGACGAGGTGTTCATTGACGCGACGAGCTACCTGCCCCTCTACCGGACCGATGCCCGTTCGCTTGCCCGCAGGGTCATCAGGGTCATCCTTGCCCGCACCGGCATAACGGCGACGGCGGGAATCGCCCCGAACCTCTTTCTGTGCAAGGCTGCGATGGACATTGTGGCGAAGCACGTTGATGCGGATTCCGACGGCGTGCGGATCGCTTCGCTCGACGTTGCCTCCTACCGGCAGACGCTCTGGAACCATACGCCCCTGACCGACTTCTGGCGGATCGGGAACGGAACGGCGAATCGGCTTGCAAAGCTCGGCATTCACACGATGGGCGACATTGCCCGCCGTTCCCTGACTTCGGAGGAACTGCTGTATAAGACCTTCGGCATCGATGCGGAAATCCTGATAGACCACGCCTGGGGCCTTGAACCCTGCACGATTGCCCACATCAAAAAGTTCCGGTCATCGGCAAAGAGCCTTGGCATGGGGCAGGTGCTTTCCGGTCCCTATTCCCGGGACAAGGCCCGCCTTGTCGTCCGGGAGATGGCGGAATCCCTTGCGCAGGAGCTGTGCGCAAAGGGGCTTGCTTCGTCTGATTTTACCCTGTTCATCTGCTATGACCGCTCATCGCTGGGCAGTGACTATACGGGTGAGACGGAAGAAGACCGGTACGGGCGGGAGGTTCCGAAGGCGGACCACGGTACTGCCCGGCTGGGGGTGCACACGGCGTCCCTGCAGCGGATAACGCAGGCGGTTCTTGCCGTCTTTGACCGGATTTGCGATGCCTCGCTTTTTGTGAGGCGCCTGAACCTGACGGCGGATACGCTGATTGCGCAGGCGGAAGAACAGGCGGAACTCTTTACCGATGCGGCGGCGCAGAAAAAGGAAAGTTCGCTCCAGAAGACGATGCTTTCGATACAGGGAAAGTTCGGCAAGAATGCAATCCTGAAAGGGGCAGACTTGACGGACGGTGCGACGGCCCGCGAACGGAATACGCAGATTGGAGGGCACCGCGCATGAAGAAGAACTATGACGACATTATCCATACCGACTGGCAGGGTTCGCGGACGCACGAACACATGGCCCTGACCCTGCGGGCAAAGATATTCATGCCCTTTGCTGCCCTCAAGGGCTTTGACGAACTGCTGAAGAAAACGGAAGAAGAAGTCAGGCAGGCCCGGCAGCGTGGTTATGCGGATGATTCGGAAAGGACCTGTACCATCTGCATGACGACCGACCGTTGACGGGGCGACAGGGCAGAAAAATCGTTCACAAAGTCTACAAATTCGCGGGCAATGCCGGGTTTTCCCGCCGCTTCGGTGCCCGTTACGAGGTATTCGACGGAAACGTGCAGGGCCTGTGCCGGATCCGTGTTTCGCCCCTGGTGTGCAAGAAAAACGGGCATTGTGATGCCCGGGACTTGTGAAACTCCCCCCCCTCCCCGAAAGAGGGCTCCATGCTAACTCTTGTTCCTTTACCGCCTTCTGTGCTATACTTTTTACCATAAATAAGGCAGGGAGGTGCGGAGCATGGGAATCTACCTGAACCCGAACAACGAGAATTTCAAGAAAATCACCCACGCAGAAATCTATGTGGACAAGACGATGATGATAAGCGTGCTGAACCGCTTCATGGAGACGGCGCGGGAGTACGTCTGCGTGTCCCGGCCCCGGAGGTTCGGCAAGACGATCGCGGGCAACATGCTGTCCGCCTACTACTCCAGGGGCTGCGACTCGCGTGCCCTCTTCGCACCCTATAAGATAAGCGGGGACAAGAGCTTTGAATCAAACCTGAACAAACTGAACGTAATCCAGATAGACCTGAACAGCGAGTACCAGAATGCGCGGGACAAGGACAGGCTCCTCGATGACCTGCAGGACAACATCGTGGCGGATTTTGTCAGTCAGTTCTCGGACATCGCCTTTGACGGGAAGGATTCCGTGGGGAACTGCATCCTCAAGGCTTATGCCCGGAAAGGGGAGCGGTTCGTCATCATCATAGACGAGTACGACGTGCTCGTGCGCGAAAGTGTGAGCCAACGCCTGTTTGACCAGTACCTGGGCTTTCTGAACGGACTTTTTAAGAGCAATACCCTGCGTCCGGCGATAGCCCTCGCCTACATCACGGGAATCCTGCCGGTCGTGCGCGACAGAATCCAGTCCAAGCTGAACAATTTCCGCGAGTACACGATACTGGATGCGGGCAAGCTCACAGAGTTCATCGGCTTCACTGCGCCCGAGGTACAGGCCCTCTGCGCGGAGTACGGCGCGGACTATGAGGAGTTCAGGAGGTGGTACGACGGCTACTGGCAGCGGGGCTTCGAGATTTACAACCCCGAGTCCGTGGTGATGTCCCTTGAGGACGGCAAGTGTGCGAGTTACTGGAGCAAGACATCGACCTACGCCGTCATAGCCGACCGCATCCGGACAAACTTCGACGGCACAAAGGATGACGTCATCCGCATGCTCGCAGGCGAGAGCGTGGACGTTGACAGTTATACGTATATGAACACGATGACGGAATTCACCGGCAAGGACGACGTGTTCACCTACCTGATACATCTGGGCTACCTTGCCTACGACCGGGAGACGGGTACCTGCCGCATCCCCAACAGGGAGGTGCAGCAGGAATGGAGAAGGGCAGTCTCAGTGGTGGACGAGTATGCCGTTACGAACAAAATAATTCAGGCCTCCAAAGACCTGCTCACCGAGACATTAAAGCTGAACGCAGACGCTGTTGCGAAGTCGCTCGACGAAAGCCACATCCACGTAACCTCGAACCGCTCCTACAACAACGAGGACGCATTGCAGTCGGCGATATACCTGTCGTATATCTACGCGCTGAACAAGTACACGATCGTGAGGGAGATGACGACGGGCAAGGGCTTTGCAGATGTGGTGTTCATCCCCTTTGTGCCGGGTATCCCCGCGATGATAATCGAGCTCAAGCGGAACGGGAGCGCGGAAACCGCCTTGACGCAGATAAAAGACAGGAAGTATTTTGACAGCCTTTCCCACTATTCCGGCGACCTGCTCTTTGTCGGCGTGAACTACGATGAGCAGTCCAAGACGCATGAGTGCAGGATCGAAAGGTTCTTCAAGCAAAGCCTTGAATGAAGACTAAAATGAAGACTGATATGCAGGAAATAACGCCGGGCGGCTTTTTTTGTGCTGCCGCACTGTTCAGTACTGTGTTTTACACGGTGCACGCGCTGTGTTGAATACTGTGCACGCGCTGTGTTCAATGCTGTGCACCCGGTGTGTTCAACACGGTGCACTCGCCGTGTTCAATACTGTGCACTCACTGTGTTCAATACTGTGCATGCGCTGTGTTTAACACGGTGCAGGGCCCGTGTTGCAGGGGCCGTGTTTCGCCCCGTATTGCAAGAAAAAATAACAAAAACATTTTAAACTCTTACACTATATCGTTTTATTTTGAGCTTACATACTACAGAAAAACTCCTCCCGGTGATGTATATTTCCGGTACACCAATTTTGAGGAGGACGATATGTCTGAAACGTTGCAAACGAGCTTCAGTAATACTGAAGCAAAGGGAAGGATCACTCTGTTCAGGAATTACCTTGACGGTGGGAATGGCTATTACGGAAGGTTCAACCGCAACACCGTAACGATGAGAACGCTCATAGCCCGCATTCAAGCCTGGAAGGCCGGAACCAACGCGCTGAATATGCAGGAGATTGCTGGATTTCTGAAAGAGGAAATCCTTGCGGCCCTGCGGAACGGCGAGCTGAGCTTCTATGTTCCTGACAGTGCCGTGACTGAGGCCGGTTACCGGATTCTCGTGCGGTCTGGGTTTCCGGACAGGTCGAATCCCTTCCCGGCGGGGGCGGTGTGGTCGTAAACGCAGGGTGGATAGATAGCAGTTCCGGTATCAGCGTTGCATTTTTTTTAGGTTTCTTGAAGAAAGGAAGGAAAAACGTATTCCAATGCCTACCGCGAGGTAAAGTCCGAGTTCCGCGCAGACAAAAAATGGGGTCACCCCTTCTACTGGGCCGCATTCGTCCTGTATGAGTAAGGTGGAAGTTTTCCGAAGTGACTCTGAAAAAGCATACTTTGTCCCCCTGCTGCAGCCCGGTCATTCCTTGACTCTCTATGTCATTTTACTTTAAAATGACATAGAGAAAATTTTGTTGGGGTAGAGGTTAAGGGATAGCCATGCATACTTTTGAATACTCGACAGTGTAGCCGATTCATATTACGAGGCTTTAAGGGACAGTTCTACAGGATGGCACGATGATGAAAATTCGTATGCCCCGTTCGTAAAGTATTACCTGGGTATCCAGATAAAGGCATCAAATGAGTTTGAATCTAGGGTTGAATACCTTTCTACAAAGAAAATGCCGAAGACGGAGCGGGTCAGGCTGCTCATAAAGGACACCGTCGGAAAAATCAGCAAGAAAGAGATACTGGAAAAATGCCCGGACATAAGCACCAAGACCGTCGAGCGTACACTGGCAGACCTGGTGAAACAAGGTTGCATCAAGAAAATCGGGGCAAGCTCCGCCACATGCTACGTTTGGTCGGATAAAATAGAGGAGATGCCTCGCTTCTCATAATAGTCGCTTATCTCCTCTTCTGGCATTTTGCTCGGCCTTGTCTTTTGATACGGCGGATGGGACCTGACCGGGGCGGCCACTGGGAAGTGACCGGTTAGAAGGGGGGTGGCAGGGCCTCCTGTCGGCATACCAGTCTATGCCTGCCATGTCAAGCGTGCAGGTCCTCCTCTCAGTCCTTCCGTGTCCCTCCACCATGGGTAAATTTTAGTACACAATCAGGTGAAGATCAGTGTGCTATTTCTCTCATTAGCATTCCTATGGAGCCAGACACAGATTCCAACGCCTTGGGCTTCCGCATGGTTCGTAACATCAAGTAGGCGACAGACAGGAGTTTGCTATGCTTTCTGTAATCAT
Organism: uncultured Treponema sp.; assembly: GCA_946410085.1. GTDB lineage: Bacteria > Spirochaetota > Spirochaetia > Treponematales > Treponemataceae > Treponema_D. The sequence continues at coordinate 205 of CAMJZA010000055.1, read as the reverse complement.
TATTGTATTGCTTCCGGGCATAATCGCCTATCTGGTTCTTTCGGAACAAGCAGTAAGCCTTTCTGAGATGTCCTTATTGTTTACCAGTTTTCGTACCGCGTTTCAGTGTTCAGTTTTGTGAGTTCTTTCATTTCGGAATCTGTCAGCTGGAAATCCCAGACATCAAAGTTTTCTGCAATGTGAGCAGGATTTGAACTTCCGGGAA
>CAMJZA010000054.1 GCA_946410085.1 uncultured Treponema sp. | reverse complement strand
GCGGGTTCAACTGCCTCTAATGCCGGCTCTGCCGTCGCTGTTGTGGCCGCTTCTGTCTGCGGGACGGCTGTTTCTGTTTCGGGGGCGGGTTCAACTGCCTCTAATGCCGGCTCTGCCGTCGCTGTTGTGGCCGCTTCTGCCTGCGGGACGGCTGTTTCAGCTTCCGCAGCTGCGTTTTCCGGCTCCGGCTCCGGTTCAGCTTCCGGCTCTGCGTTCATGCCAGCGGCTTCTTCATGCATGGCAACCGTTTCCATTTCTGTAGCGGCAGGTCCAGCTTCCGGGACTATGGTGTCGCTTTCTGCTGCAGCTTCCTGAATGTCCGCAGGCTCCTCAATGTCCTCATCAATGACAGTGAACAGCTCGTCATCATCGGGGTCTTCCCACTGATCGCTGTCCGTGTCAAGATCCGCTGTTTCATCCGGGGTTTCTGACGTTTCCAGAACTTCTGTCTTTTCTGCCGCTGCTTCTTCTACGGTCTCTGCTGCCTCCTGATTGAAGGCTTGTACCGGGGAAGACTCTGCCGCACGGTCCGTTTCATCCCCGGCGGGATCGGGTGCCGGAGGCTCATCTCCTGTACTGTCCGTATCGTCCGGGACGGCAGTTTCGGAACTGCCGTCTATTTCATCCGTATCCGGGGCAGCCGTGCTGTCTGTTTCAAAAATGCTGTCGTCGATTGACGGGATTTCCCGGGGTGTCCAGCCGCTGTCTGCGGGGACGCTTTCTGCCGGCCCGTCTGCAAGGTCCTTCCCGTTAAGCTCTTCATCGAGTGTATCCTCGTCGAGCGCATCCACATCGAGTTCATCTTCATCGTCAAGGCTGTCAAACAGCTCGTCATCATCAGCCGTTTCTTCAGTACCGTTTTCCGGCAGTTTTGTGTCCTGTTCCGGAACAGGTTCTTCCATAATTTCAGCGGCGTCTGCCTTTTCTACGGGGAAATCTGCATCGGACTCTTCGTCCGGGAAGTCATCGTCAGCCTCTTCTGCCGGGAAATCATCTTTCTCGGGCAGGGGCATCTGTACCGGTACCTCTCCGGTTTGTACGCCTTCCTGTTCAGCTGCTGCTTCAGGCACTTCTTCGGGCTCCAGAGGGGCAGCAGGTTCCTCCGGCATTTTGCTATCGGTCTGTGCTGCTTCCTCTGCTTCTGCTGCAACGGCATGTTCCACCGCGACGGTCTTTTCCACCTCCGTCTTGCCTGCCGTCTGTTGTTCTGCCGTTACTGCCGGTTCAATGATGGTCTGCTTGCTTGTTTCTGCCTCTCCGAAGGCATCGCCGGGTACAAAGGACGGTTCATCCGGCTCATCGTCAAACAGTGACTCATCGTCTTCCGCTGCATCAAACAGCTCGTCATCCGTCATGGTCTCCGCCGTTCCGCCGGCAGGCTGTTCCTGCCGTGCGGGGCTGTCGGGCATGGGAACACTGCTTTCCGGTTCCGTGTCGACTTCAAGATCTTCATCATCGTCAAGGTCAAAGTCATCCGGGTCTTCATCATCCTGGTCATCTATCTCATCGGAAAGCAGGCCGTCGTATTCTTCCTGCGTCAGTTCATAATTGCCGAATCCCCGACTGACGAAGTTTTCTTCTTCGGGTGCCGGATCTGCTGTTCCATTTTCCCGTAGCGTTTCGGTCGTTACCCCTCCTCCCGGAACGGTATTCACGTTTACGATGACCGCAGGGGACTGGGGCTGAGGAGGCGTAACTGGCTGCTGGACAGATGCCTGCTGCTGCAGGGGTTCCGGATCTGCAGGAATACTTTCGGACGCCTTTACCGTTTCGTCTTCTTCATCTTCGTCAGTTTCAATCAGTTCAGGCTGTTCATCTTCGTCCTTTTCTTCACTTTCGTCCGTCGTGCCGTAGAGGCTTACGTAGATGAGGTAGAGGAGACAGATAAGGGTTGCCGCCAGAATGACGAGGAAGGTAATCCGCAATCTTGCATAGAGGGTTGCCGGCTTGAGCAGGTAGATTGCTGCCGTCAGGGTTACTTCCTGCCCGTTTTTTGCATTCAGCTTGGTACTTTTGGTGAACGGTTTCGTAAGCCCGTCGGAAAAGCGGACTCCGTCTTCCCCGAGGTCGGCGGGGTAGGCGATGACTGCTCCCTGTGCGTCCTTGACCTGGACGCCTGCCAGGTCGGAGACATTGCCGAGCGAGTGGAGGAATGCATCGTAGAATGCTTCACTGCGGGGATCACTGTCCTTGAGGTTTTCTGCCGTTTCGTTCGTCAGTTTCCGGAAACGTCTTTCTGCAGCCTCTTTTCCCTTGGAAACATCGAATCCCAGCGAAATACAGAAAACAATCAGTGTGATGATATAGACTGCGCCTATAAACGAGGCAAATGAAGAGCGTTTTTTAGTTCCCATACTATTCCCACCATGAAGCTGTTCCTTTTAACCGTAAAGCTTAATCCGCAAAGCGGTGCAGGTATCCGCAGGCTGCCCGCAGCAGTTCCAGCGAATCCTTTGCGTTTACATTACCGAGGAGGTCGGCATGCTTCCGCAGGTAGGCTGTATAGGGCAGGAGCGCATAGAAGGCTTTTGCATTGTATAAAGCTGAACTGTCAGCTATCTGTCCTATATCGCGTACGCTTTTTTCCATAAAGGCCTTAAAATTAAAAGGAAGGTTTACATTCCCCCTTCTTTTTTCGGCATTTTTGCGGGACAATTTACAGGACAATTCATCTTGTTTTTCCTCATAGCCGTACTTTGCCTGCCACGCTTCCAGACTCTTTCTGTAGCCTTCCAGAACTTCGCTCGTATACACGCCGTTCCTGACGTGCCGGAGCGGTGTCCGGTACATCAGGCCTGCAAACTGCTGCTCTGCGGTCTGGAGCGCACAGCTCCAGCTGTAGAAGCGGGCATCCAGATAGCTGCCCTTCACGTATGGCTTGCCGGCACTGTAGGAGAAGTCTGCGCCGAAAAAGCGGAGCCGGGTGAATCCCAGCTGCCGGGCAATGTCTGCCGCCGCAATGGTGACGGTACCGGAACCCGTTTCAACCTGCATCAGACCGCATGCTTCGGCGGCGCGCTGGGAGAGGGGGTGTCCGCTGTGAAAGAAAACGGGCTGTATGCCCCGCTGCCTGAGCAGTCTGGCACAGGAAGGTGAGGAACACAGGTCTAGGAATACGAGAGGCGTCCTGCTGCCTTCCCGGGCGGCTGGAAGGGGGAAAAAGTGTTCTGATGAAACCTGCTGGGCATCCACGCAGACGATTGCGTCCGGGACAATGCCGCGGCGGTAGAGGGGACCGCACGTTGTGTCCGTTGCGATGATGAAAAAGTCCTCCTGCCGTTCCCGCAGGACCCGAGCGGAATCATCGAGCGTCGGACCTGCTGCGATGATGGCGGCGCACTTTGCCAGTTCTCCGGGGTTCAGCAGCGGCTCCCGTGCCGGGGCAAGGTCCCGCAGGTTCAGCAGAATGTTGTGCATCCAGATTTTGCCGAAGTGGGACTGTACGGAAAAGTCCGCGCTGACCGCCTTGAGCGTCTCCTGCAGCCCTTCCTCCACAGTCCTGCAGAGCTTTTCGTTTTCCTGCTGCCAGGCCCGCTGAAAGAGGCAGGTGAAGTCTCCGTAGAGCGATGCGATGTATTTCTGCCCCAGCAGCCCCTGCACGTCGTCTGCCTGACAGAACACAATGGAGGGATTCCGGGAAAGCTCCCGGACGCTTTTGAGCGCCATGCAGAAGTCCAGGCTTTCCCTGTCAGCCTCAAATGCGATGATACAGAAGTTTTTCAGCTGGCGGACCAGATTGGCGATGTGGTAGCCGCCGCCGATGCCGCCGATGAGGAAAAAACCTTCCTGAACGGCAGCATCCACGGGCAGGCGTTCGGCAGATGGATTGTATTTTGAGTGCATCGGTTTTCCGTTGGCGAACAGGGGGATTGCATCCCCGTTCTTTGATTGGATGACTGAGGAATAAATCATTGTGCCCCCTGCGAGAAGGACCGCAGGATATCCTTATGGAAGGACTGCAGGTCTGCCTGGAGCTTTTTCAGGGCCTCTGCCTCGCCCTGCATGCCGATGCTCCGCTGGTAGACGATGTAATCCGCAGGAACGGCCTCACTGATCCATTCGGACGTGTGCAGGTTCTTTTCTATCGTTTCCTTGACCAGCTCAAGCCGTTTTTTATAGTCTGTTTTCCTGGTGGAAGAAAAACGCATCGGTTTGAGTGCCGTCCCATCCTGCTCGTGCTCCAGAAAGAAGTCCCAGTTTACATCGCGGACTTCTCCCAGGCTGTTCTGAAAGGCGAAATGATCACTCAGCCGGTAAAGCCTGCCGCCGAAGGAACTTGTTGCAAACCAGTTCTGGTATATGCGGAGGGACGGCGAACTGAAGTTTGAAGGTGCAATCCTGCTGTCGGCGGTCCTGAGCCGGTTGTCCCGGCAGGCATCATCCCGTTCCAGTTCATTCGGCTGGGTATGGGAGAAGCCTTTTGAAGGCGCAAGGTCAAGGCCGCAGAAGTAGACGGCCCCGCTGGTGAGCGACAGTGCCAGCTGGGCGGCCGTACCGCTGACGGTACCGTTCCGGTATGCCCGTGTTGCGGAAATGTTGAATTCTTTCATGAATGCTTCCGAGATGCCGTCTCCGTAGTTCAGGGGGACGACGGTCGTGTCCTTGAGCAGGCTCAGGAATACCGCTGATTCCGACGACAGGGCAAGCGGAATTTCAGGATGCTGTCTGAGGGTAAAGGAAATGTGCCGCTTCGCCCAGTAGCCGCCGTCGCAGGAGATGCAGAGGTCCGGGATAATCCCCTCTGTGACGAGGGGGAGGAGGGCGGAGGAAACGGCGATGAGGAAAAAGCGGTCTCGGTGCTTCTGTATGAACGGGATGGAACTCTTGAGGCTGCGTCCGCTTGCACAGACGACGATGGGGGCGTTTCCCTTCTGAAAGTAGCAGCTTTCGCCCGAAAAGAGGGAAAAGCGGATGGCATTTTTGACCCAGCGTTTTGCGAAGAAACTTCTTGTCGCGAGGACATTCCTGCTTTTTATGACAGCTGAGCGTATTTCCTTCCAGCAGTGCCTGGATTCCTCCGGAAAGGCATCGTCGGAAGGCTTCCAAGAGAGAAAGAGGCAGCTGACGACTCCCTCTTCGCCCATATAGGAAAAAATCTGTTCTGCGAGCGGAATGCCACCTTCCGTATAGTAGAAGGATTTGTCCCAGAGTTTTTCCGTGACGGAGAACTCCCGGGCATAATGGAGCGCAACGATTTTTGCACAGGGGAAAAGTTTTCGTATGTAAACGGCGGTATAGGAAAGGCCCGGACCAGTCATCATGATGTATCCGGGCTCGAAATCGCACTTTATGCTCTGTACGAACCGCAGGGCTTCCTGACTTGGGTTATACGCCGAATGAATCCGTATGGAATTGCACGTACAAGTCGCTTCGCCGTTTGCGGATTTCGTAAAGACAATTGCCATTAAGCCAGGCCAAGCTCCTTGAAGAGTTTCTTGTAGGTATTGAACTCCTCGGACTTCGCGAACTGCGAAATCTTGTCTTCGGGCAGGCTTTCAAGCAGCTGGTCCATGTAGGAGAGGACAGATTTTATTTCATCCTTCATGTTCTCGGGGATGTTCACTGCATCCGCTGAGCCCGTGACGGCTCCGGTATCTCCGGCTTCTGCCTCAGCTTCTCCTGTAGCTTCCGCCTCATCGAAGGCTGCAGCAGCTTCACCGGCAGCAACAACTGCTTCTACAGCTTCGCCTTCAGCCTCCTCCAGCGTATTTCCGTCTTGGGCAGCCGTATCACCGGCTTCGGGTTCTCTTTCGCTACTGCCTGCAGCGTCTCCGCCCCAGTCGTTGAAGACTTCCTCGACCGGCTCTTCGCTGATTTCTCCTTCTTCAGATTCCTCAGCTTCTTCCAGCACTTCTGCAGCTTCGTCCACGACGGGAGCTTCTTCGCTTTCAAGGTAGCTGATGTTTTCTTCGGTCAGGGGCTGCTCTTCCTCAACGATCGTGTCGGGAGCGGAGCGGCTCATGTCTTCCTCAGACTCGGCGGCTGCATCTTCAACGGGGATAACGGTCTCTTCTTCGCCGGAAGCTACATCTGCGGCTCCGCTCTCCTCAAAGAGGTCAACCGGCTCTTCTGCCGCAGTTTCTTCTGCTTCTTCTACCGGTTCAAGATCCGTTGCTTCAACATCTGCCGCTTCAACAGCGTTTTCTGCCGCATCGCTTTCCATCGACTCGGAAAGCGGCTCAAGGGATTCTTCCGCAACTTCATCAGCGGCGGCATCAGGTACTTCTTCCAGCGTCTCTTCCGCTGCTTCGACCGGTTCATCCGGGTTTTCTGCGGTGAAATCGTCTGCACTTTCCTCCTCATCGACAATCGGAATGGACAGCTCTTCCACCTCGGATGCATCTGCATCGTCTCCGGTCTCTATGCCCGCATCGCTTTCTTCGATTATGTCTGCCTCTCCGCCGGCAGCATCTTCTGCACCGGCTTCGACCTCAGTTTCGGCACTTTCCTCGACAACCCCGGCGCTCTCCTTGAGGGATTCTTCAACGTTCTCTTCATGCAGCTCTTCGGCAGGAGCCTCTCCTGCAGCGCTTTCTGCAACGGCAGGGCTGCCTTCTTCGGTGACGTCGGCAGTATTGAAGATGCCTCCCAGTTCATCGGGCGAGAGGGCAACGTCATCGTTCATCAGGTCATCGTTCGTGTTGTCCTCGGGCGGGGGGAGGGGCTCTGACAGGGCGCGGTCCATTTCCTCGCTGGGGCTGCTGTCTTCTGCCGTTTCAGCTGGGGCTTCTACGTCTTCAGCCTGTACGGGTTCAACGCTTTCTTCCGTCAGTTCCGCAGTTCCAAGGATGTTGTTCAGTTCGCTGCCGTCAAGGGCGACATCGTCCATGTCGTCATCCTTGCTGAAGAAATTCGACTCGGCATTTTCGCTGCTCGGAACGGGAATCAAATCATCTTCTTCAAGCGTCTCATCAGCCGGTGCGGTATCCGAGACTGTTTCATCGGATGCGCGCTCCGCTTCGCCGGAAGTAAAGGCCGCATGCTTCTTGATGACGTCAAACTCTTCCTTAAGCCCCTGAATTTCCTGCTTAAGAGTGCTGACCTCTGCTGCAATCTGCTTCAAAATCTCGTTCATTCCGTCCATATCTTCCTCATCACCTTCGGCTTCGCCGTCTGATATCGCATCAGCTGCGTTCTCTTTATAAGAATAATCTATTTCTTCGTTCCTTGCAAGGCTTTCTTCAGCGTCTGCTTCAGTTTCTTCCGAAACCGAGACCGGAACGGGGATAAAAGCTGCCGTTTCTTCTGCAGCTGCTTCCCCGGGCAGCGTCCGTTCCGCTGCCTCTGGTTCCGGCGCTTCTTCCGCGAAGCCTTCGGGCGGATCTGCGGGGATATCTGCTTCTTCGCCTGCCGTTCCGCCTGCTGCAGGCGTTTCAAAATCGTCCAAAGGGGGGAGTTCATTGACCTCCTCCGCCGTAGCCGTCCCTGCTGCGCTGCCGTCTTCGGTTGAAGCAGGAGTGCCGCTTTCGTCCTCAATGGAATCCAGCAGGGAGTCAACGTCAAAGTCATCATCCGGGGAAGCACCCGAAAGCGGTGCCTGCCGCTCTTCCGTGTGGACGGGCTCGCGCTTGTCCTGGACGATTGAAACTTCCTCTTCCGTTGCGTCGCTGGCGTTGCTTTCTTCGCTGCCGTCACCGATGTCATCGTCAGAAGATACGGAAATATCAAAATTCGTCTTTATGTCTTCGTCTTCTTCGCTTCCGGCTTCGTTTTTCACGCCGCCCATGCTGTCATCGGACCCGTCAACGCCAAAGTCGGAAAGGTCAACGTCTTCACTGCCGGAAGCAGGGCTGTCGAATGCGTCAAGGTCAACGTCTTCTGTTGCCGCTGCGGCATTGCCTGCATCACTGCTGCCTGCCGGTTCCTGCTTTTCGGCATCATCCATTCCGCTGAAAATGCCGTCAAAGCTCCGTTCAGTTTCATCATCCATGCCGTTTCCGTCGTTGATTTTTTCCGGTATGTCAGCATTGGAAGCATCATCGGCATCTGAAAAGAAGTCCGAGAAATCAACGCTTTCGCTGCCGTCATCGCTGACAATGCTTGATCCGCTTCCTTCGTCCGTTACGGCGTCCAGGTCAAAGTCAACTTCTCCGGCGCTGTCTTCTTCCATGGGAACGTCAGCGGTATCCTCAAATTCAAGGTCTATGTCGAGCGGTTCCTCATCGGCAATTTCTGTTTCTTCGGTATGGACTTCGGAAACGGCTGCGCTCTCGTCGCCGTCGCCAAAGAAGGAGTCCAGTGAAATCTCCCCGTCCTCTGCTCCTGCCGCGTCAAAGTCTGAAAGGGAAACTTCTTTTTCGCCGCTGTCCCCGCCCATGTCAAATTCGTCTAGGGAAATCTCGCCGTCTTCTGCCGTTGCTGCATCAAAGGAATCGGGGGAAAGCTCTTCTTCGCCTGCCGTTATATCATCACCGGCTGCATCTCCTGCCGCTGTATCTGCCTCGGGCGGAACTGCCTCGCCGTCAACGGAAGGCGTTTCCCCGTCAACGGAAGGCATCTCGCTATCGGCGGAAGTCAGGCCGGCGTCCTCGGAGCCGACCGTAGCAATGTCTGAAGGGGTAAAGTCTTTTTCAGCATCATCGCTTTCGGCTGCGGAGCCCTGTTCCTCCGCATCATCATCAGCGAAAAAATCGTCGAGGGCCTCTATTTCATCCCCGCTGCTGTCGGCAGCCTCTGGTTCTGCTGCACCCTCTGCTCCATCCGGGGCCTCTGAATCATCGGAGCCTTCCTGAACAGCTGCATCTCCTGAAGGAACAGCTCCGTCTGCTGCGGGAAGGGCTGCGCTTTTTTCACTCTGAACTTCTTTTTTGACCCAGACGCCATACTGGTCAAGTTCGCTGTCTGTATTTGAAGGATCGCTCATGTTTCTCCCCTTATCTTCCAAAAGTCTTCCAATAAAATAAAGCAGGCCGCCGGGTGGAAAACAGTTCCGGCGTTTCGACGCTGACCGTTCGGGTCAACGTACAGTATGCCTTATACTTCTATCGGCAGAATTTCCTTAAAACGCACAGCTATATTCGCATCACAGGACCGTTACGATCCTGTTCCGGCCGGTCTGCTTTGCGTGGTAGAGTTTTTTGTCCGCATCGGCAATCAGTGCCTCCGAAAAACGCCCCCTGCAGCTGACGCCGGTGCTGATGTGGACGTGTTCGCCCTCCACGATGACCTGCCGGTCCACCTCGGTGTAGAACTGCCGGAGCGTCTTCATCGTCTCTTCGTAATTCATGAAGGAGAAGAAGAGGAACTCTTCGCCGCCCCGCCGGGAAACAAGGAAATCCCTTGATGCGAATTTCTGCAGCAGCGATCCGAGCATGCACAGGACGTCATCGCCTGCTTCATGCCCATAGCTGTCGTTCACCTGCTTGAAGAAGTCTATGTCCGTCATGATGGCATAGCAGGCATCGTTGAGCCTGTCCTTGACGGCGTCTTCAAGGCCGAAACGGTTGTAAATTCCCGTGAGGCGGTCTTTCCGGGCAATGTCCGTGATGATGCCGTACGCTTTGTTGAGTTCCGCATAATTATCGAAGAGGGTCGTGGAAAAGAGGGACAGCATGAGGATGCTGAACGAAAAGACGGTCAGGAATACGACGGCATAGAGGATGTTGATCTTGTAATAGATGATGACGGCCATGATCAGCCCGTTGATGAGGGGGAGGATGATGTCCCGCTTCCTCCGCATCGATATGGCATAGAAGCTGGGGATGATGAAGACGTAGAGGGTCGCCTGCTGGGCCTTCGGCGAGCACCAGAGGATGAAGGGGAAGAGCGTCATCATGAACAGAATCAGGACGTAGCGCAGGTAGATGTCCTGCATCTTTTTCCAGATACAGAAAACGATGAAGGCCATCACATGGAGTGCAAAGAAGATCGCCGTTCCGACCATCGATGCCGTCCCCCAGCTCGCAATAAGCCCGATGAAGTTGGCAATCATCGAAAAGATGAAGCTTATATAGGAAATCCAGCGTTTTAATTGATTCTCGGTTATCATTGTCTTACCAGGGGCTCCAGTTGTATACCGCATGCGCGGTAGTGTTCCAGCAGTGGCGGGGTGCCTTCCTGCAGCAGCGTGACCGAGCCTTCCCTCGTGTACTTGACTGCGTTGGTCAGCAGGTTCAGCACGCACTGCTTTATCCGGTTGTCGTCGCCGAAGAGCTTCCGGGGCAGGTCCGGGGCGGCGTTGACGTGGAGCAGGAGGCCCTTCGCCTCGGCGCGGGGGGCGACCATGCTGATCAGTTCGTTTATCATGCTTCCCGTGCTGTATTCGGCAGGGACAATGTCCATCTTGCCCGCCTCGATTTTGGAGAAGTCAAGTATGTCATTTATTATGGAAAGGAGCATCCTGCCGCTGTCCTGTATTTCGCGTGCGTATTCCAGCACTGCATTCTTGCTGTAGGGGTTCTGCATCCGTGCGTGTACGGTCGTGATTTCCCACAGGCAGACCAGCGATGCCGTCAGAATCAGTACGGGGACCGGAAGCCTCTTTATGCCTGCATAGCAGCGGCCGTAAGCAAGGCCTGATGCGATCAGCATAATCAGGATGTAGATGGACATCGTGTAAATCGAATAGAAGTTGGAGCTTGAGACCGCTTCGGCCACAAATGCTATGGAGAAGGTGAGGATTCCCGCCGGAAGCCCCCCGATGCCGGCTGCCAGAATGATGAACGCATCGGTATATGCGAAAGGTCTGCCGCCTGCCATGATGACGGTGGCGGAACTCCCGAAAGAGCGGGGCAGGATGACTCCCAGTGCGCACAGGACGGCAAGAACTACCGTCAGCCCTGCGTTCTTGCGCCTGTCTTCCTCTGAAAAACTCATCTTGCCCGACATTACACAAGCCATTATAGCATGGGAAAAAGGATAAGGCAATCAAAAAAACGTGAAAACAGCAGGGAGCCTGATATGAATGCGGCGGCAGGCGTCTTGCGTCAGCCACCGCTTTGAGCTGGTAGACCGCCGCCTTGCGGAGCCGGTCTGCGCCCTTTAGTTCTTCTTTCCTGCCTGCACGAGGGTAATCGCGCTCGTGACGACAATCTCCTCGACGGAGCAGCCGCGGCTCAGGTCGCTGATCGGCTGGGCGAAGCCCTGCAGGATGGGGCCGTATGCATCCGCGCCGGAGAAGCGCTGCACCAGCTTGTAGCCGATGTTTCCCGCCTCCAGGCTGGGGAACACGAGGGTGTTCACCTTGCCGGTGATCGGGGAGCCGGGGGCCTTGCGCTCGGTGACGGACGGAATCAATGCCGCGTCTGCCTGAAGCTCTCCGTCAAGAAGCAGGCCGGGCTCGCGCTCGTGGGCCATCTTGACAGCGTCCTGCACTTTCTGCACGTCCTCGCCGCCGGCTGAGCCCTTGGAAGAGAATGAGAGCATGGCGACGGCAGGCTCCGCACCCAAGAGGTCGCGGCAGGACTTTGCGGAATCCAAGGCGATGTCGGCCAGCTGCTCGGCGGTGGGGCGGGGGTTGACGGCGCAGTCAGCGAAGATGAGGTAGCCGTCCTTGCCCCACTTCTTGTCATGGGTGTCCATGACGAAGCAGGAAGAGGCGGTCTTGGTGCCCTTCGCAGTTCCGATGACCTTGAGGCCCGCGCGCAGCAGGTCGGCGGTGGCGGAGAGGGCTCCTGAGACCATCGCGTCTGCCTTGCCCAGGCGCACCATCATCGCGCCGAAGAAGAGGGGGTTCTTGACCAGGAAGGCCTTGGCGGACTCCACGTCCGGCACCTCGGCCTGACCGGTCTTCTTGTTGACCTTGCCCTTGCGCTCCTCGAAGTATTCCTTGCCGAAGTCCTCCAGCCAGTCCGATGTGGCCGGGTCTATGATGTCAACGCCGGCGAGGGAGACGCCCTTGTCCTTTGCGACCTTCTCGACGTCCTCTTTCTTGCCGAACAGGGTGACGCTCCGTGCAAGCTTCTCCGCGACGATCTTGGCGGCGGCCTGTACCGTGCGCTCCTCAGTCCCTTCGGGCAGGACGAGCGAGTTCTGGTAGTCTTTGGCCTTCTTCTTCATCTCTTCAACAAAGTTCATGTAAAACCTCTTCTATATAAATGTGTGAGTAGTAGGCTTTCATAATACACCCAAGGAAACAGTTTTACAAGGGTAGCAGCTTCAAAAGTCCACAAAAGCTGTTCGCCGTGCACGGAACGGCTTTTCGGCGTACGCATAACGGCTTTTCGGCATGTAAATTTTTCCGCGCAAGTTTATACGGCAGCTGCCGATATAAAAGGAGAGGTGCTACATGATTAGAGGATGGTACATCGGTGCCAGCGGAATGAACGCCCAGCAGAACAGGCTCGACGCGATTTCCAACAACCTGGCAAACGTTGACACGACAGGCTTTAAGAAAGACATTCCCGTGAGCAAGGAATTCAGCGAGCTTCTCCTTCGCAGGTCAAAGGCGGATGGCGTTTACAAAACTCCTTTCGGCTCCGCCGACGCTGCCCCCATTATAGGAAAGATCGGCCTGGGCGTGGAAACCAACGAACTGTACACGGATTTTGATCAGGGGTCATTCAAATCAACCGATACGTCCACGGACTTTGCCCTGAGCGGCAGGGGCTTTTTTGTGGTACAGACTCCAGACGGCGAGCGCTTTACCCGCAACGGCAATTTCCATCTCGGCAAAGAGGGAATCCTGCTGACCAAGGAAGGCTACCCGGTACTGGGGGAGAGCGGCCCCATCCACGTCAAGGATGACAAGTTCGTCGTCAATAAGGACGGCATGGTCTACAATGCCGACGACAACGGCCTCGTTGACCGGATGAAGATTGTCCGCTTTGACAACGAGCGTTACCTCAAGAAGCAGGGCTCATCCTTCTGGAAAACCAACGGCATTGCGGGCGACTACCACATCGCCGAAGGAAACGAGCGGCCTCAGGTGCTCCAGGCCTATACCGAGACGAGCAACGTCAACGTCGTCAACGAGATGGTGCAGATGATCGAGGTAAACCGCGCCTACGAAGCAAATCAGAAATCCATCGAGACCGCAGATGAAATGCTCGGGAGCCTCTGGACCAAGACGACGGAAGTCCAGGTCTGATGCCGCAGGAAAAACGGCCGATATATAAGTAAGTAAACAAAGCGAGGAAGATAATAGTATGGTTCGAAGCTTGTGGAACGCTGCAACCGGCATGAACGGGCAGCAGATGAACATAGATACGATTTCCAACAACCTTTCAAACGTCAATACGACCGGCTTCAAGCAGCACCGGGCGGAATTCGAGGACCTGATGTACCAGACCGTCAAGAAGTCCGGTACTCCGGCGACCGAAGACACCGTGACCCCGGTCGGCCTGCAGCAGGGAACGGGCGTCAAGGTTGCCGCTACCCAGCGGATTATGACCCAGGGGTCGCTCCAGGCGACCGGCGTGGATACCGACATTGCGATTGTCGGCGACGGCTTTTTCCGCGTGGAACAGTACGACGGCAGCTGGGCCTACACCCGCGACGGCTCCTTTAAGGTCGACTCCAACGGACAGCTGGTCAATGCGAACGGCCTCCGTGTTATCCCCGAGATTATCCTGCCCGAGGGCTTCCAGTTGGAGACCCTCGCCATCAGCAACGACGGCCGCGTGAACGTGCGTGTCAACGGCGAGCTTGAGCCGGTGGAAGTGGGCCAGCTGGAACTCTACCGCTTCCCCAACGAGGTGGGCCTTGAGAATCTGGGCGACAACCTCTATAAGGTGACGAATGCTTCCGGCGCTCCGATAGCCGGACGGCCCGGCTTTGAGGGCATGGGCGTTACCAAGCATAAATTCCTGGAAATGAGCAACGTTTCCGTTGTCAATGAGATGGTGCAGATGATCGTCGCGCAACGGGCCTACGAGTTCAACTCAAAGGCAATCCAGACGAGCGATGCGATGCTCCAGACTGCTGTCGGCATCAAGCGCTAGGGCAGGTGATTAGATGGACGTACAGGGCATAGGCGGCTTTTCTGCAGCAAACTACCTCACGGACTCCAACGCTTCGGTCAATGCGGCGCGGAGCCGGAGCGAGATGAGTAAGTTCGAGGATCTGCTCAAGGCAATGACGGGGAAGGACAAGGAGGCCGGAACGAATGTGCCTTCCGTTTCCTCCAGCCAGATAAACCGGAACCACCGGCTCACGGGCGACTATACCCAGGGCTTTGCCGGAACGTATACCGCAGAAAAGGACAAGGCTGCCAAACCCCAGGGCTTTGCTTCGGGTGCGAAGACGAGTAAGGGAAAGACCCCGGTCATCGATAAGACGAGCGAGCTGTACGAGCAGTCGATGGAACTGGAGAACTACATGGTCAAGATGATGCTCTCTTCTGCCCGCAAGACCGTGATGAAAAGTTCCCTGTCCGGCGACGGAAACTCCTATGCCCGCGACATGTACGAGGACATGCTCTACGACAACTATGCCGAGGCATTGACGAAGGATGCAGGTTTTGGTCTTGCCGACCAGATCTACATAGAGTTATCAGGACAGAAGTAACAAAAGCCATTTAAAAACACAGGGAGACCGGCTCCATTGAAGGACGGAAAACGTCTTTTGATGGGGACGGCTTTTTTTTGTCTTTTTCCGTTCCGGGGCCTGCCGGCAGTTTTTTCCACATTTGTTCAGTTTCCTCACATTGCGGATCGCCTCATTCCATGTGATGCTATACATGCAATACGAGAAAGAAAGCGAAAGCTCTACTTTTGGAGGAATGTATGAAGAAAGTCTTGAACACAATTACGCTTGCGGCTGCTGTCGTGCTGTCAGCGGGCCTTGTTTCCTGCGGAAAGCAGGAGAAGGCTCAGGCCTTTGACAAGGATACCCCTGTTGAACTGACCATCTGGACGCACGAGGACCAGAACCGCACGGCCCTGGAGCAGCGGCTCATCAGCGAGTTCCAGAAGGAAAATCCGAACGTGACGGTAAACTATGTGACCTATCCGTCGGGAAAAATCAAGGACATCCTGGTTGCCGGATTTGCGGCGAATCAGGGCCCGGACATCTTTAACATCGAGATTAACGATGAGTATCCCTTCGTGGTGAACGGACGCGTCGCCCCGGTAGATGCCGCCGCGGCGGGCTACAAGAACAAGAAGGAGCTCGTTGCTGCCTATATGGACGGCATGCTCGATCCCGTTACCCTTGACGGAGAAATCTACGGCCTTCCGCTTGAGCTGACCAACTGGTGCATTTACCTGAACAAGAAGATTTTCCGCGATGCGGGTCTGGATCCCGACAAGGATGCCCCCCGTACCTGGGAAGAGATAATGGACATGTCAAAGAAGATAACGATACATGACGGTGAAATCATCACCCGCCGCGGCTTTGACTTCCGCTATCCCTATTACCTCATCAGCTGGATGCCGATGGTCGAACAGCTGGGCGGAAAGCTCGTGAGCGACGACGGCAAGACGGCGGTCATCGGCGATGAAGCCTGGCTCAAGGCGCTCGGCTACATGCGGGACTTCGGTCCTTCCGGCAAGAACCTCGGTTCCCCGACCTATACGGCTGCCCGCAAGATCTTTGACAACAACAACAATGAAATCGCCATGTCCCTGAGCGGCCTGTACCAAGAGCAGCGCATGGCGTCTTCAAATCCCGACTTCTTTAATTCCGGTGACTGGTGTGTCATTCCCTATCCCCAGTGGGCGGGAGCGCAGAAGAAGGTTCCCTGCCACTACTACGGCCACTACTATATGGTCAACGCCCAGAAGAGCGCTGCCCAGAAGACTGCCGCCTGGAAGCTCCTCGGCTACATGCTGAGCCACGGCGAAGACTACCTCAAGGAAGTCGCCATCGTACAGCCGACGAAGGCCCTCATGGAATCCGACACCTTTAAGAACATGCCCTATTCCGACGTGTTCAGGAGCGATCTGGAAGCTGGTGAAATCGTCTACTACGCGGAGAACTCTCCCAAGATTGATTCCCTCCTGAAGTCTGCGGTTGAGTCCGTCATGCTCTCAGGTGCTGCTCCTGAAGCGGCGCTTGCCGAACTGCGCAAGGGCGTGCAGGCTGTCCTCGACGAGGACTAATCCTTTCAGCATAATCTGATGAACCTGATAAACCGGTCCGGCATTCCCAGAACATTCCCGGAAGGGAAGCGGAGCGTTCCGGGCCGTTTTTTTCAGGATCTCGTTTCCCGTTTTTCACGTATTTTTCAGTTCTTAGTTTCAGGAGTCAGCCTATGAAATCCAGAAAAAAAGTTTCCTTTGAACAGAAGAAAGCCCGCTGGGGCTGGTATTTTTCCCTGCCGGGACTCCTGTTCTTCTCGCTTTTTTCGTTTTATCCCATTATCAATGCGGTCATTACGAGCCTGTACAATAAAAAGCTGCTGTCGCTCAAAAAACCAACGTTCGTTTGTCTGTCGAATTACATCAAGATCCTGTCCAGCCCGGACTTCTGGAATTCGATGAAGGCGACGACCATCTTTACGCTCGGCTGCTTTATCCCTCTCGTTGTGGTCTGCCTGCTGCTTGCCGTATTCATCTCGACCCGCAGCAAGGGAAAGCGCCTGTTCCAGATGATCCTCTATTCTCCCGCCGTGCTTTCGTCCGTTGTCATCGCGCTTATCTGGATGATCCTGCTCGATCCCCGCGGCCTGATGAACCAGTTCATGAACATGCTCATGGGGACGTCCGGCGTTGACTTCAAGTGGATGTCGGACGGTGCGATGGTCCGCTTTTCGACGATACTGATCTATTTCTGGAAGTACGTGGGCTACTTTACGATTCTGTACATTACCGGCATCGGGAAGATTCCCGGTTCCGTCTATGAAGCTGCGACGATTGACGGTGCAAGCGGCTTCCAGCAGTTCTGGCGCATTACCCTGCCGCTCTTAAAGCCGACGATTGTCATGGTGTCGATTATGGCGATGATACAGTGCATCAAGACATTCAGCACTCAGTATATGTTTACGCAGAGCGGTGCCCCCCTTGCGCCGATCAACGTCATCACGCTGAACATCTACAATACGGCCATGCGGGACCTCGCAATCAGCCGTGCGAGCGTCATGAGCATTATCCTCTTCCTGATCATGCTTGCGCTGACCTGCATTCAGTTCAAGTTCTCCAAGAGCGATGATGTTTCCTACTAGGAGGTGAGTGATGAAGAGCAATACAATGAAACGCAGTGCAAAGTCGCTTATTGCCGACCGCTTCATCTGGGTGTTCCTGACGGTCTGCTGCCTGGTTACCGTGATTCCCCTCGTGTTCATGGTGTCGGCAAGCTTCATGCGGGCAATCGAAATCATGAAGATGCCCTACCGCTGGATTCCTAATCCGGTGCACGTGCAGAACTTCTTTAATGCAATTGCGGGTGCCGACCGTTCGTTCATCTATTTGCGCAATATTCTGAACAGCCTGATTGTCGCCGTTGCCGTCACGCTGACGACAATCCTGCTGGCTTCCCTCGTGGGCTTCGGACTGGCGAAATACCATTTCAAGGGCCGCAACGTCGTGTTCCTCGCCATCATGGCGACGATGATGATCCCCTTTGAAACCATCATGGTTCCCCTCTATATGGTCGTGATGAACCTGCACATGCAGAACACCTATGCCGGGCTCATTATCCCCTTCATGGTGAATGCCTTTGCCGTCTTCCAGATGCGCCAGTACATCATCACCTTTCCGGAGGACATGCTCGATGCGGCGCGGATTGACGGCGCCTCAGAACCGCAGATTTTCTTCCGGGTGGTTTTTCCGAACTGTACGCCGGCGATTGCGACGCTTGCGGTCCTGACATTCCGCCAGCAGTGGGACAACCTGCTCTGGCCCCTGCTGGTGGCGCAGAGTGAGAAGATGAAGACGATTCCCGCCTACATCGTCAAGTTTGCGGCGGAAAAGTATGCGGATGAAGGGGTCATGATGGCGGTTGCGGTCATTGCGAGCATCCCGATTTTTACCCTCTTCATCTGCCTGTCCAAGTACTTTGTCGGCGGCTCGTCCGTCTATTCTGCGGGCAAGGAGTAACTGCGGCAGTGCGCCTTGTATCGCAGGCTGTCTTAGCGTATACTGACAGGTATGGTCCGCCCTCTTGCTTCCTTGATTCTGATTGCCGCCTGTTGTCTCCTTGCTGCGTCCTGCGGCGGGCAGGGGAAGCCTGCGGCGGGCGCTGCAGCGCAGCAGGCGCAGCCCATTGACCTGCTCGTGTTTTCGCCGCACCCGGAGGCAAAGACGGAGCCGATTCTGCGGGAGTTCCGGCAGCGGACGGGCTTCTGTGTGCGCGAGGTGCACGGCGGTACAGCGGAGCTACTGTTCAGACTGAAAGGCGGCGTGGAAAAGCCCGATGTATTCTGGGGTGGCGGCGTGGAGTCGCTTGAGGCGGCGAAAGAGCTCTTTGCTCCCTGCGAGACGGAAGCGGCGGCCTTCATACCGCCTGCCTACCGGGATGCTGCCCGCTGCTGGACGGGCTTTTCCGTGATGACGATGGTCATCGTGTACAATTCCTCGCTCGTCAGGGGAACTGACGTGCCGCGTGCCTGGAAGGACCTTGCATCGCCGTTTTTTGCAGACCGGGTCTGCATCCCTGACCCGGAAAAATCAGGTTCCGCCTACAGCATGCTGAACGCCATCCTGCTGACGGCTCCCGGCGGGAACTGGGACCTGCTTGCCGCCATAAAGCAGCAGGCAAATGCTGCGGGCATTGCGTCAAATGCCCCCCTCGTGCATGCTGCGGTTGCAAGCGGCGAATACTTTGCCGGACTGACGAGCGAGGATTCTGCCTTGGCGTTCCTGCACGACAATGCCGGAAGCAGCCTTGCCGTGGTCTACCCTGCCGACGGTACGGTTTCCGTGCCTGACGGGGTTGCCCTCGTCAGGGGTGCAGAACACGAGCGTGCCGCACGGGAATTCATGGAGTTTGTCCTGAGTAAAACGGTACAGGCTTTCATAGCCCGGAACTGGATGCGCAGGAGCGTGCGCACCGACGTTGCGCTTCCAGACCATGCGGCAGGTCCGTCTGAGATATACATCCTGCCCTACGATATCTATGAGGCAGCTCAGCAGCGGGAGCTTTTTCTTGAGCGCTGGAGGGAGCTGTAGGGCGCTGCTTACAGGCTGTCCCTGAACTCCCGGGGCGTGACGCCCATGAGCCTGCGGAATGTCTGGCTGAAGTAGCGTGCGTCGGAATAGCCGACCAGGTCTGCAACCTCGTAAATCTTCACGGCGGGGTCCTTTAAGAGTTCCACGGCCTTCTTGATGCGGTAGTAGGTCAGGTAATCTACGAAGGTATAGCCGGTCTCCTGCTTGAAGAGGCGGCTCAGGTAGCTGGGGGAGATGCTGAGCTTTTCCGCAGCCTCTTCAATCGTGATGCCGCCGATGTAGCGGGAAGTGATGAGCTCAATCGCCTGAGCGACATAGCGTGCGTTTGCCCCCTTCTGCTCGCCGAGCCTGTATTCCTTGAACAGCATGAACATGCTTTCGTTTTCTTCCGAAAGTTTCTTCTTGAGGCTGTCATCGTTTTTCTGGGACTCGATCCGTTTCCGCGCCCGCAGGATTGCCTGCGACAGCTCTTCGTCGTCGATGGGCTTGACAAGGTACTCCATGACGCCTGACCGCATAGCCTGCCGTGCGTATTCAAAATCGCTGTAGCCGGAAAGGACAATGCACTCGCAGGCCCTGCCTTCAAGGGCGTACTGTTCCGCAATGAGTTCAATGAGCTCAAGGCCCGTCATGCCCGGCATGCGGATGTCCGTTATGACGATGTCGGGCTTCTGGCTCCGTACCATCTGCAGTGCCTGGTCCGCATCTTCGGCCCCGCCGATGCAGACGCAGCCGAGTTCTTCCCATGCGGTTGTCAGGACAATGTCGCGGCGGACGATGCTTTCATCCTCAACGACCAGTACTTTTGTCATTCCGTACTTCCTCCCGTATGCGTATCGTCACTTCCGTACCCTTCCCCTTCTGCGACTGAATGGAAAGCCCGTAGCCGCTCCCGTACAGCAGGCGGAGTCTGGCACAGGTGTTCACGAGGGCAATGCCGTTTGACCCGAGTTCCCTGTCCCTGACTTCCGCGGTATCCCGTGCTTCCGTACTGCCCGCTTTCGGGTCTGCAAGCTTTGCCCTGAGGGAACGCAGGGCGGCTTCGTCCATGCCGTCGCCGTCGTCCTGTACGATCAGCACGATGTCCCGGCTGCCTTCCGCAGTGTCCTCAAAGCGGCCCCTGATGCACAGGCTGCCTTTCCCGCTTTTCCCTTCCAGTCCGTGGACCAGGGCATTTTCCACGACGGGCTGCAGTACGAAGCGGGGAATGGGGTAGGGCAGGAGTGTTGCGTCTATGTCCTCGGTGAATGCAAACTTTCCTTCCCAGCGCATGGACTCGATTTCAAAATAGTTCCGCACGAGCGCAAGGGACTGTTCGATTGAATAATAATCGGAATAATCGTCCGTACCGGCGCCGCCCGGGCGGATACTTTCCCTGAGCAGTTTTCCCAGGTTGGTTACCATGCGGACGATTTGCGGCGAACCTGCAAACTTTGCCATGGACTTTATGGAGTTGAGGGTATTGTAGAGGAAGTGCGGGCTGATCTGTGCCTGCAGGTTCTTGATTTCTGCAACCCTGAGCCGGTGTTCCTTTTCTACCCGTTCGTCCGTCAGCCGGGCGATCTGGTGCACCATGCTGTTGAAGCGGCGGATGAGGCAGAGCATGTCAAAGTCGCGGAATGCACCGGACGGCTCTCTGCAGTGTACCGAGAGGTTTCCGCCTGCCGCCTGCTGCATGGCGTCCGAAAGGCTCTGCACGGGCTGGGCGACTGAGTGGGAGACGAGGGCGGAAATGCCGACGGAGAGGAAGCCCGCGATGACGGCGGTGAGGGCAGCCAGCCGCCTGAGGTCACGGACGTAGCGCTCGTCTTCCGAGCTTGAAAGCCGGGCATCGGCAGAGAAGGGCGCTGTTTTTGCCGGCAGGGTCAGCAGGGGGCCGCCTTCGCCTGCCATGTCCTGTACGAACAGGCTTTCGTTGGAGGGACTCTGGAGGCTGAAGGCGATGCAGCCGCTTTCGTCATGGATGAAAAACTCCCTGAATGCTTCCATGCCGTCAATGCTGCCCAGCTGTTTTTCCAGCCCCTGCCGCAGGATGTCGACGATGACAAAGCCGTATGCGGATCCGTCCGGTGAACTGCTGTCCGGGACGGGGGTGCATACGGCGATTGCCGCGTTGGAAGCGCTGCCCGGGTGCGGCTGCGCGAAAAAGCTCGTCTCCCGGCTTGCCCGGGCCTTGTGGAATACGCCCCAGTCGCCGTATAAGCTGTCCCGGTATTCCTCGGGAACCTGCCGGCGTGATATGGTGTGTTCCGGCTGCCGGTCAGAGACGATGTATACCTGAAAGATGTCGTCACGGTTTTTTCCCGCAATGGACTGAAAGAGGTCCGGTATGAGGGCCGCGTCTTCGCTTCCTCCGCACCAGTCCCTGACCTTCCTGCTTTGGGAAAGCTCTTCCGCAAGCTCTGCTGAGGAACTGAGGGTCTTTTCAAAGCGGAGCAGGATAGCACGGGAAACTTCTTCTGCATGGCGGCTGGCATTCCGGGAAACAATTTGCCGGCTTATTTCCGAAAACACGAATGACAGCAGGAAGAGCGGCAGCGTACTGCACATGATGAACAGGAGGAGCAGGCGGCGGGAAAAGGAGAACGGCTTCATGTGCTGCAGAGGGGGGCGAGCAGTGCCCCGTATGAACGGTAGCGTTCCAGCAGGAGTGGTGTCTTTTCCTGTATGGCGGGAACAGTCCCTGCTGTGTCTCCGTCCCGTGCCCGGTTGCCCAGCGACTCAAGCTCTGCTGCCATGCGGCTCAGCTCTTCCGCACCCAGCAGCCGCGCGCTGCTTTTGAGCGCGTGTACCTGTACCGTATAGTCCTGCCAGTTGCCCGATGCAGCAAAGCCTTCTATGTCCGAAGCCTTTCCTGCGATTGCCTCATGGAATACCTTCACGACATCTGCGAATACGTCTTCGTTGCCGCAGTTCGTCAGGGCGGCGGCAATGTCCAGCCCGAAGCGCTTCTTGAAAAATGCTCCAGCCGCATCAAGCAGCATGACGCTCATGTCCGCCTGTCCGCTTGTACCGTCTGCCATGCCTGTGGCCGCCTGTTCGCCGCCTGCCTGACGGATTGCTGCCGTCTCCCATCCCGGATCCCCTTCGTGCAGGACGAGGGCGGCGGGCAGGGAGCGCTCAAGCAGCTGTTCGAGCAGCCCGGGTTCAACGGGTTTGGAAAGGTAGTCGTCAAATCCGGCGTCGAGGTACTGCTTTTTTACGTCGCCCGTGACGTTTGCCGTCAGGGCGATGCAGGTCGTGTGCCGGTTCACGCTCCTTTCGTCGGCACGGAGCCGGGCAAGCATCTCCGGCCCGTCCATCCCGGGCATGCGGTGATCAATGAAGATGACATCGTATTTTTCTGCCCGTGCCTGCTCCAGGGCGGCAGGTCCGTTTTCTGCCGTATCCAGCCGGATTCTGGTCTGCCTGAGCAGGCCCTGCATGACGGTCAGGTTCACGGGCGTGTCGTCTACGACGAGGATTTTTGCCTCCGGTGCCTGGAAGCGTTCCGTGTAGGCATCGAGCTGGTCAAGGCCCGCCGCCTTTGTTTCCGCATAGTTGCCGATCGGCTTCCAGTCCCGCACCTGCTGGACCACGCTGAACGAAAATGTGCTTCCCTTCCCGTAGACGCTCTGGACGTCCAGCCGGGTGCCCATTGCGGCGAGCAGCTTCTTGACGATGCTCATGCCCAGTCCCGTTCCCTCGATGGCCCGGTTGCGGCCTTCTTCAATGCGCTCGAAGGGGCTGAACAGTTTGGCAATGTCTTCTTCCTTTATGCCGATGCCCGTGTCCGTGACGGAAAAAGAGAGGGCACACTGCGTTTCTCCCGTCCGCTCCGCCCTGATGCGGAGCGTCACGGACCCTTTCGGCGTGTACTTGACAGCGTTCGTCAGGATGTTGAGTGCGCACTGCTTGACCCGGGTTTCGTCCCCGTAGAGCAGGTGCGGCATGTTTTCGTCCGCCTGTACGGTGAACGCCAGCCCCTTTGCTTCGGCGCGGGGGGCAATCATGCTTACGAGGTCGCTGATGAGGCGGCTCAGGTCGTAGTCGCCGGGAATGATTTCCATCTTGCCCGACTCGATTTTTGAAAAGTCAAGGATATCGTTTATGACGGAAAGCAGCATTTTGCCGCTGGACTGGATGTCGGCGGCATAGCCCCGGATGTGCTGTTCGCCACTTTCGCGCAGGATCATCTCGTCAAGGCCCAGGACGGCGTTAATCGGCGAGCGGATTTCGTGGCTCATGTTGGAGAGGAACTCGCTCTTTGCCTGATTTGCCTTGTCTGCAATCTGCTTCTGTTTTTCGAGCTCCCTGATGGAACGGAAGTGGTCGGTTTCGTCCGTCAGCAGGTAGACCCTGCCCGCGACGCCCTTTTTGTTCCTCAGGAACTCCTCCTTGACGCTGAATACTTCGGTTCCTGCCTGCAGGGGGCGGCCGTCGGCAATCAGCTGCCGTAAGGCCATGACTGCCTCGTCCGGGTCCTCGTGCAGGCTGTGTAGCAGCTTGCGCCCCTTGCTGTTGCAAATGGCCATCCTGCCGTCATCGCTTGCGACGACGATGCCTTCCGAGATGTTTTCGATGACGAACTCCCGGGCAAGTTCCCGCGAATCGAGTATGTCGCAGAAGAAGATTGCGATGAAAAAGAGCCCTGCGGATATGGTAAAGCCCAGGGTGTTCATGTCGTACACGGGAACAATCTTTACTATCTGGATCAGGCAGAAGGCGCTGTCCGTCAGGACTGCCAGCATGATGAGGTGAATCTGCCTCCTCCGGTGCCGGTTCTTCTGCCTGAGCAGGGTGATGACGAGCAGGCTTATGCCCGTTATCATATACAGCACGAGCAGGCTGTTGAATATATGGTGCCAGGGGCCGTTATGAAAGACCAGGTGGGGAAAAAGCCCTTCTTTCTCGTAGCTGAACGATGTGTAGTACAGGCCGTTGTCCTGCATCGTCAGTACCGAGAAGTAGGTAACGGCGTGAAAGACCGAAAGGATTGTCGAAAACCTGCTGTAGGTCTTTCCCCGGCACAGGTGCAGGGTGAACAGGAGGAGGGCGAATCCAGTCCATGCCTTGCCCAGGTAGGAAAACTGCCAGCTGATGACGGCCTCATTTTCCGTCTGCGCCGTCATGTAGGCAAGGTATCCCGCATTGTTGATGAGTACGGTTATGCAGTAGAAGAACAGCCAGCCGTGCAGGGGTTTGGACCATCGTTTCGTAATGTATGCGCATTCCAGCATCATGAGGAATACGCTCGCATACTGGACACCGAGCAGAACCGTATACAGTGACATGCATCCTCCGGTAATTTCCCGTTATGTTCTATAAAAGCACATACAGCATAAAGGGTTACAGGAAAGGAGACAGACTCGGAAACGTATGGAGCGGGGAGGTTCCGTCTCGCGAGTATTTGCTTGTCTCATATTCCCTGTGTGCCGGTCTGCCCTAGTTGAAAATGCTGGATGTCATAAATGCAAGCTCGGCGAGCGTAGACGGAGACCCCGCGGGAATACGTTTCCAACCGGGAATACGTTTCCCGGCATCTTGCTTTTTTCCCGTTTCTCCTTTATAGTTACTGCCTGTCATACTTAAAAACGCATACACACAGAGGAACGGAATGGTTGTGGCAATCGACGGACCGGCGGGAACCGGCAAGAGTACCGTGGCGCATGCGCTGGCGCAGGATTTGGGACTGACCTATCTGAACAGCGGCAGTTTTTACCGGGCACTGACCCTGGCCCTGCTGGATGCAGGCGTCAGCCTTGACGATGAAAGTGCTGTCATGGCCTTCGTAAAAAAGCAGCGGCTGGACTACGTGAACGCCCGCCTTATCCTGAACGGGAAGGACGTGGACGACCTGCTGCATCAGGACCGGGTTGATGCGGCGGTATCGAAAGTGTCGTCCATCGTGCCCCTCCGCCATCTGGTCAACGCGCGGATGCGTGACATCGTGAAAAAGCTCGACATCATCTGTGAGGGCAGGGACATGACGACTGTCGTCTTCCCGCAGGCGGAATGCAAGTTCTATCTGGATGCCAGCATTGACGTGCAGGCAAAACGCCGCTTTGAGCAGGGGGTGAGCGACCTTTCGCTCGAGGACATCAAGGCCGCGATCATAAAGCGGGACGAGGCGGACCGGAAAAAGGCCGAAGGTTCACTAAAAAAAGCACCCGATGCCCGCTATATCGATACATCTGACTTGACTATAAAACAAGTTTGTGAAATAATGAAATCCGAAATTCAATCAAAAGGATCTACCATGGCACAGAAGGAAGTGGAACAGAACGTCGAGCAGGGCTCCAGCGACATTCGCACACAATTAGAGGACTCTTTGAACAAAATGGGGCAGGTTGAGGACAATGCACTCGTGGAGGGCAAAGTCGTTCAGGTAACGGATGACACGGTTTT
>CAMJZA010000053.1 GCA_946410085.1 uncultured Treponema sp. | reverse complement strand
TATATCACGAATTACAGACTTTAAACTGTACCTAATTCATTTTGGACAGTAATGACTCTACTTATCGAAATGACTCAGCTCTTTTGCCTCGGAAGACATACGGATGTTGATGATTTGATCTTAAACACAATCGGTGTAGTAATTGGCGCATGTATTGTATTCTTGATTCGGAGAAAGCAGAAGAAAAACAGTTCTTTATAGACAGTTGAATTCAAGTATGCCGGGATGATGCGATAGTAAGTTATTCCGGAAGATAATCGCACAAAGGAGCTTCAGCCCAAGTAGGACTGAAGCTCATATTTTTATTCTGGAAGTCTTCCTTCATACATAATCTGAAGCTCGCCATAGACTCTTCCCCAGTTTCGGAGTGGCATGGTCCATTTCTTGGTCGCTTCAAAAGTGGATAGGTATAATGCTTTAAGAAGAGCCTGATCACTCGGAAAAACGCTTCTTTGACGGTTCAGCTTGCGATAAGTGGCATTGAGGCTTTCGATGGCGTTGGTAGTATAGATGACAGTTCTTACCTCAGTATCCATCGTTTCACAGACGTTCTTACGGAGCTGCTTCATAAGCTGCTTGGTCTTCCGGCTGTCAAAGTTCACCGCCGCATTCTGGGGCAGGAAGAACAGCCCTGCCGGCCCCGCAGTTCGACAGGAAAACGGCTTTGCTCCCCCCGCATTTCACCCTTGTACAAGACGAATCCCCGCATTATACTGATAGATGCGGCAACACGGAAGAGACGGTTGAGGCAGTTTCAAAAGTCCAGACGAACTTTTGAAACTGGTCAAAATTCACCTGCGAGGGCCGCAATTGCACGTAGTGCGATGAGGCCCTCGTGAGCCAGTTGCAAAAGTGACCGACTTTTGCAACTGGCTCGGTTGCCCCGGTTCGGAGGTCTTCATGGCGGGAAAGCTTGGCATCATTGCGCTGGAATCTGCACGGAAAATGGGGCAGGATATAGACGGCATCCTTTCAGGCTGGCGGGACGGCGAGCATTTCCTCATTCCTTCGGAATGTCCGCGCTTCGGTACCGGCGAAAGCAAGGGGCTCATCAAGGAATCCGTCAGAGACCGGGACATCTACATCCTTGTGGACGTCTGCAATGCTTCCATAGAATACACGATGGACGGCGGCAAAAACCGCATGTCCCCCGATGATCACTATCAAGACCTCAAGCGGATTATTGCGGCCTGCAACGGCAAGCCGGAGCGCATCACCGTCATCATGCCCTTCCTGTACGAAAGCCGCCAGCACCGCCGGGTGTCCCGGGAGTCACTGGACTGCGCCCTCATGCTGCACGAGCTGGAGGACATGGGCGTACACGACATCATCACCTTTGACGCCCATGATCCCCGCGTGCAGAATTCCATCCCGCTCAGCAGCTTTGAAGACATCTCGCCCTCGCTCCAGTTCACCCAGCGCTTTCTGCGGGAATACAGCGACCTGAGCATAGACAGCCGGCACATGATGTTCATTGCGCCCGATGAGGGGGCCATGCGGCGGGCGGTTTTCATGGCCTCGATATTCGGCGTCAACGTGGGCATGTTCTACAAGCGGCGGGATTATGCAACCATCGTGGACGGGGTGAACCCCATCGTGAACCACGACTTCTGCGGCGATTCCGTACAAGGCAAGGACGTCATCATCATAGACGACATGATTTCCTCCGGCGGCAGCATGATCGACGTTGCCCAGCAGCTGAAGGCACGGGGGGCATCACGGGTATTCGTATTTGCCACCTTCGGCCTGTTCACGCACGGCTTTGAACAGTTTGACCGGGCATTTGCCGGCGGCGTCTTTGACCGGATTTTCACGACGGACCTGATTTACCAGAAGCCCGCCCTGCTGGAAAAGCCCTGGTACTGTTCCGTCGAAGTCCATCCCTACATCGCCGCCATCATCGACTCGATGAACCAGGGCAAGACCCTGCAGGACCTCGTACACCCGGCCATACGCATAAAGGAAGCAATCGCCCTGTACCGGGGAGAAGTCCGCTGAACCGGACAAGCACAAAAACACGGAAAACGGCAGCAGGGAGCCGCTGAACGGCCACTACGCAGCACAGAAAATACGGAGGTATGCAATGGGAGAGCGATACGACATCGTGATAATCGGGACGGGTCCTGCGGGAATGGAAGCTGCCATTACGGCAAAAATCAGGAACAAGCAGGTCCTGCTGGTCGGCGGCGGAGGGAGCAAGGGCGGCAGCGACAAGGTTCAGAAGGCACATCAGATCCTGAACTACCTGGGGCTTCCGGCAATCAGCGGGGAAGACATGCACGCCCGCTTCATGGCACATCTGGAGCAGATGGGGATTGCCATAACGAAGGGCAAGATTGCCTCGGTCTACCCGATGGGCAATTACTTCTCCCTCCAGCTGGACTCGGACATCATCGAGTCGCGCGCCGTCATCCTCGCCTGCGGAGTGAACTTCGGCACACCCTTCCCGGGCGAAGTGGAATTCCTGGGCAGGGGGGTGAGCTACTGCGCAACCTGCGATGCCGCCCTGTACCGGGGAAAGTCCGCAATCGTCGCCGCCTGGTCACCGGCCGAAGAACAGGAAGCTGCATTCCTTGCAGAAAAGGCAGCAAAAGTCATCTACCTGCCCCAGTATGCGGGCGAAGTCTCCTTTACGGCAGGCAACATCGAAGTCATACGGGACAAGCCCCTGTCCGTCGAAGGGGTGATGAAGGCCGAACGCCTTGTCTGCGAAAAAGCAGGCTATGCGGCAGACGGCATCTTTTTCCTGCGGGAAGCGGTTGCACCGGACAGGCTCGTACCCGGACTGGAAATGGACGGAAAACACGTGAAAGTCGACCGGAATATGGCGACGAACATACCGGGCTGTTTTGCCTGCGGCGACATAACCGGCACACCCTATCAGTACATCAAGGCTGCCGGTGAGGGCAATGTTGCCGCCCTCGCAGCGGTGAACTATCTGGCTGCCGCACGCTAGGGACGGCGGCCGGGCAGATCAGCCGAGGCAGCTCAGCCGGAGCTATCAGCCACGGCTGACCCGCCACAGCAGGCAGACCGGGGCAGGAACACCGTCCCTGCCCAGTTTTATGAGCCGGTTTCAAAAGCCGGTCACTTTTGAAACTGCCGCTTATTTCTTTTTCTTCTGGGTGTCCTGATAGAGGGGGTAGACCGTCTCTGCAACCGTCGTCAGGTTCGCGATGCGGGAGTCATTGGACGGGTGGGTGGAAAGAATCTGCGGAACGGAGGCGCCTTCAAGTTCGTTCATCTTTTTCCAGACGGCAATAGCCTCGTGGGGGTCATAACCTGCCCGGGCCATCAGCTCCGTGCCCATGTTGTCCGCTTCGGTCTCGCAGTCCCGGCTGAACGGCAGGGTCAGACCGTACTGACCGCCGAGGGCAAGCACCGTCTGTCCGACATCACCAAGACCGACCACCTGCGAAACGACGGAAATGCCCGCCTGCTGAATGTACTGCTTGCTTGCCTGCTCCCGGCTGTGCTCCTTGAGGGCATGGGAAATCTCATGTCCCATGACGGCGGCAAGCTCCCCGTCCGTCAGCTTGAGCGAGTCGATGATGCCCGTATAGACGACGATCTTTCCGCCGGGCATGCACCAGGCATTTACGGTGTCTTCCTTTATGACGTTCACCTGCCAGTCCCACTTGAGGGCATCTTCACGGAAGGCTCCCGTCTGGGCAATCAGCTTGCGGGCAACGGTCTGCACGCGGTTGTAGACCGCCTTGTCCGTGTTCAGGGTCTTTGCGGCCTCTGCTTCCTTCAGAACCTCGGCATACTGCTCCTGTGCAGCCTTATCCATCTCTTCCGCCGAAACGAGCATGAACTGCTCGCGGTCGGCCCCAACGGCACCGGCAGACGTCGTACTGCTCTTGCCGAAGAGCTTGCTGAAAAAGCCCTTTGCCGAAGCAGGTGCGGCAAGCGCCGCTGCCAAAAGTAAAACATACGTGTATTTCTGTAGTCTCTTCATATTGCTATAATAACAAAAAGGAGAAAAAAAAGTAACCGCCCCCTTTCTTTTGAAACAGGGCGGTTATCATATGAAAACCTGCTATTTTCGTGCAGCCTGATAGAGCGGGTACACCGTCTCGGCAATCTCGGTCAGATTCTTGATGCGGGTGTCGTTGGACGGGTGCGTCGAAAGAATCTGCGGGGTAGAACTGCCCCCGAGCCTGTTCATCTTGTTCCAGACGTTGATCGCCTCGTGGGGATCGTAGCCTGCCCGCGCCATGAGCTCAGTGCCCATGTTATCCGCCTCGGTTTCGCACTTGCGGCTGAACGGCAGGGTCAGTCCGTACTGGGCACCGAGGGCAAGCACCGTATAGCCCAGGTCGCCCAGCCCCGCAATTTCCGAAATGACGGAAACGCCGATGCTCGAAAGCGCCTGCTTGCTCGCCTGTTCCCGGCTGTGTTCCTTGAGGGCATGGGAAATCTCGTGCCCCATGATGGCGGCAAGTTCCCCGTCCGTCAGCTTGAGGGCGTCGATGATGCCCGTATAGACGACGATTTTTCCGCCGGGCATGCACCAGGCGTTCACGGTATCTTCCTTTATAACATTCACCTGCCAGTTCCAGTTCAGCGCATCCTTGCGGAAGGCCCCGCTCTGGGCTATCAGGCGGTTCGCTATGTTCCTGACCCTCGCCGTGGTTGCCGCATCAGGGTTCAGCGTCCTGTTCTTCTTTGCCTCCGCAAGAACCTCGGCATAGGAAGATTCGGCCTGCTGGTTCATCTCTGCTTCGCTGACGAGCATGACCTGCGAGCGGTCGGCACCGACACTGCCGCCCGCCGTCGTGCTCATGCAGGCAGAAAAAAGCATTGACGCCAGAACAAATGAAATGACCCTGAACATATTCTTCATGGCAAAATTCCTCCAACTCTCTAACATATAAGTATACTGAAGATTACCGCTGCCTTCAAGAGGGCGAAAGCCGGCGGGCAGCCCGGCACGCCCCCCGTAGGGAAGCCTCCCGTGACGCCGGGGGAACCGGCGGGCGGGCAGAAGCACGGCGGCCATCGCTACAGGGAGCTTGCCAAACAGACAGACTTGCGTTACAGTCAAGCCATGGGCGTACTGGACATCGTACTCATCGCGGCAGCGGGGCTTCTCTTTCTGGTCGGCATCATCGGCTGCGTCATACCGGGGCTGCCGGGGCTTCCCCTGTGCTGGGGCGGCCTTCTTGCAGGGCATTTCATCCATGCAAAGGATCCCGTTTCAATCCCCGTCCTCATCGCCGCCGCCATCGCCTGCGTCATCGTCGAAGTCATCAATAACCTCATTCCGTCCTATTTCACGAAGAAATCGGGCGGTACACGGGCGGGAAGCATCGGCAGCATCGTGGGTGTACTGGCAGGCGTGCTGAGCGGGCAGATCCTCCTCATCTTCATCGGCCCCTTTATCGGCGCCCTTGCCGGAGAACTCCTGAACGACCTGAAGGACATAAAGAAGGCCTTTCATTCTGCCTGCTATTCCTTTCTGGGCTTCATCACCGGCACGGGCCTTAAGCTCATCGCCGCCGGAACACTGCTGGTCATATTCATCCGCTCACTGCTGTAGCAGCTGCCGGGAAAGCAGGACACATCAGTGCGGGACGGTGCCGCGCAGCCGCATCGTGCACGGCCGCATTGTGTATTGTGCACGGCCGCATCGGGTACAGCGGCATCGGCTACGGCGGCGGAAGGAACTCGACAGCAGGAAGAATATGATGGCAAAACGAACTCGCCGCCCTCAAAAGCCCATTGACTCAATAGGAATATCAAGCTATTATCTTTTCATCATTATTTCTTTTATCTTAGTTTTATCTGAGATACTAAGGCGAGGAGTTCGTATGGCTAACGGAAGCAGTAAATCAATCATCCGACAGGTCGTCGCTATCGGCATTGGAGCGGCACTGTTCGTCGCGCTGACGACAGTTCAGATCCCCGTGGGATTCGTTCCCAACACGGCCCTGCAGGTGCGGGCAGCGGTCCTTGCATTCTTTGCGGCAGTCTTCGGTCCTGTCGCCGGATTTGCAATCGGCCTGATCGGGCATGCCCTGGGAGATGCCCTCTTCTACGGCAGCGTATGGTGGTCATGGGTTTTCCCCGATGCAGTCTTCGGCCTGCTCGTCGGACTCTTCGCAAAAAAGTATGCGGTTGAAGAAGGCGGGTTCGGCGGCATGCAGGCTGCCATCTTCAACATCGTCCAGATTTTCGGAAACGCAGTTGCCTGGATTGCATGCGCTCCCGTCCTTGACATCCTCATCTACAAGGAGCCGGCAAACAAGGTCTTTGCGCAGGGGGTGACGGCAGCAGTCACGAACCTGATTATCGTCGCAATCCTCGGAACCCTGCTTGCCTTCGGCTATTCAAAGGTCAAGACGAAGTCCGGCTCCCTGAAAGAAGAGAACTAGGAAACTGCACGGACGGCATTCCCGCAGCCACCGGACGGAGGCAGCAGCGGGGTGTCCGTCTCCATCTTTCCGGATTACCCGTGGATTACGCGCAATGGCCGTTCCGATCATCGAATTCAAGAACTTCAGCTACACCTACCGGACACAGACAAAGCCGACGTTACAGAACATCAGTTTTACCGTACAGCGCGGTGAAAAAATTCTTATTGTCGGAGCTTCCGGTTCCGGAAAATCAACCATTGCAAAATGCATAAACGGCCTCATTCCCTCCACCTACCCGGGAACGATTGAAGGTTCCCTGACCGTCAACGGACTGAACCCCGCACAGGAAGGAATCTTCCGCATGTCCAAAGAGGTCGGTACCGTCCTGCAGGATACAGAAGGACAGTTTATCGGCCTGACCGTTGCGGAAGACATTGCCTTTGCCCTGGAAAACGACCGGGTTCCCCTTGCGCAGATGCGGCAGAAAGTGCTGGAAGCAGCAGAGACCGTCAACGTCGAATCCCTGCTTCCGTCCGTGCCCGGCGCCCTGAGCGGCGGCCAGAAGCAGCGGGTTTCGCTCGCCGGAATCCTCGTTGACGACGTGGACATCTTTCTCTTTGACGAACCGCTTGCAAACCTGGATCCCGCCGCCGGAAAAAAGACGATAGCCCTCATCGACGAACTGAACCGGGACAAACGCAGGACCGTCATCATCATTGAACACCGGCTCGAAGACGTCCTGTATAAAAAGGTCGACCGCATCATCCTCATCGATCACGGAGAAATTGCGGCGGACATGAGCCCGAACGAACTGCTCTGCACAGACCTGCTTGCCCGGAAGGGCATCCGGGAACCGCTCTACATTTCAGCCTTAAAATACGCCGGCTGCAGCCTGCGGGCAGAAGACCGCCCCGAAGCCATTGCCGCAATGAACACCGCCCCTTACACGGCCGCCCTGCAGAACTGGTTCAAAAAGATAGCCCCGCCGCCGACAAAAGCAGATGCGGAAACCGCACTGGAAGTGAGGGACGTCAGCTTCCGCTATGACAGGAAGCATCCCTACGCCGTCGATCACGTGAGCTTTGCAATTCAGAAAGGAGAGATGGTCAGCATTGTCGGCACGAACGGTGCGGGTAAGTCAACCATCGCGTCCCTCATCTGCGGCTTTAACCGCCAGGAGTCAGGGGAGATTTTTCTGAACGGCGAAGAAATCTCCTCCCTCTCCATCAAGCAGCGCGGGGAGCGGATCGGCTTTGTGATGCAGAACCAGAACCAGATGATTTCAAAGACAATCATCTTTGACGAGGTTGCACTGGGGCTTTCCGTACGGAAAGTTCCGAAGGACGAGATACAGGAACGGGTAAGCAGTGCCCTCAAGGTGTGCGGCATATACCCCTACCGCAACTGGCCGGTCAGTGCAGTGAGCTTCGGGCAGAAGAAGCGGGTTACGATTGCTTCAATCCTCGTCATGAATCCCGAACTGATCATACTGGACGAACCGACCGCCGGACAGGATTACGCGCATTACACGGAGATAATGGAATTTCTCAGGAAGCTCAACCGGGAACTCGGCATTACGATACTCATGATTACCCATGACATGCACCTGATGCTCGAGTACACGGACCGGGCCATCGTCATCTCCGGCGGTCATGTCATCGCCGACGGCAAAAGCTCCGCAATCCTGACCGACGAGCGCATTACCGAGGCAGCAAGCCTGAAAAAGACAAGCCTCTATGACCTTTCCGTCCGCTGCGGCATTGAAAATCCTGCGGAACTCGTAGACCGCTTCATCTACTACGAACGGACGCAGCGTGATGAAGCAAGGGAGCATGCATAATGGCACGAATCATCTCCTATAAGGAAAAAGACTGTTTCATCCACCGGCTGAGCGGGCTGACCAAGCTCGCCTTCTTCATCATCTGGACGCTGACCAGCATGCTCACCTACGACACGCGGGTACTCGCCGTCATGGTCATTGCAAGCTTCGTCGTATTCAGGCTGTCCCGCACGGAATGGTCAGAGGTCCGTTCCATCTTCCTTGTCCTCGTCATATTTCTGTCGATCAACGTCATCGCCATTTTCCTCTTCTCGCCCTACGAAGGCTGCAAGATCTATAACTCCCGGACCGATCTCCTGCGCATTTCCGGCCGCTACACCATCACCGCCGAACAGCTTTTCTACGAGCTGAACGTCATGCTCAAGTACTTCACGATCGTGCCGTCCGTGTTCATGTTCATCTGCTCAACGAACCCGAGCGAGTTTGCCGCCAGCCTGAACAGGATCGGTCTCCCCTACACCGCCAGCTACTCACTGGCCATCGCCCTCCGCTACGTTCCTGACGTCCAGACGGATTTTAACCGCATCAAGAATGCGCAGGAAGCACGGGGGATCGAGATGTCATCCAGGGCCCGTTTCTTTTCCCGCATAAAGAACATGGGAGCAATCCTCTTTCCCCTCGTATTCACGAGCATGGAAAAAATAGATTCCGTCACCAATGCGATGGAACTGCGCGGATTCGGCAAGTACAAAAGCAGAAGCTGGTATTCGGAAAGGAAACTGAAGGCGGCAGACAAGATTGTGATCATCGCCACGCTCCTGTTCGCAGTAGCCGCCCTTGCAGTCACCTACCGCGACGGCAGCCGTTTCTGGAATCCCTTCCTGTCAGGCAGCATCAACGGGTAGCACCAATGGATAAGGGTACACGGGGCACGCATAGCAAGGGAAAAAGACGCAGCCGTCGCCTGCTCACAATCCTGACCGCCATACTCCTGCTGCTGACGGCCGCTCTCCTGACTGCGAAACTGCTGCCGTCGCGGACGCTCGCCGCATTCACCGGCAGGCAGTATTCCAGCCGCCTCTATGACCGGAACGGAGTCCTCCTCTACATCATGCCCCTCGAAGAAGGCATGCGGCGGGAATACTACCCGCTGGACAAAATCGGTACAAACGTTACCGAAGCATTCATCGCCGCAGAAGACAGGAATTTCCGCAGGCATTTCGGCGTTGACCTGCGTTCAATCGTCCGTGCCGCCACCCAGAACAGGAGCGCAGGCAGAATCGTCAGCGGTGCTTCAACCATCACGATGCAGCTCGCCCGCATTATCTGGCCGCGGAAGGGCAGAGTCACCCTCGCCGTCAAGCTTCTTGAAGCCCTGCGGGCAGTCTATCTGGAACTGCAGCTGACCAAAGACGAAATCCTTGAGCTGTACCTGAACTCAGTTCCCTTCGGCTACCAGATAGAAGGCGTCGGGAGCGCCGCACGTTCCTTCTTTTCCTGCGAACCGTCATCGCTCAGCCCCGAACAGTGTACGAGGCTTGCACAGGTTCCCCGGCGCCCGTCCGAAGCAGCCCCCGAGATACAGTTCAGATACCCCGCACGCTGCATGCACTTCGTAAACCACGCGATTGCCTCCTACAGGAGCAGGGGTGCAGTCGTTCCGCCGACGCTCGAACTTTCGATCGACAGCTCGCTGACCGGCCAGGCAGAATTCCTCATCCAGAAAAAACTGGAGGAATTCAAGGATGCACGGATCCACAACGGGGCAGCTATCGTGCTCGACAACAAGACCGGCGAAGTCCTTGCCTGGGCAGGGAACGCCTCGTTTGAAGACAGCGATCACGCCGGGCAGATTGACGGCGTAACGGTGCGGAATCAGCCCGGCAGTTCCATGAAGCCCTTCCTGTACGCCCTTGCACTGGAAGAAGGCTTTTCGCCCGCCTCCGTCCTGCCCGACATCCAGCAGGACTTCGGTTCCAGCGGCGTCTACGTACCGCTCAACTTCAACAACCGCTATAACGGTCCCGTCCGCTTCCGCACAGCACTAGCTTCAAGCCTGAACATACCGGCTGTATACATCCTCCACGAACTGGGCATGCAGGCATACCTTGCAAAACTCAACGAACTCGGATTTGATTCCCTGAAAGGAGTGGGAACGAATCTCGGCCTTTCGCTTGCGCTCGGCAGCGGCGAGGTAACGCTGGAAGAGATGGCACGGGCCTTTTCCGTCTTCACGAACGACGGGCTTCTGATGGACCTTTCATACGTAAAGGGCGGCACGTCCTCAAAGGAAAGCTGGAAGCGGACGTTCAAGAGCGACACCGCCCGCGTTCTCTGCGACATACTGACCGACGAAAGCGCACGCTCGCTCGGCTTCGGCCATGCATCGGTATTCGATACCCCCTATCCTTCCATATTCAAGACAGGAACGTCAAACCAGTTCCAGAACATCATTGCCCTCGGTGCGACAAGCGCATACACGGCAGCAGTATGGATGGGAAACTTTGAAGGCGAGACGGTCATCGGCGAGACGGGCAGCAGCATTCCCGCCCGCGTCGTACGGAGCCTCCTTGACGAGCTGACCAGAAACGGAGGGGCAGCAAACTTCAAGCAGCCCGTCTCCTACCGGAAGCGGGCAGTCTGCGCCCTTTCCGGCATGCTGCCGACCGCCTCATGCCCTTCGGTCATCGAGGAATACGTCAGTAAAGGAAGCGGGCTTGTGCCGTGCAGCTGGCATTACAGCGAAGGCGGCAGGGTCCGGGTCCGCTATCCGAGTGAGTATCAGCACTGGGCGGACTCCCGGAACTTTCTCGGCAATTCCGCCCAGGAAACCGGCGATGCACAGGGACCGCTGACCATCACCTACCCCCGGAACGGATCGGTATTCATCTACGATGCATCGCTTCCTCCGTCCGTTCAGTTCCTCAGCGTAACTGCCGTCGGCGGGCAGGAAAAGTCGGCCGTCCTGCAGCTTGACGGAAGCACCGTCGGAAACGCCGTACAGGTATTCTCATGGAACATCCCCCTCACGCGGGGGACCCACACGCTGACCGTCATCTGCGGCGGGGAGCGCACCGTCTCGGAATTCGAGGTAAAATAAGAGCAGCATAAGAGTTTTCTCATCTTCGTAAATGTGCGTTATATAACGCGGGTTTTTTGCATTCTGCACAGGACTGAAGTATTATTGGCTCATAACCTGAAAGACACAGGTAGAAATCACAGAAGCCGAAAGGAGGCGTTTTTATGAAAAAGATTACGATGATTGTTGCAGCTGCGGCTGTTTTTGGTATTCCCCTCTTTGCACAGAACAAGGTCGGAAAGGTCACCGGCATTCAGGTAAAGGACAACGAAGCAGTCGTCAGCATTGCCGAAGGGCTGATTAATCCCTTCGAAGAAGGTGGCTTCACGAAGAGCGGAGACGCAAGCGTGACCGTTCCGCTCGATGTCGCCGTTGAGTTCTACTTCCCCAGAATGGCAAAGGCTGCGGAAGGCTTCCAGCCGAAGGACGCCGACGGCAGGAAGCGGGACGGCAGGACTGATGACAGGCGTGCCGAAAAGCAGGATGAAACGGCGGACGAAAAGCCCGCTTTCCCCACGCTGGAAGTAAAGAACCTCAAGATTGACCAGCTGGTGCAGGTCGTATACGCCGAAGACGGCAAGACGGTCTCCAAGATTCAGGCCCTGCCCCTGTTCCCCGCAGCCGGCCACCCGATGGCAAAGGCCTTCCCCGGCAGACCCGGCAGCAGCCGCTTTCAGAACGACGGAAACCGTGACCGCCCGGACAGGAACGGCGACAGCGGAGCCAAAAACGGAAGCGACCGCTTCTGGGGCATGGATCCTGCGCATCCGACCCAGCAGAAGAACCGGCGGTAAGGATGTATATAGTCAAACAGCGTGCCGGGCACCTGCTACAGCTATTCGGCGCGCGCGTAACAGCTGTTCACCACACGCGTAACGGCTGTTCACCGTGCACATGAAAGCTTTTCAGCCCGCACAGAATCGGCTTTTCTGCTCACACGGAACGGTCGCGGTGACATGCCAGCCTGTCACCGCAGCCGTTCAAACGCCTTTTCTATGCTTTCCGAAACAGTTTCCTGCAGCTGACGCTTCACCGCCCGCAGTTTTACCTCCCGTATCTCACTTGTTTTATTTTCCTGCCCGACTTTCTGCTCCAGAAACAGAGATGCAATGGGAACTTCAAATAAATCTGCAACCGACTCAATAAGCTCCAGAGACATCCCCCGCTTACCGGATTCTATCTGAGCAAGAAACGGAGCCGTAATTTCAAGACAGTCCGACAAATACACTTGAGTCCAGCCCTTGTTCATTCGAAGCGTACGGATATTATCTCCCAGAATCTTTTTGATATTTCCCATAGAACCATTCTATAACTCTGAGTAAAACCCCTATTGCACTTTTAGCTAGATTTGTATTATACTAAAAGCTAAATTCACTTAGCTCACAAAGCAAGGAGCCGTTGGAAGATAATGGGGAAGCTTAAAGCATTGCGGAGGACACTCTGTATAATCCTCGTCGGAATCTGCATGGTCGGGCTATGCCAGGCAGAGAAGAAGGAAAAGAGGCTGAAGCTCATAGACGCCACGACAATCTCCCTGAACCTGAATGATTTCCGGTGGACGAAATTCAAGGGGACAAAGGGCGGAATAAAAATTAACATGCGGTTCGACTGCTGCATGGAATGCGCAGATTATCTTTTCATCACGACCGCCAGCAGGCACAGAACTCGACATTGAGGGTAATAATATAGTGTCCGACAAGCAGTTTATACTGACACTTTCTGCAGGATAAGAAGCTTACACAGATACGGAGAATATTTGTTAGATTGATGGCGCACTTCGCCACTTATCGTTGATAAGGCAAATCTTCCGGCAGATTTTCTCCATGATGGAAATAGAATCTTAGGAGGACTTTATGAAGAAATTTCTTTTATTACTTTTGTTAATAGTTGGTAGCTTACAACTTTGTTTTGCAGACAGAGATAGATTATATTCAGCAATACACGACGGAGATTTAGAAAAAGTAAAAAGTTGCATTGAAGAACAAGGTGTTGATATTAATAGACTTGAAAATGGCACTACTCCTTTGTGGGATGCTGTTTATTGGACATCTAAACAAGGAACTCCAGAAGGCATTGCAATTGTAAAATATTTAATTTCAAAAGGTGCAGATGTTAATTATACTTACAAGAACTATTTTAAAGGAAATATAAATGCAAGTTGTCTTGACATTGTAATTTATTCATCAAAAGCAGAAAAACTGAAGCGATATTATACAGAGCTCTTTAATATTTTATATGAAAATGGGGCAAAAATTTCTGATTACTCATTAAGATGGGCTGTAAACGCTTCAAACACTCAAATCATTTATACCCTTATAAAATCTGAGAGGGTCACAAAAATTATGTACACAGATGCACTTTTTTGGACTATAGATAATATATATGTGGAAGGTAAAGTTTTAAGCGGAATACAAGTAGAAGATGCTATTCAATATATTAATCTCTTTGTAAAAAACGGAGCAGATATTAATTATATAAGCTCATCGGGGGTGTCGCCGCTAATGATGTCTGCTACTAAGTTTTATGGTGAGGTTGATACAAAGATAATGAAATGCCTAATAGATAATGGAGCAGATATTAACATTGTTGATAAAGATGGGAGTACAGTATTTATGAACATGAATCCAGATTTTTGGGATAGTTATGGCGATAAGATTGAATTATATCTGAATTCAAATCCAAACATAAATATAAAAAACAAATATAAACAGACAGCGGTTTCGAAATTTATAAAAGCAGGTCTTCAACCAAGACAAAAATATAATCAAGCCCAACAGAAAAAACTTTTCGAGAGATTAATTGATTTAAATGCAGACTTCTTTGATAATGATGTAGAAATACCGTACATCATATTAGCAACTAAGTATCATAGAAATGAAATAGTAAAATATCTGATAGGAATTGGTGTTGATACAACTGTTAAAGATAGAAAGGGGAAAGATGCCTTATATTACGCATACGATACAGAAGATCAAGAACTCATTGATATGTTAAAAAAAGCTAAGTCAATGCGGCGGGAAATAGAGGAGTAAAACATGGAAGAAAAATTACTACCAACAAGATATTACTTAGAGATTTATGAGGGCTCTTTTGCAAATTCACCGACACTTAGTTTTGACAGCTCAACGCCAATAGGAAGTTTCAATGTCGGTGATTATTTTAATCATAGGAATTTTGACGGTTGGATAAAAAGTCCAAATACAGAAACAGAAAAATTTGTGATTACGCAAGTTGAACACATTATTTGGAAAACTGATGATTCACATATTGGTCATAAAACTATGATTTGTTTAAAAATTGAACCATATACTTGGCAAAAACGGTCAGATTATTGACAGATAAAAAACAGTTGCTTAAAGACATAAGGATGCCTGCAAGCGTTTCTTAGAGAAAAAAGCGAAAGAGTTAGGAATCAGCTAAAGACACATCGTCATATATATCGGAATAAAGCTGACATCCGCATCCTCATCCCTGAACAAGTCTTTCGTGTAGATAATGAAAAGTTCATGCTTCTTCTGCCTGTATTTCTTTACAAAGCAGTCAATAGACTCATGCTGTCTGTAGCTGGATGACTTTACTTCTATCGGGACAATCCGTTTGTCTTTCACAACGAGGAAATCAATTTCATATTTTTGTTCAGAGGAGCTATTCTCTTTCTGATAAAGGAATTCATGAAAATATAAATCGTACCCCCGGGCGCGGAGCATCTGTGCGACCATATTCTCCATTATCATCCCAAGGTTCGTTCCCAGCTTGTTGAAGATAAGCTTCCTATAAATATCACCGTCGGTCTCTTTCGAGTTTTTCATAATTTGCGTAACGAGAAGCCCTGTGTCACCCATAAAAAGCTTGAAGTTGGAGGAGTCCGCAAACAGTTCGAGCGAGACTTCGGGATTCGTGACATTCTTGCAACAGTTTGTCATCATTGAGTCACTGAGGAACTTTATGGACCGGACGTAATTCTTGTACCGTGCGTTTTTATCAACCATCGAAAACTTGAAGAGGGAATTATGATTTGAGAGCTGCTCAGCCAGCGTCGCAAAGACCGCCGATGTTTTTTCGGTGTTCTCATCATCGTATTTTTCCAAATCCTCTTCATACAGGGTAAGAATTGATCGTTTCACGGCATCTATGGTTGAGTAAGTCTGTTTTTCAACAAAGGCAGACACAGCCTGCGGCATTCCTCCAACGGCAAGATAGGTCCTGAAACTCTGCATTATCTTCCGGTGGATGGCATCCCCGAGCGGAAGCCTCTTCTCGAAATGGTCCCTGATTACTTTTGCGGTAATCGTGTCCCCCGTCGCCCACAGGAATTCCTCGTAGTCCATCGGGTACATCCTGCAGCGGTGCTCCTCCGAAGGAATCAGAATTTGTGCGCTCCTCTTCTTTATGGTGATGAGGGAGCCGGTCTCTATGTAATCGAAGCGTCCGTCCTGCACCAGATACTTTACTGCCTGTCGGGCCTGCGGAAAGAGCTGTATTTCATCGAGTATGATGACGCTTTCGCGGGCGGTAAGTTCTTTCTGCTTCAGGACAAACAGCTTATTGAAAAAGTTGTCCATGTCGGAGAGACTGTCCATGAACAAGCGCTTGACATCGGGACTTTCCCGTGCGAAGTCAAGGAGAATGTAGTCCTTGTATTCATTTTTTGCAAAAGTCTCCGCTATAGTCGATTTGCCAATACGCCTTGCACCTTCGATGAGGATCGCATTCTTCCCGTCGAACGTGCGCTTCCAGTCCAAAAGTACGTCGTAAAACTTCCGTTTGAAGTCCATATCTCAATTGTATGGTTTTATCCCGAAATTTGCAAATGTTTTTTACTGAAAATTCACGAAATTTACAAATGTTTTAAGTCAGTTTTTCACGAAATTTGCATATCTTTTCACAGCACTGGACGCAGGACCTCACGCCTTGCCCAGCTTGATCCTCACGCTGATAATGCGGCGGCCGCCCTGGTCTTCCACAATGTACACCGCGTCCCTGTCACGCCAGGCGGCCCCCACACGGGGCAGCTCGCCGAACTTTTCCAGAAGCCAGCCGCCCAGCGTTTCAAAATGCTCGCTGTCCAAATCCATCTTCATGATATCGTTAAAGTCATCAAGCTTCATGTCGCCCGGTACGATGTACTCATAGGGATTCAGCGGCGTAATCCGCTTTTCGGGAGCAATCTCGCTCTCCCCGTTTTCATCGGTCATGCGTCCGAATACTTCCGCAAGGATATCATCCATCGTAACAATGCCCTCATTGCAGCCGTATTCGTCCAGCACGATGGCAAAGTTGTCCTTCTCCTCCTTAAAGCGCTTCAGGGCTTCAAGCGCCGTCAGCGTTTCCGGCAGGACAATGACCGGCTTCATGCAGATCTTTACGAAATCCCGGCTTTCGGTAATCTCCTTATGCGCAAAGAGCACCGACTTATAGTGCAGCACGCCCACGATGGTCTCCGGGCTGTCCTTCCAGACAGGCAGACGGGAATAACCGGACGTAAACAGCCCGATTACGTCGGCATAGCTGGCATCAATCGGCACGTACTTGACGAAAGACCGGTGCCGCATGATGTCGCGCACCCGTATATCAGAAAAATCAAAGAGGCGGACGAGCATCTGCGTTTCAATCGCTTCGAGCGTGCCCTCATCCTTGCCCACATCAAGCAGGGTCCGGAGTTCATCCTCCGTTACGAGCGGGCGCTTATACGGTATCAGGCGGGACTCAATCAGATGAATCAACCGGGAAAGACCGTCGAACAGCCAGACGACCGGAAAGAGGCACTTCTGAATCAACACGATGGGCATCGCACTCATGACGGCGATTTCCTTCGGGCGGATTGCAGCATAGGTCTTGGGAATGATCTCGCTGAATATGATGACAAGGATGCTGACGACCGCTGTCGCCGCGCTGACATAGCCGTCGCCGAACAGTTCAATGACATAGGCCGTCGCAAGGGAAGAAATGAGGGTCGTAACCAGATTCGTGCCGACAAGTGCGGTTGAAATGAGGCTGTCGAGCCGGGAACGGAGCCGGGCAACGAGGGAAGCATGCTTTTCCTTTCCCTTGAGCATCTGCCGGACCGTTATTCTCGACAGGGACGTATAGCCGGTCTCTGTCGCTGCAAAGAAGGCCCCGCAGAAAAGCAGGAGCAGTTCAACGAGGGGAACGGCGATGATATACACAAGCGTGCCGGTATCCATGCTGCCTCCTACGCCTCAGTCCCGGCAGCCCGGCCCGCCTGCACCCCTGTGCGCCGCCCCTGTGCTTCTTCCAGCGGTCCCTGCGACGCAGTACCCCGCCCCTGCGGTTCTGCAAGCCGTTCCAGGTGAACTTCGGCAACCCGCTTATCATCCATTGCCCTGACCGAAAAGCGGAAGCCTTCC
Source organism: uncultured Treponema sp. (assembly GCA_946410085.1). Taxonomy (GTDB): domain Bacteria; phylum Spirochaetota; class Spirochaetia; order Treponematales; family Treponemataceae; genus Treponema_D. Next base: position 9,018 of record CAMJZA010000053.1, on the reverse strand, counting down.
CGTTCCATATATTCCCCCGCCTGCGGAATATGTCCCAGACATTCTGCGATATAGCCGCCTATCGTCTCCGACCGGCGGGAGTCAAGACGGATTCCCAGCTGCTCATTCAGATCGGACAGGCGGGAAAGGCCGGACACAACATCACTCTCGGCATTCGAAACCTTCACTTCCGACCGGCGGGCATAGGGCTTGTTCTCGTCTCCGATCGGACCGAATATCTCCCGGACAAGGTCTTCCGTCGTCAGCAGGCCGTAGGTGCCCGAATACTCGTCTATGACAATCGCCATGCTCTGGTGGTTCTCACGGAGCATCTGCTGTATGGAAGACATCTTCTTGGTTTCCAGGATAAAGAGGGGAGGCCGCATGACCTCACGTGCAGAAAACTCCTCCTGCCGGTCCCTGTAGGCAAGCAGGTCCTTGATATAGATGACGCCCACAATATCGTCGATATCCCGCTGATACAGGGGAAAGCGGGAAAGGTAGTGCCGCTGCGAAAACTCGATGATGTCCTGATAGCCTGCACTGACCCGGAGCGCCTTTATGTCCTTGCGGGGAATCATGATATCCTTCGCTTCAAGGTCAGTAAACTTGAAGACCCGCCGCATCATCGTCTTTTCGCTGTTCTCGAAAATCCCCTGCTCACCGCCCACGTCGAGCAGGGTCTTTATCTCCTCTTCAGTAAAGGACACGGTCTTTTTCTGACTGTCAACATGCAGGAACTTCAGGCAGAAGCGGGAAAAGGACGTAAACACGGCGACAAGGGGATACAGTATTTTTTCCAGCAGTGCAACGAAGGGAGCAACAAAAAAGGCAATCGCTTCCGGGTGATGGGTCGCAATGACCTTCGGCGTAATTTCACCGAAGACCAGCAGGAGAACGGTTGCAGCCAGCGTTGCAATGCCGACTCCCGCACTGCCGAAGAGCCCGAGGGCAATATAGGTGAGTATTGCCGACAGGCTGATGTTCACGATGTTGTTTGCGACAAGCAGGGTATTGATGAGCCGCTCCTTGTCCTGCAGCAGCTTCCAGACCCGCATCGCCTTCACGTTTTTCCTGTTATGCAGAAAGCGGACGCGGAGCTTGTTTATCGAAAGGAACGCACTCTCCGTTCCCGAAAAGGTCATGGAAAGCAGGATGAGTACGATTACACAGACAAGAAGCGGCAGGAAGCGGTACATCAGCAGTACTTAATCGCCCTGCACCTTCATGCCAGGCAGGAAGCCCTCGTCCTGATTCATAATGTCCCGCATCCGGGAAATCATCTGCTTCAAGTCCGCAATGTCTTCCATCTTGACGCTTTCCGGATCAACGTCCTGCGCCTTCTGAAGCAGTTCAAACATCCGGTCATAGTCGCTGTCTCCCAGCAGGGCCATCAGGTATGCCGCATTGTAATAGGCTTCAAGCTTCTGTGCAGGGTTCAGGTGCCCCTCTTCCGCCAGCATCACGAAGGAGTCAACAACGCCGTCGTTCTTTCCTTCCGACAGATTTTCGATGGCCTCGTCATAGGCCCTGATGAACTCATACTTACCGACAAGGCCGCTCTCATTGCCGGGGTCAAGGGCGGGAACCTCCCGCACCAGAGCGGCAAGCGGCCTGCGGCCTGCCTCGGGTGTTACCGTGTACAGGCGGTCAATGGCACGAACTTTTTCCGCCCCTGCCGACAGCTGCACCTGCCTGATTGCCGCGGACACATCCGCCATGGCAGGAGCAAGCTCGTCCAGAACGTCCGTGAGCACCGAAGGAGCGTTCAGGCCCTCGTTGTACTGCACGAAGGAAAGCACATAGCCCTCGCTTGAAAGGATGCAGACCGTCGGGTAGCTTGAAATACCATACAGCCGGATGACCGTGTTCTTTGCATCAATGGCGGACTGCAGGCGGGCCGCATCGGCCTTTGCCCGTTCGTCCGCGTCCGGTGCGGCAATCGCATTCGCCTGTTCTGTCTCGGACAGGTCGATGTTCAGCAGCACATAGCGGTCCTTTACGAACGCAGAGAACTCCTCTGTATTCAGCACGTCAGTGCGGAAGCCTGCCGTCTTGCCGTCCCAGTCTTCGCCCGAAAACAGGACGAACAGTTCCTTTCCCTGCGCCTTTGCGTCCTGCAGGGCGGCATCATAGTCAGTATGCCAGACCGTCTTCTTCCGGCAGGAGGCACACAGGAACAGCACGGCAAAAAGCAGCAGGAACAGCACGGCCGGCCGCGACGGTCCTGCCATCAGCCGGCGGCACCGCACCGGAGATAAGTGCTCCTGCACCGGGGACAGGCACTGCTGCGACCGGCTCGGAGCGCAGTCCCGGCAGCGCAGCGACCGTCCCGTGCGGCATAAGCGGCTGCTAGGCAAAGTACGAGACTCCTGCGAGGAATATGTTCTCGGCGGAATTCTCCCGTTCGTTCTTAATGGGATCGCCTGCAACATTCTTGATCAGGTCGCGGCTTGCCCCGCCGGAATCCGTACCGACCGTGCGCTCGCTGTGTCCCATCTTGCCGAGTACCAGTCCGTCCGGACTCGTCAGGCCCTCTATCGCATAGAGGCTGCCGTTCGGATTGTCCGGCTCGCTCACGGCAGGCTGCCCGTCCATATCCACGTACTGGCTGAACACCTGTCCGGTCGTAAAGAGCTGGCGGGCAAGCCGCTCCTGCAGGATGACGCGTCCCTCGCCGTGACTGATCGGCACAAGGTGCATCCTCGGGTCAAGCACGGACCGGGAAAGCGCCCAGGGACTTGTCGCACTGACGAGCCTCGTACGGGCAATGCGGCTGATATGGCGCCCGACCTTGTTAAAGGTAAGCGTCGGTGCATCGGTAGAAGGCTCGCGGATTTCCCCGTAGGGGACAAGCCCCGTCTTTATGAGGGCCTGGAAGCCGTTGCAGATACCCAGTACCAGCCCCTTCCGTTTCTTGAGCAGGTCCATGATTGCATCGGCAATGCGGCCCTCGCGGATTACGTTCGCAATGTACTTGGCAGACCCGTCAGGCTCATCGCCCATGCTGAAACCGCCGGAGAAGGCGAGTATCTGCGCCGCATCTATTTCCTTCTTAAATGCGTCAAGCGATTCGGCAAGCTCCTGCGGCGTCCTGTTGCGGAACACCAGAATCTTGCTTTCCGCCCCGTTCAGGCTGAATGCCCGGGCCATATCGTATTCGCAGTTTGTTCCGGGGAACACCGGAATAATCACGCGGGGCTTCGTCTGGGAGTACTTGGGACTGAAGGACTTGCGCGCAGGAGCGAGGCTTGCGTGTTCGCCGAACGCGAAATCCGGCATCGGGGGAGTCGCCGCAGAAGAAACGGGCGGGAACACCTTTGCAAGCGTCTTTTCCCAGGCAAGCTCGATATCCCGCAGGCGGATCGTTACATTCGGAATAAAGTCGGTGAACAGGGTAATGTCCTCGCTGTCCACCGTGACGCCGAGCTTCACGAGCGTGCCGATTTCAAAGTCATCGGCATCCAGATGGTCAGCTTCGACGATGATGGAACCGTAGGTCGGGATAAAGAGGTTGTCCGCGCCGTTCTCGTTCGACAGGTTTATGCCCATGCGGGTAACGGCACGGGGGAAGTTGTCGATCCTCGCTCCGATCCGGTTGCCCATCGCCATCTTGCTGATCGCTTCGGCAATACCGCCGGGACCTATGGGATACATTGCACGGATCTTGCCTTCGGCATTCCGCCTGTACAGGGCAGCGGCATTCTTCTTGAAGGCATCCCAGTCGGGAATGCTTTCGCCCGAGTAGGGCGTCATTACCATATAGATGTTGTCGTCCGCCTTCTTGAAGGAGCCGGACGTGATGTTCTTTACGTCGTCGGTCGTCACCGCAAACGAGACCAGCGTATGGGGTACATTGAGCTTTTCGAAGGTACCGGACATGCTGTCCTTGCCGCCGATGCTTCCCGTTCCCATCCTGAGCTGGGCGTCGATCGAACCGAGCAGGGCCGCAGCCGGATAGCCCCAGGTCTTTTCGTCAACACAGCGGCCGAAGAACTCCTGGAAGGTCAGGCGGCAGGTTGCGGCATTACCGCCCATACAGACGATCTTCGTCAGCGATGACAGGACGGCAATCTCAGAACCGTGATAGGGACTCCAGTCGGCGACGCGGGGATCATAGCCGTAGGCCATCAGGGAAACCGTCGAGGTCTCCCGGGGAGGCAGCACCGGCAGCTTGGCAACCATGCCCGCCTCCGGCGTCGCCTGGTAGCGGCCGCCATAGGGGAAGAGGACCGTTGCCGAACCGATGGAACCGTCAAAGCGCTCACCGAGCCCCCGCTGGGAACAGCAGGCAAGGTCCCCCATGGCAGCAAGCCATGCGTTGCGGATATTCTCCTGCGCGCTGGAACTGCGCCAGAGCTGGCGGGCAACGCTGTCGAGCGGCCGGGCCAGCGGCGGCACATTCTCGCGGTCGGGCATTTCTATAAACGCCTTCGCCTTGTGGGGAGCACCGGCGGTATCGATGAAAGAACGGTCAATGTCCACGATCGTCCTGCCCCGCCAGTTCATTACCATGCGGTTCGTGTCAGTCACGGTCGCAACGACGACCGCATTCAGGTTCTCTGCGTCCGCCGCCTGTATAAAGCGCTCTGCATCTTCCTTTGCAACGACGACGGCCATGCGCTCCTGGCTTTCGGAAATGGCGAGTTCCGTACCGTCAAGGCCCTCATACTTCTTGGGTACGGCATCGAGGTTTATGTCCAGTCCGGGCGCCAACTCGCCGACGGCAACGGACACACCGCCCGCACCAAAGTCGTTGCACCGCTTTATCATCTGACAGACGGCCTTGTTCCTGAAAAGCCGCTGGATCTTCCGCTCCTCAACAGCATTGCCCTTCTGCACTTCTGCCGCAGCCGTACTGACGGATTTCTTGTCGTGTACCTTGGAAGAACCGGTTGCACCGCCGATTCCGTCACGGCCGGTTCCGCCGCCCAGCAGGATGACCAGGTCGCCCGCTTCCGGTTCGGTACGGATAACCTGATCGGCCGGGGATGCGGAAATGACCGCCCCCAGTTCCATCCGCTTCGCAAGGAAGCCGGGATGATAGATTTCCTGTACCTGGCCCGTCGTAAGGCCTATCTGGTTGCCGTAGCTTGCAAAGCCCTGCGCTGCCTCACGGGTCAGCTTCATCTGGGGCAGCTTGCCGGGCAGGGTGTCCGCCAGCGGAACGGTCGGGTCGGCAGCTCCGGTAATCCGCATTGCCTGATAGACCCACGAACGGCCGGAAAGGGGGTCACGGATGGCACCGCCGATGCAGGTCGCCGCACCTCCGAAGGGTTCTATCTCGGTCGGATGGTTATGCGTCTCGTTCTTGAATTGGAGCAGCCAGCGCTCGGTAGACTCGGGGCTGTCATTGGTCGCCGTACAGTGGACATCGACAAAGATGGAACAGGCATTGTTCTCGCCGCTCACCTCAAGGTCCTCAAGCATGCCGTGCTCGCGCAGGTACTTTGCCCCGATGCAGGCCATGTCCATCAGGGTCACGGGCTTGTCGTTCCGGCCTTCGTAGAGTTCCGTCCGCATTGCCTGATACTTCTGGTATGCCTGGCGGATTTCAGTCGCATACAGGCCTTCTTCAACCTGCACGTCCTCCAGGACGGTGTTGAAGGTCGTATGCCGGCAGTGGTCGGACCAGTAGGTGTCAAGGACACGGATTTCCGTAATCGTCGGATCCCGTCCCTTGCTCTTGAAGTAATCCTGCATCCACTTGACGTCGGCAAGGTCCATTGCAAGCCCGAGCTGTCCCCGGTAGTAGTCAAGCTCCTTATCGTCCAGCACCGTAAAGCCTTCTGCCGTCTCTATGTCGCGGGCCTCCCCCAGCTTGAGCTTGAGGGTCGCAGGCTTGTCGGCGGCGGCAAGGCGGCTGTCCACCGGGTTTATCAGGTATTTTTCTATCTTAAGGACATCATCTTTTGAAAGGGCCCCTTCTTCGCTCTTGAGCAGGACGAGTTTTGCACAGCGGACAAGGGGAGGCTCCGACTGAACCTTGAACTCATGGGACATGCCCTCCCGAAGGAGCAGGAGGCATTGCTCTGCGCTGTCAGAGCGCTGGTCATACTGGCCGGGCAGGTACTCCCAGATAATCTGCGTTTCGTCCGGCGAAACCTTGAGGCTGTCATAATAGACAAAATCGCTCTGCGGCTCGGAGAAAATGCGGTTCACGGCCGCCTCACAGACGGGGTCCGACACATTCTCTATGTCATAGCGGTTCAGGTAACGGACGCTGCTCACGCCCTTTACGCCCAGAAAACCGCGTATATCGGAATAAATGCGTCCGGCCTCGTTCCTAAAACCTTCTTTCCTTTCAACATAAATACGAAACATAGCTTCATTATATGAGAAAAATGCCGATTATGCAATGAATATCCCATTTTCCGGGCTTTTTGGCCGGCAAAGTAATTCCTGAACAGCGTGCTTCTTCCCCCTGCCTCAGTACTACCGAAGCTCGCTTGCAACGTTTCAGCCATATCGTCCTCCTCAAAGTGATGTACCGGAAGCATACATCACCGGGAGGAGCCGTTCCCGCAGTATTTCAGCTTACCGCAAAACAATATACTGCAATAATTTAAAATATTCCTGTCGTTTTTTCTTGCAATACCGGGGCGAAACACGGCCCCTGCACCGTGTTAAACACAGCGCGTACACCGTATTGAACACAGTGAGTGCACCGTATTGAACACAGTGAGTGCACAGTATTGAACACGGCGAGTGCACCGTGTTGAACACACCGGGTGCACAGCATTGAACACAGCGCATGCACAGTACTAAACATTGCGGCAGCTCAAAAAAGAGCCCCCTGCTTTCTGCGATGAGGACTTCTTCCCGGCGTGCGGGCGGGAGCCGGCGGGGGGATTCCGATTGACTCCCTGACCCATTCCCGCTACAATGCTCCTGTCTGCCACCGGGTAGGAATGTGCCGGGAACTTTCATCCCTATAACATTCAGCCACATCATTAGGTCGTTGAAGATGGGCAAACTTTCTCTAAGGAGACATCCATGTTCAATTACATCTGGCCGCTTTTGATCATCGTATTTGCAAACACGCTTTATCAGATTTGCGCAAAGGGAATCCCCGCGCAGATGAACACCTATGCCAGCATGACAATCACTTATGCCGTGGCAACGCTTTTTTCGGCGGCGGCGTTCTTCGTGACCTCAAAAGGCGGGAACATCCTCAAAGAGTTCTCCCGCACCAACTGGGCCACGGTCGTCCTCGGAATCGTGATTACCGGCCTTGAAGTCGGATTCATCTTTGCCTACAAGGCCGGATGGAAAGTCAGCACGCTGGCGACCGTCTCCAATGCGGCCCTGGCAGTCATCCTGATTTTTGTAGGGCTTATCGGCTATCATGAAGCGATAAGCTGGAGCAAGGTCCTTGGAGCCGCAATCTGCCTTGCAGGATTGTATTTCATCAACAAGAAATAGGAGGAAACCTCGAAAAACCGCCAAAGGCAAGTTTTTAGAGCTGCCCAGGAGCATCAGGACCAAGGGAAAAGCCCTGCTTGTTCCTGAACCCCATCATCCCTTTTTCCAGCAGGGTCGTTGCGAGCCCTATCATTTCTTCCAAAGGAATCTTCCGGCCGTCGGCGACCCACTGGCGGTAGAGCAGGACTACGCAGTTATTAAAGGTCAGAAGGATGTTGCGCACGCTTTGGTCAAGCCCCTTAAGCGGACGGGACTCTGCCGCCTGCTTCGTCACCCGGTTCTGCATCCTCTCGCGGATATAGTCGAAACGGCTGTCGCAGGTGACGCGCTTGAAAAAATCGTCCTGGGCTTCCATGTATTCAAAAAAGGAACGCACAAGCCTGTCCGTATCCTTAAGCTGGTCAAAGCCCGAAACGATGGCGCTGTATTCGCCGGAATGCTTTGCCTGAATCTCCGCGAGCACATCGTCCACGCAGTCGTAGTGAAGGTAAAAGGTATTGCGGTTGATTCCGGCCGCTTCGGTAATCGCCTTTACGGTGATTTTTTCATAGGGCATCTCGCAGACCATCTGCTTGAAAACCGTCTGGATCGCTTCCTTTGTGCGGACCACGCGCGGGTCGAGTTTTTCTTCAGCCATTTTACCTCCCGATGAAGCTCTCTAATAGGCATTTTTTTCAAATCTGTCGTTTAAACAACAGTATAGCACAAGTTGCCCATAGAAAAAAGACACTTGTCGCTTATAATGCAGATGTAGAGAGGGAAGTTGCAGATGAAACTGAAATCACTTTTTATCGTATTGATGGCAGCGGCATGCCTTGCAGGGCCGCTTTCCGCACAAAACAAAACTTCAAAGGAGACTAAAATGGGAAAATCACTGGTAGTTTATTTTTCGCTCGCTGGCGATCAGTACAATGTTGGAATCATTAAAGAAGGAAACACTTCCATCATCGCACAGTTTATTGCAGAAGAAACAGGCTCGGAGCTTTTTGAACTTGAGACAGCAAAGCCTTATCCGACCGACAGCTACAGCCGCCTGACCCAGATTGCAAAGGACGAGCAGAACAAAAAAGCCCGCCCTGCCCTAAAGGCTGATATCGACATCACCGCATACGACACAATCTACATCGGATACCCGAACTGGTGGGGAGACATGCCAATGCCGGTTTACACATTCTTAGAGGCCCACGACTGGAAGGGGAAAACAATCATCCCCTTCTGCACCCATGAAGGTAGCGGACTGAGCGGGACAGAAAGCCGCATCCGCTCAACCTGCAAAGGCGCAACCGTAGAAAAAGGCCTTGCAGTTCAGGGAAAGGTTGCCCAGACTAACAGAAGTGCTGCTAAAAAAGCCGTACAGGACTGGCTGGCAAAATTTGGGAAATAAATGGAAGCTGGACTATGAATGGCGATACCTCTTGCTTTTTATTTTCCCGTTTTTTTGCTATACTCACAAAACTTAATGCAAACGACACATGTGTTGAAGCACCACTTCGAGTAAATCTGATCACGGCACATTAAGAAATTCGTCCGCACCGGCAATGCCGCACACGCGGATTTAAGGAGGATTTCTTATGCCAAGAAATCAGTTTCAAAGAATGGTCTTTGCATTCATCA
>CAMJZA010000052.1 GCA_946410085.1 uncultured Treponema sp. | reverse complement strand
GGAGCTGTATGGAGCTGTATGGAGCTGTATGGAGCTGTATGGAGCTGTATGGAAGGAATGTGCTTCATTTTTTTTGCCCTGACTTCTCCTCTTACTCTTTTGTTATATTATAACGTATCGGCTGTCTTATGTCAATTCATTATAAGGAATAATGCTACATAAGCCGTGGCAGGACCTTTGACGGCCGGTGCGCCATACAGGGCCCGGGCCCGCTAGCTCACAACCTTCCACTCGCTGATGTTCTTCTGCTCGCTTGAGAACACCGCGCCGACCCTGACGAGCGTACGGGAGTCCGCCGAGTAGGGGGCAGCGTAGCCCTGCGCCTCTATCTGGGCAAGGGCCTCGTCCGCGCTCCAGTGCTTCAGCATGAAAGGGGTTTACAGCTAGAATTCAATGATGTAGAATTCCCTTATGGTGGAAGGGAATATATTCGAAGAGCTGGAAGACAACAGACAGGACTGGAAAGTATGGAAGGGGCTGGCCGCATTCGGGAAATGCGAAAGCCGCGTGACGAGAACGAAAAGCGGGAAAGAGAGCGTCGAAACGAGGTATTTCATAACGACCTTCTCTGACGTGGAGGAGTTCGCCCGGGCGGTCAGGAGCCACTGGGCAATTGAGAACAACCTGCACTAGAGCCTTGATGTCCTGTTCCTTGACGACGACTGCCCCGTGCTTGACCGCAACACGATTGTAATTTCCGCAGGAAGAAATAATTGCAGAAAGTAACGAGTTTTAGACCGGTTGCTCCAGCAGCCAGTCTCGCGCCCTGACCACGGATACGGTGATATCCTCCATCTCTATGACCTCTTCCTGTTGGAGCGTGATTACCGTCGCCTCCTTGCAGCCCAGATCCGTGCATGCATCCTTTATTGCCCTCAACTCCCTTTTCCTGGTGTCCGCTTCGTCCATATACGCACAGACCTGATATAAAGCACTATTTCCCTCCTTACCGGTCACGAAATCAATCTCATAACCGTTCGCCGTCTTGTAATAATGGATTTCGTAACCTTGCCTTCGCAGCTGAATGTACACCATGTTTTCCAGAATGATGCCGGTATTGTCGAACAGGCTGAAGTCGCATGCCGTGGCAAGGGCATGGTCGGCGCAGTAAATCTTCTTGGGATTCACCGCACGGACCGCACTGTTCGGGGAGAGAATCTCCACTGGAAAAATGATGTATGCGTCATTGAAATAGCCTAGGTACCTCGATATCCATTCGCCCGAGGTGGAATGGTGCATCCCGGCGAGCCGCTGCCTCAGCTTGTTCACGGTGACGCTCCGGGACATATTCCCCAGAAGCATTATCAGGAGGGCATGGAGCAGGGGCAGGTCCTGTATCTTGTAGCGCATCGCCACGTCCCTGGTAATCACGTCCATCGCGATTCCCTGAAGATACCTGTTCTTCTGTGCCTCCGAGTTTATGTAGCTCAGCTCGGGGAATCCTCCCCATTTCACGTATTCCGAAAAAAGGAATCCCACCTTGTCCCCGTTCGCTATCACGTCCTTCCTCGAAGATATGCCGCAGGCCGCAAGGTATTCCCCGAATGAATAGGGGAACAGCTCCCAGCTGATGGTCCGCCCCCCGAGCTCCGACGCGAGCTCCTTTGAGAGCATCCGCGCTGATGAGCCGGTAATATAAATCCGGCAGTCCTCTGTGTTCTGGAGCCTGTTCACGAACAAGGCCCAGTCGTTCACGAGCTGTATCTCATCCAGAAAGAAGACGACCGTCCTGCCGTGGTTCTCCGGGTAAAGCTGGTAATAGGCATCCGCTATCTGCCCCGGCTCCTCCGACTGCAGGGCAATCAGGCGGTCATCGGCAAAGTCAAGCCAGCATACGCTCTCCTTGTCGGGAACGGTATCCGCTATGAGCTTCCTTATATACGTGGACTTCCCCGCCCTGCGGATGCCCATGAGAACCGAGGCCTTGTGGGGAATTGTCTCCATCTTCAGGCAGCGGGGTACGATTTCCTCGTCCCCGGAGAGCCGTTTCTGGTTCTGGAGGATTATGCTCTGAATAGATTCCAGTTTCATGACAACTATTATATGATAGTTTCCAAAAATTTGCAAACTATCGGGTTGAATTTATCAGAAAAACGAAACCCTGAAAATTTCACCCAAGGAGTCCCATAATGAAAATCGTCAGGGTGGTCGGAGCGCGGCCGCAGTTCGCCAAGGTGGCGGCGGGAAGCCGCGTGCTCAGGACAAGGCATCAGGAAATCCTCGTTCACACCGGCCAGCACTATGACCCGGAATGGAGTGCACGTGCGACAAGACCAACGAGATTACCGTCTGCAAGGAACTCTTCGATTCCCTCAGGCTGGAGAATGCCATCATAACCGCAGACGCGATGATGTGCCAGAAGGAATTCGCAGCGAAGGCTGCGCTGGCCGCATTCGGGAAATGCGAAAGCCGCGTAACGAGAATGAAAAGCGGGAAAGAGAGCATCGAAACGAGGTATTTCATAACGACCCTCTCTGACGTGGAGGAGTTCGCCCGGGCGGTCAGGAGCCACTGGGCAATTGAGAACAACCTGCACTGGAGCCTTGATGTCCTGTTCCATGACGACGACTGCCCGTGCTTGACCGCAACACGGCGGAGAACCTTGCAATTGTCAGGCGGATCATCTACAACCGGATAAAAATGCAGCCGGACTATGACACCCTTGCCTGGGGCAGACGCAGTTGCATGTATGATGACGATTTCAGGGCGAAGATTTTGTTTTCATGCTGAGGCCCTGGATTGCAAGCCGCAGTGCCCCGCCCGATTGCAAGGCGGGCAAAAATCGGGTATCATGGGAACACTACATCAGCATACCGATTCTTGCGAAGGAGTGTTATTATGGACCAGAAAAGACCGCGCGGCAGGGACACGCACGTAACAAACAACAGCACGGGAGTGCACAAGCGGGGCGACGGCCTGGGAACAGGGCCGGTCGGTTCTTCCGGCGGCTACGGCAGGCCGGGCAGCAGCGGCTCCTCGGGTGGCGGCAGCCATTCCGGCGGCGGTGTGCGGGCGATTGGCGGCGGCGGCATCGGCCTCATCGTCATCATGCTCGTGCTCAAGATGTGCCTCGGCGGGGAACTTTCCGGCGGTACGGACAGCGGCAGCTCTTCCCAGTACGAAACGACGGCGGAAAGCAGTTCTTCCGCTTCTTCCGCCATGGACGGGCTTTCCGGCATTCTGGGCGGTGCCCTCGGTTCGGGCGGACTCGGCGGCGGCACAAGCCCCATCTCAAGCGGCTCTTCATCATCCGCATCGGCAACTTCATACAGCAAGATCGACACGTCGGTTGCTTCCGGTTCCCGGGCAAAATACACGAGCATCGCAGGCGGCGGCAGCGACACGGTCACGATCATGGTCTACATGTGCGGAACCGACCTTGAGTCCCGGAACGGCATGGCTTCTTCCGACCTGGGCGAAATGGCGGCGGCACAGCTGAGCGACAGGATAAACCTGCTCGTCTACACGGGCGGCTGCAAGAGCTGGCAGACGAAGGGCATTTCAAACACGACCAACCAGATTTATCAGGTCGTCTCCGGCGGCCTCAAGCCCCTTGTCAAGGATGACGGCCAGAAGGCGATGACCGACCCCAAGACGCTTTCTTCCTATATAAAATGGTGCAAGTCAAAGTATCCGGCAGACCGCTACGAGCTCATCTTCTGGGACCACGGCGGCGGTTCGGTCTCGGGATACGGCTATGACGAAAAATACCCCCGGAGCGGTTCGATGAGCCTTTCGGGCATAAACAAGGCGCTCAAGGACGGCGGGGTCAAGTTTGACTTCATCGGCTTCGACGCCTGCCTCATGGCGACGGCAGAAACCGCCCTCATGCTCAATAACTACGGCGACTACATGATCAGTTCCGAAGAGACGGAACCGGGAATCGGCTGGTACTACACTAACTGGCTCAACAAGCTGAGTGCAAACACCTCCCTCTCAACGCTCGAAATCGGAAAGGCAATCATCGATGACTTCGTGAGCACCTGCGACCAGAAGTGCCGCGGACAGAAGACGACGCTTTCCATCATTGACCTTGCGGAATTCAGCAATACGGTTCCGTCCAAACTGACGAGCTTCTCAAAGTCCCTGACGAACCTCATCGCAAAGGACAATTACAAGACGGTCTCGGACGCACGCTACCAGACCCGCGAGTTTGCTGCATCGAGCAGAATCGACCAGATTGACCTCGTGGACCTCTGCAACAACGTGGGCAGCAGCGAGGGCAAGGCGCTCGCAAAGGCCCTGCAGGGGGCGGTCAAGTACAACAAGACGTCTTCCAACATGACGAACGCATACGGGGTTTCCATTTACTTCCCCTACAAGAACGCTTCGTACGTAGACACCGCCTGTGACAACTACGAGGACATCGGCATGGACGACAGCTATGCGGACTGCATCAAGGCATTCGCAAGCATGGAAGTGAGCGGACAGGCGGCAGCAGGCGGTTCTGCCACGGCTTCTCCGGTCGGCTCCCTCTTTGACCTGCTCGGGTCTGCCGGCGGATCGTCTTCCAGCGCAGACGCCATCGGCGACATTCTGGGGACCTTCCTGGGCGGAGCCGGCGGTTCGGGCGGCGGCAGTGCCCTCGGCAGCATCATCGGCGGACTGGCTTCCAGCAACTTCCTGTCGGGCAGGGCACTTTCCACCGAAGACACGGCAGAATACATCAGCGCCCACTATTTTGACGACGCTGCGCTGAAATGGAAGCAGTCAGCCGGCGGCAGCTACACGATGCATCTGGACGAAAACCAGTGGTCACTCGTGCATGCGCTTGACCTGAACATGTTCTACGACGACGGCGAGGGCTACATTGACCTGGGCCTTGACAACGTGTACGACTGGACGGATTCGGGCGACCTGATTGCCAGTACCGACCGGACCTGGCTTGCCATAAACGGGCAGCCGGTCGCCTACTACCACGTGGACACGACGGAAATCGGCGACGACTACACGATAACGGGCCGTGTTCCCGCCCTGCTCAACGGCGAGCGCGTGAACCTCTGGATTGTCTTTGACAATGACCATCCCTACGGCTATATCGCCGGAGCTGCGCCGGACTATGACAAGAAGACGAGCGACGTCGTTGCAAAGAACATGATTTCACTCAAGCAGGGTGACAAGCTGGATTTCCTCTGCGACTATTACAGCTACAAGGGCGACTACAAGGACAGCTACTATCTGGGCGAGCAGATGACGGTCGGTTCTTCGATGGATACGATGGAAATCAGCAATGTCGATGTCGGAAGCGGCAGCGTGCGCCTGATGTACCGCTTTACGGATATCTACAACCAGCCCCACTGGAGCGAATACATCCAGCTGCGCTAGGCTGTACTGCTGCACTATGACAGAACGATAACAGAACGATGATAGAGCGATTTACGTTTGGAAAAACAATTCCGACCGGGGCAGTCGTTCAGGAATTGGAGGCCGCCCCGTCGGGTGCGGTCATGCAGTTCGGAACGCTCTGCTCCGCCAGCCCCTTCAAGTGGACCTACCGGATGGACCGGGGGGATCTGGTGTTCGGCCTGGGCGAACAGATGCGGGGAATCAACAAGCGGGGCGGCCTGTACGAAAGCTGGTGTTCCGACGTTCCCAATCAGGACGAGTTTACGCATTCCATGTACGGGGCGCACAACTTCCTGATTGTGTACAACAGTTCCCGCTTTAACAGCATCTGCTTTGCGGTGTTCTTTGACAGTCCCGCCCGCGTCCGCTTTGACATCGGCTGGACCGACGAGGCGGAACTTGCCGTCACGAGCGCGGACACGGGACTTGACGTGTACGTCATCACGCCCGCCCCCGACCGGATTGAAAGCGAGCTGAACGACGTGGTACGCCAGTACCGCCGCCTCATCGGCCAGAGCTATATTCCTCCCCGCTGGGCCTTCGGTTTTCAGCAGAGCCGCTGGGGCTACAGGAACGAAGCCGACATACTCAAGGTCGTGGACCAGTACCGGAAAAACGGACTGCCGCTTGACGCGGTATGCCTTGACATAGACTACATGGAAAGCTACAAGGACTTTACCGTTGACACGGCAAAATTTCCCGACCTTGCCGCCCTTTCCGACCGGCTCAAGGAAAACGGTGTCCGCCTCATTCCGATAATCGATGCGGGCATCAAGGTACAGGACGGCTACGACGTCTACGAGGAAGGCCGCGACAGGGGCTTCTTCTGCAAGAGGGAAGACGGCAGTGACTTTACCGCCGGCGTGTGGCCGGGAGAGTCCTGCTTTACGGATTTCATGAACCCGGAAGCGGCAGCATGGTTCGGCATGCAGTACAAAAAGCTGACCGACCGCGGCATTGAAGGCTTCTGGAACGACATGAACGAACCCGCCCTCTTCTATACAAAAGACAGCCTCAAGGCGGTTTTCGAAAAAATCGCGAGTTTCGCCGGGAAGAATCTGGACATAGACAGCTTCTTCCAGTTTACCCCCTTGAGTTCCAGCACCTTCAGCACGATGGAAGACTACAAGTCCTTCTATCATACGCTGCATACGGCAGGCAGCGGCAGCCCGGACCATACGATTTCGGGCGGCTCCACGGCGGGTGGCGATGCGCTGAACGGCGGGAAAATCCGGCATGACCGGATCCACAACCTCTACGGAGCGATGATGACGAAGGCAAGCGCAGAGGCCCTGCGGAAGATTTCGCCCGACCGCCGCATGCTCCTGTACAGCAGGGCGTCCTGCACGGGCTCGCACCGCTACGGAGGCATCTGGACGGGAGACAACAAATCCTCCTGGGAACACCTTGAGCAGGAAATCAAGATGCTGCCCTCGCTGAACATGGCGGGATTCCTGTATTCGGGAGCAGACATCGGCGGTTTCGGAGAAAGCACGACCCGCGACCTCGTGCTGCGCTGGCTCGCCCTGGGTGTCTTTACTCCCCTCATGCGGAACCACAGTGCATGGAACACGAGGGAGCAGGAATGCTACGCCTTCGGTGATACGGAAGCCTTCAAGAGCATCCTCGCCCTGCGCTATGCCCTCCTGCCCTACATCTACAGCGAGTTCGTCAAGGCAGCCCTGTCCGGCGGCATGTACATCCGGCCGATCGGATTTGACTGGCCGGAAGACCACCACGCCCTTGAGTGCGAAGACCAGCTGCTCGTCGGTGAGGGCATCATGATTGCACCGGTCTACCGGCAGAACGCAACGTCACGCTACGTCTACCTGCCGGAAGCGATGACAAAGGTGACCTGGCAGAAAGGCCGGATTACGACGGAAGAAAAGGGCAAGGGCTCCTATTTCGTCAGCGTTCCGACGGATGCCGTCGTCTTCTTCGTGCGGAAGGGCTGCCTCGTGCCGATCGCACGGAACGCGATGGAAGCAGCGTCGAGCGCGGACATAGACGCGGGCAAACTGGACTTTGTCGGGAACGGAAACGGTTACCGGCTTTACAGCGACGACGGCTTTACGCGGGATATCAGCACGGCGCTGATTCACACGGTCGGACGGTAACGGTAAAAGACGGTAAAACGGCGGAAAACCGGTAACCAGACAGTACGGCAGCTACAGCTGCGCCTGCACATTTTCTGCGCGTAAGAAATGCATGCGCAGGAGATTTTACAGAAAATTTAGCAGAAGATTTATAAGAGGAGAACGATATGAAAAAAATAACGGGTACGGTAGTACAGATTCTGCTGGCAGTGTTCCTGACACTCAGTATGGCGGCATGCGCATCAGGCAGGGGCCGTGACGGCACGCAGGCCGCCGGCGGGGGAACAAAGGCGGATATGTCCGACTATGCGACATACGATGCAGCGGCAGACTACGTGTATGTCACATCATCGGTGCAGGACATGTATGACCGGCTGCACAGGAATGAAACGTTCGCCGTTTTCTTCGGCTTTTCAAAATGTCCCTGGTGCCGGGACTTCATGCCGGTGCTGAATGAGGCAGCAAAGCGGACCGGGCACAGCAAGGTCTATTACGTCAACACCCGGGGAAATCCGAACTGGAAATCAAACCTGGACATCGACAACTATGACCTGCTGGTACAGATGGCATTTGACTACCTGCCCTATGATGAGGCGGGCATCAAGCATCTGGACGCACCGACAGCCTACTTTGTCAAGGGCGGCAAGGTGCAGGATGCGGTCTTTGCTCCCGAATACGATGCCATAAACGAAACGATCCCCGCTGATGTACGGGAAGCACTCCTGCAGCGGCTCATGCAGGCACTCAAGGCCCTGTAAGGCTACTTGCCGTAGGTCTTTTCTATTTCCTGAATCTGATCGCGGTACACGGCTGCCTGCTCGTAGTCCAGGTGGTCCGCAGCGGTCATCATTTCCTTCTTGAGCGCTTCTATCAGCTTATGCCGCTGGGCGGGCACGAGCAGATTTGCGCTCTTCTTGAGCGCTGCAAGCTCCACGGCGGCAGTCTCTTCGGCATCAACCTTCTGATGTTCCAGAATGTCCTCGACGGCCTTCCGGATGGTCTGGGGCGTAATGCCGTGTTCCGCATTATAGGCTTCCTGTATCTCGCGGCGCCGCCTGGTTTCGGTAATCGCTTCCTTCATCGCGTCGCTCATGCGGTCCGCATACATGACGACAACGCCTTCCGCATTGCGGGCAGCCCGGCCGATAATCTGGATGAGCGAGGTAGTACTGCGCAGGAAGCCGATCTTGTCGGCATCGAGTATCGCAATGAACGACACCTCCGGCAGGTCTATGCCTTCGCGCAGCAGGTTGATTCCGATCAGCACGTCTATTTCACCCGAGCGGAGGGACTTGAGGATTTCCACCCGCTCAAAGGTATCGATTTCACTGTGGATGTACTTGACCTTCATGTTCAGACCGGAAAGATAGTCGGTCAAGTCTTCGGCCATCTTCTTGGTCAGCGTCAGGATCAGCGAGCGCTCCTTTTTCGCAATGCGGGCCTGTACTTCCCGGTAAATGTCCTGCATCTGCCCTTCGCTGGGCCGCACTTCGATGAGCGGATCCAGGAGGCCGGTCGGGCGTATCATCTGCTCGACGACCTGCGTGGACTGCTTGACTTCTTCGGGGCGGGGAGTCGCCGTGACAAAGATGATCTGGTTCATCTTTCTGTTGAACTCTTCCACCTTGAGCGGCCGGTTGTCCAGCGCTGACGGCAGGCGGAAGCCGAAGTCTATCAGGTTCTGCTTGCGCCGCCGGTCCCCCTCGTACATCGCACCGATCTGGGGAACCGTGACGTGCGCCTCGTCAATGAGGCAGAGGAAGTCGTCGGGGAAATAGTGGAGCAGGGTTGCAGGCGGCTCCCCGCTCATCCGGCCCGCAATGGGGGCAGAGTAGTTTTCAATGCCGGAGCAGTAGCCCATCTCCCGCATCATCTCAATGTCGTAGGTCGTCCGCGTCTTGAGCCGTTCCGCCTCGAGCATCTTGCCCTGCGCCCGCAGTTCCTCCAGCCGGGCATCCAGTTCCGCAAGAATGCGGTCGGTCGCCGAAAAGAGCATGTCCTTGGGAACGACAAAGTGCTTGGCGGGGTACAGCTGCAGTTCATCCAGTTCTTCGATAGTCTGCCCCGAAATTGCATCAAAGCGGCGGATTCTGGCAACGTCCTCAAAATCCATCTCAATGCGGTAGGCCTGATCCGTTTCCATGTAGGAGGGAAAGACTTCGAGCGTGTCGCCCCGTATGCGGAATTTTCCCCGTTCCAGAATCATGTCGTTCCGCTGGTACTGGAGCGAAATCAGCTGCCGGCCGAATTCCTGCGGGTCAAGCTGCTGGCCCTTTTCCACATGAATGCACATCTCCTTGTACAGGTCAGGCATACCCAGGCCGTATATGCAGGAGACCGTCGCAACGATGACGACGTCCCGCCGTTCCATGAGCGCATAGGTGGCGGCAAGGCGCAGTTTGTCTATCTCATCGTTTATCGAGGCATCCTTTTCGATATACAGATCACGTGCGGGGACATAGGCTTCCGGCTGATAGTAGTCGTAGTAGGAAACGAAGTATTCCACGGCATTGTCGGGAAAGAAGGTCTTGAATTCGCGGTACAGCTGGGCAGACAGAGTCTTGTTGTGGCTGATGACGAGCGTAGGCTTCTGGACGGCTTCAATGATTTTCGCCATCGTAAAGGTCTTGCCGCTCCCCGTTACCCCCTTGAGGGTCTGGCAGCGGTCACCGCGCAGAACTCCGTCTGCGAGAGCCCGTATGGCCTCCGGCTGGTCACCGGAAGGCTCGTATGGTGAAACGACATGGAACTTTCGCATGACATGATTATAGCGTGTTCCGGCAGGAAATAAAAGAGGCGGCCGGAACATCCAGATTCCGACCGCCCTTCATGAGCAAAGCCGTTACAAGTGAGTGCACTGCGATGCAGTACTCTAAAGATGGAGGACCCGCTCCTTTATCTCCTGCGTCCGCCCCTGGTTCCAGTACTGGGTCCCGATGTAGCCGCAGGTACGGCGGGCGACATTCATCGTGGACTGGTCACGGTTGCCGCAGCAGGGACACTCCCACAGCAGCTTGTCATCTTCGTTCACGATATTGATTTCACCCGTGTAGCCGCATTTCTGACAGAAGTCGCTCTTCGTGTTCAGCTCGGCATACATGATGTTGTCATAGATATACTTGAGCAGGGTCATCACGGCAGGAATGTTGCCTTCCATGTTCGGCACTTCAACGTAGCTCACCGCACCGCCCGGAGAAAGCTTCTGGAACTCGCTTTCAAACTTGAGCTTGGTAAAGGCATCGATTTTCTCGGTCACGTGAACGTGATAGGAGTTCGTGATGTAATTCTTGTCGGTTACGCCGGGAATAATGCCGAAGCGCTTCTTGAGGCACTTGGCGAACTTGTAGGTCGTGCTTTCCAGCGGGGTGCCGTAGAGGGAATAGTCCATGTTCTCTTCTTCCTTCCACTTCTGGCAGGCATCGTTCATGGCGTGCATCACCTTGAGCGCGAAGGGCTTGCCTTCCGGTTCGGTGTGGGAGTGGCCCGTCATGTACTTCGTACACTCGTAGAGGCCGGCATAGCCCAGGGAGATAGTGGAATAGCCGCCGTAAAGCAGCTTGTCGATAGTCTCGCCCTTCTTCAGGCGGGCAAGCGCACCGTTCTGCCAGAGGATGGGGGCGGCGTCGCTCTTCGTCCCCATCAGCCGCTTGTGGCGGGTCTGGAGGGCACGGTGGCACAGTTCAAGGCGTTCCTTCATGAGCGCCCAGAACTTCTGCTCATCCTTCCCGGAAGAACAGGCGACGTCAACGAGGTTCAGCGTAACGACCCCCTGATTAAAGCGGCCGTAATACTTGGACTTGCCGGACTGCCAGTTGAGCGCCCCCGCAACATTGCCGTAGCCGTTTCCCGAGCGGTCAGGCGTAAGGAAAGAACGGCAGCCCATGCAGGGATAGCAGTTGCCGTCGCCGTTGCCGTCCACCTTGAGCTCAAGCATCATCTTCTCGCTGATGTAGTCAGGGACCATGCGCCGCGTCGTACAGCGGGCTGCAAGTTCCGTCAGCGGATAGTACTTGCTGCCCGGCGTAATGTTGTCCTCCTCAAGCACGTAAATCAGCTTGGGGAAGGCGGGCGTAATCCAGGCACCCGCCTCGTTCTTGACGCCCTGATAGCGCTGGTGCAGGACTTCCTCTATGACGAGCGCGAGGTCGGACTTCTCCTGCTCGTTCTTCGCTTCGCCCAGATACATGAAGACCGTCACGAAGGGTGCCTGTCCGTTCGTCGTCATGAGGGTGATGACCTGGTACTGAATCGTCTGGACACCGCGCTTGATCTCGTCCTTGAGCCGCTGGTTGACCATATAGTTGAACTGCGCATCGCTCAGGTTAAGATTCGTTGCCTGAGCCATCTCGCGGATTTCCTTCTTGAACTTCTCGCGGCTCACTTCGACAAAGGGGGCAAGATGGGCAAGGGAAATGGACTGCCCCCCGTACTGGCAGGAAGCGACCTGAGCGATAATCTGCGTCGCGATATTGCAGGCAGTGGAAAATGAATGGGGCCGGTCTATCTTCGTGCCGCTGATCACCGTACCGTTCTGGAGCATGTCCTCCAAGTTCACCAAGTCGCAGTTGTGCATGTGCTGGGCAAAGTAGTCGGCATCGTGAAAGTGGATGATGCCTGCCTCATGGGCTTCGACAATGTCCTTGTCCAGCAGGAAGCGGCGCGTAATGTCCTTGCTGACCTCTCCTGCCATGTAATCGCGCTGAACGGAAACAACGGTGGGATTCTTGTTGGAGTTCTCCTGCTTGACCTCCTCGTTGTTCTCTTCGATGAGGCTCAGGATCTGCTTGTCGGTCGTGTTCTCCCGGCGCCGCAGCTGGTGGTGGTAGCGGTAGGTGATGTAGAGCTTGGCAACTTCAAAGGCACCGCGCTCCATGATGCCGGTTTCTACCAGATCCTGAATGTCCTCAACATTCAGGGCATGCCCCTCCCGGTGGCAGTCTATCTCGATGTCATCAGCAATCGAATCTATCTGGGCAGCGGTAAGCCGTTTGGCCTCCGTAACCCGCACATTCGCCTTTTCAATTGCCTTTACGATTTTTCTCCGGTCAAAAAGAACTTCAGCACCGCTCCTCTTGATGATGTTCATTTCCACCCTCTTGCACTTTATATGTAAAACTTTTGTATCTGCCAAAGCTATCTGCTTGTCCCAGCTAGCTTTGCGGCACAGTCAAAAACACCATATATATGGTCTTCTATGTTCATATTCTACTAGCTATAGCGTTATTGGTCAAGAGGAAAACAGATCTTTCAGTAGCGTTGCAGAGAAACAAAAAGCGGGAAGCACAGCGGCAGGAAGCCGTACAGGGGGCCGGCAGGCAGCAGAGTTCTGGCAGTGTGACAGCGAACGTGTGACAGTGAACCGTCAGCGTCCGCCAGCCGCCGTTACGGCCTGCCTGCGCCGCTCATAGAGGAGAATTCCGGCGGCGACGGAGACGTTCAGGCTGTCAATCCTGCCGCAGGTAGGAATGGAAATAATCTGGTCGCACGAGGACTCCAGCAGGCGGGAAATGCCGGACCCTTCGCTGCCCATCACGAGGCAGGACCGGGCCGCAAAACTGACCTGCTGCAGGGGGGATCCGCCCATGTCCGCCCCGTAAATCCAGAAGCCGGTATCCTTGAGCCGGCCGACCGCACGGACCAGGTTCGTCACGACCGCAACGGGGATATAGGCGCTCGCCCCCGCACTGCTCCGGGCAATCACCTCGCTGTCCTGTATGTTCGACGCGCTCCGCCGCTCTCCGGTGATGAGCAGGGCCGCCCCGAGCTGGTCACAGCTGCGCAGGACCGCCCCGACGTTGTGGGGATCGGTCACGCCGTCAAGCAGGACGACCGTCGCCTCCTCAGGACAGGCAGAAAGCCACTGATCCAGCTGCACGAGGTTCCCGGACCGCTCCTCCTCGCCGTCCGCCAGCAGGACAATGCCCCGGTGATCCTGAGCCTCCGGGGGGAGGGAACGCACCTGACCGTCGAGCACCCGGGGCTCAACCTGCTCGCAGGGTACCCCGCAGTCTTCCGCAAGCGAAAGAATCTTCTTTACCCGCGGACCGGCCTTACTGTAGAGGACATGCAGTGATGCAGAGTGTTTCTTTTCCGCGCCGTAGCGGCGGAGCCGTTCTTCCACGGCATGAAAACCCGTATAGCAGTTCTGCATCGGCGCTATAAATCGTCATCCTTGCCTTCGGTAAAGACAAGCATATAGATTGACGGAAGGTTGTCCCCGAGCGAAAAGCGGGTTATCGCAACCGTATTGCCGTTCCGGCAGGTATAGAGGGAGACCGGCATGACGGTGGACTCCTCGGTGAGCATGAGGCTGTATTTTTCGATGATGTCCTGCTCATGGTTCAGGCTGTTCATCTCTGCTTCCGTCCCGGAATTATACTTTAAGTCAAACAGGCCCAGGTAGAGCTTGTCATTGTCAAAGCGCAGCTCTATCTTGCCCCCCTTCATCCCGCCGTATTTGCCGCCGGTGAAGGAAAGCCCGCCGGTCGAGTTATTGGTATGGGAATGACTCCAGCCGGCCTTTTCCATCAAATCGAGGGCCTTCTCCATCGAAGTCCCGAACGGAATGCCGCAGAATCCGACGATATCATCCGCAAACGCAGCACATCCCATCAAACACATTGCGCACACAAGAAGTGTCAATTTTCGCACGGTAGTCTCCTTTTTCCTTTCTATAATGCTACTGTAATCCTGCAAGGATTATTGTCAAGCTTCAAGCGCCCGCTGCAATGGAGCCGCGGGGCTGCCTGAAACTGTCTCCCTTGTAAACAAAACCCCGGCAGGCCGCAAAAGGTAACGTCCCGCAGGAATTTTGCAGGAAGCAGCACCCGCCCGGCAGCGTGCGCCGCATTCCTGAACTGCACCGGCCGCCTAGAACAGGCCCGTAATGACGCCCTCGTCGTCCACGTCGATGTTCAGCGCAGACGGAGCCTTGGGCAGGCCGGGCATGTCCATGATGTCGCCCGCGAAGGCAACGACAAAACCCGCCCCGGAATAGAGCTGCACGTCCCGCACCGGGAAAGCATATCCTGAGGGCGCCCCCTGCAGGGCCTTGTCGTGCGAGATGGAATTCTGGGTCTTCGCCATGCAGACGGGCAGATTGCCGTATCCTGCCTCGCCGTATGCCTTGAGCTTCTTGAGCGCCTTGCTGTCGAACTCCACGCTGCCCGCCCGGTAGATTTCCTTCGCAAGCGTCTCTATCTTGTCCCTGAGCGGCATGTCCAGCGGGTAGAGGGGCTTGAATGCGTTCTTTCCGTCCGCAAGCTCCACGACCTTCTCCGCAAGTTCCACGGCGCCGTCGCCGCCCTTGCCCCAGCCTTCGCAGAGCACGGCGGCGGAACCGGCAGCGGCAGCAAGTTCCCGTATCCTTGCCAGTTCGGCTTCGCTGTCGGTCGCAAAGCGGTTGACGGCAAGTACGGTCTTGACGCCGAACTTCGCCATGTTCTCTATGTGCACGCGGACGTTTGCGAAGCCTTTTTCCAGTGCACTGACATCTTCGGCAGAAAGCTCATTTTTTGCCACGCCGCCGTGCATCTTGAGCGCGCGGGCCGTCACGACGATGACGGCAGCATCGGGAGCAAGGCCGTTCAGGCGGCACTTGATGTCCATGAACTTCTCCGCGCCCAGATCAGCGGCAAAGCCCGCCTCGGTCACCGTGTACTCGCTCAGGGCAAGGGCGGCAAGGGTCGCATTGATTGAATTGCAGCCGTGGGCAATGTTTGCAAAGGGGCCGCCGTGGATGAAGGCTGGCGTGTGCTCCAGGGTCTGCACGAGGTTGGGCCGGACGGCGTCCTTGAGCAGGGCGGCGACGGCGCCGGTACAGCCCAGCTGGCCGAAGGTAACGGCCTTCTTGTCGTAGGTCTCGCCGATCGTAATGCGGGAAATCCGTTCCTTGAGCTCGCTGATTGTCCGTGACAGGCAGACAATCGCCATGATTTCGCTTGCGACGGAAATCTGAAAGTGGCTCTCGCGGGGCACCCCGTCTATGCGGCTTCCCAGACCGATTATCACGTTGCGGAGGGCGCGGTCGTTCAGGTCAACGCAGCGCTTCCAGCTGACCGTCCGGGGGTCGATCCCGAGCGGATTGCCCTGCTGGAGGGAGTTGTCTATGAGGGCCGCCATCAGGTTGTTGGCGGCGGTAATCGCATGAATGTCCCCGGTAAAATGCAGGTTGATGTCTTCCATCGGGACCACCTGGGCATAGCCGCCCCCGCAGGCCCCGCCCTTCACGCCGAAGCAGGGACCGAGCGACGGCTCACGGAGCGCAATGACTGCGTTCTTTCCGATCTTGCGCAGGCCGTCGCCGAGTGCGACCGTCACGGTAGACTTGCCTTCGCCCGCAGCAGTCGGCGTCATCGCCGTCACAAGGATCAGCCTGCCCCGGCCGGCAGGGTCGGCGGCCTTCTTCTGCAGCCGCGCGAGGGCCTTGAACGACAGCTTGGCCTTGTAGCTGCCGTAGAAGTCCAGATCCTCCGCCTGAATTCCGATCTTCCCCGCGACATCCGCGACGGGAAGCATCTTGCATTTCTGCGCTATCTCTATGTCAGTCAGCATGTTCCTGAAATCTCCTCTGTATCTCAGTGCGCATTATATACAATCGGGGCTTGAGTTTCAACGGCAGCAGCACGTCTGCCCGGGGCATTTTCTCAATAGAGCTGTTCGGAAACCTCAGGTTTCCGTGCTGCGGCCTGCCCCGCCGCCTGTCCACGGAGCACTGATTGCGCTATAATTGCACTATAATAAGAGACAGTCAGGGGGAAACTGCGGTGCAAGAGGAGTTCTGGAAGAGGAAAAAACTGTCTGAGCTCACGGATGAGGAGTGGGAAGCTTTATGCGACGGCTGCGGCAGGTGCTGTTACCGGAAATACCTGTCCGGGCGGGGCAGGAAGGAGAAGCTGTTCTATACGAAAGTGGCCTGCGACTTCCTTGACCTGAAGACGAACAGGTGCACGGTATACGAAAAACGCTTCTCCGAAAGCCCCGACTGCGAGAAGCTTACGAAGGAAAAACTCGCCTCCTGCACCTGGCTCCCCGACAGCTGCGCCTACCGGCTTTTAAAGGAGGGCCGGGAACTGGAAGCCTGGCACCCGCTCATAAGCAAGAACAAAGATTCCGTCAAGAGAGCGGGCATCTGCATCCGGGGCGGCATACACGAGTGCGACTGCGATGACTGGATGAACTACGTCCTCCATGCCGAAAAACGCAGCTGAACCGCCGAGGCGTCACCGCAGGTCAGCCTCTGCCCCCACCCGCAGGCGCTGCCCTATGCCGTCTTGAACTGGTCTACGTCGTTTCCGATCCGGGTCACGCTGGAATCCAGCTCTTCCACGCACTTTTCCAGCCGCATGCCGCTCCGGGCAACGCTCTGCGCATTCCCGGACATGCTGGACACGCTCTCGCTGACAGCCTCAAGCGATGAGCGGAGCTTGTCCATCTCATCCAGAACCCGGCGGCTGCCTTCCGCCATCGTGCGGGAGGAAGAACGGACGTTCTCGGCCGTCTTGTCCATGCCGGACAGGGACGCAATGACGCGACGGGAATCCTCATTCTGGCTTTCAAGCGAACTCCGCACCGACCGCACGAGTGCATCCGTCTCCTGAATCCGCACCGACACTCCGGAGAATGCCTCGCTTGACTCCTGCGAGGCGGCGACAATCTCGCCGATACTGTCCTGTATGTTCTTGAGCTGCTCGCCGATCGTCTTGGACTGCCCGGAAGAAGTCTCGGACAGCTTGCGGATTTCGTCTGCGACGACTGCAAAGCCCTTTCCTGCCTCGCCCGCATGAGCCGCCTCGATTGCGGCGTTCATTGCAAGCAGGTTGGTCTGCTCGGCAATAGAAGCGATCGCCGTGTTTGCCTCCTGAAGCATCTGGGACTGCTGTTCTATCTGCGAAATGCGCTCGTTTACCTTCTCCTGCTTGGCCATGCCGCTCTGGGCTTCCCGGTCCAGCTGGTTAAAGGAGACCGCCATGCTTTCCATGGTACCGCTTATCTGCTCAATGCTCTGCACGAGCTTGCTGACGGCGGACGAGGAATCGCGGATTCCCTTCGTCTGGCTGTCTATCATCTCGTTGACCGTTTCAATGCTGGAAGTCACGTTCCGTATGACATCAGAAGCCCCGTTAAAGCCGTCGGACTGATTCTTCATCTGATTCTGCACCGTATCCAGCCCCTCGCGTATGCTCGTCATCGACTGTGAAACGGACGCAACGCTCTCCTTCATGTCCCCGGAAACGACGCCGAGGCTGGAACTGGAGCCCTTGATGGACCCGATCATGCCCTCAAGCTTTTCGGAGAAGAGGTTGAAGCCGGTCGCAAGCATGGCGGCCTCTTTGGTGAAGAAGTCGGGATAGCGGCGGGAAAAGTCCCCCTGTGCAATGCGCTCACAGCCCGCAGCGAGCGTCCTGAAATTGCCGGACACCCGGTTGGAAAGCACGATGTCCGTCAAGGCCATCAGCAGGACAAGACACGCCAGCCCCAGGAACAGGAAGGGAATCAGCCTCGTGTGCTCGCCGGAAAAATCAGACTCGGGACCGTCCACCACGATGAACCAGTCCGTATTTGCAATCGGGTGCATGCCGTAAAAGTTCCCGCCTTCGATGAAGGCCTTGGAAAAGCTGTCCAGGTAGGAGTCCCTGCTGTACGACGTGAACGAAACATCGTCAAAGTAGTTCCTGCTCATGATTGCGGAACTGTCCGAGTTCGTCAGGTACAGGCCATCTTTCGTAACGATGTTTATGCTGCTGTTCTCCGAAAGGCGGATGTCCCGGACCGCCTTGCTCAGGCCGTCGAGCACGATGTCAAAGGCGGAAACGCCGATAATCTTCCCGCTCTCGTCAAGGACCCGGTAGCTGATCGTAACGATTGTCTTGCCCGTATTCACGTCGTTAAAGGGTTCGGTATAGCAGATGGAAGACCGGTTGTTTACGGCATTCTTGTGCCAGAGGCGGGACTGCATGTCAAAGTCCGGGGCTGCCTCCCAGCCGGAATGGGAGATCAGCGTCCCGCCCTCCCAGATCTGTTCCGCCGTCGCATAGTACAGGAGCGTGTCGGACGGCAGGCCCCGGCCCATGCTGTGAATCACTTCCGTCAGCTTTTCCCGGTCACCGGCAAGGGGCGGAACGACATCCGAGAGGGTCTGCACCAGATCGTTGTACTCGCCGAGGATCCCGGAAACCTCCTTGTCCAGCATTTCCATCGTCTGGTCAACGGACCGGATTGTGGTCGTCTTCACGACATGCATCAGCAGCACTATATAGGAAAGACTGAGGAACAAAGCGACAATCAGCATTGAGCCGATCGATCCGATCAGGACCTCCGTCCTGAGCGACATCTTCTTCGTGTTCATGGCAAAACTCCAGTTGCAAAAATCGCAGCAATTACATGCAGCATGCATTATAGCACAGTTTTAAAAGATATGCAAACAGGATTCAGGCAGACGGGTCCGCTAACGGACAGCACGGCACCGGCACAGCTGCAGCCCTGCCGCAGGGAGCGGAAGCCTCGCGCCCCGCCCTACTTCCCCTCTTCGGCGTACATGCCCAGAAGGCGCACATACTCGGTCTTTTCGTTCAGCTTCGCCATCAGGCCCGCAACGACGGAAGCGGCCGCCACGGCTGGGAGCTGCCCGTCAGGACCTTTCAATTCCGCATCCATGTAGAACCAGTACTTCCACGGCTCCCCCGCAATGGGGCGGGACTCCAGACGGGTCAGGTTCAGGCGGCAGTCATTGAAAATTCCCAGTACACTGTAGAGCGCACCCGGTTCGTTCCTGGTCTTGATGATGAAGCTTGCCATGTTGGGCACAATGTTCAGCTCGCCGGAAATCCCCCTGCCGTCCGCAGAATTGGACTGGATGACGACGAAGCGGGTAAAGTTGCCCGGATCGTCCTCAATGTCCTCCGCAAGCAGGTCAAGCCCGTACAGGGAAGCATTGCGGGGACTTGCAATCACGGCGCAGTCCCTTGAAGCAGCCCTTGCAACCGTCTCCGCCGCCGTCGCCGTAGACTGGGACTCCAGCTGCCGCCAGTCCCGGTGGGCATCCAGAAACTTCCTGCACTGGCTCAGGGCCTGCGGGTGCGAGCACACCTGCTTTATGTCGGCAAGGCTGCTCCCCTTCACACCGAGCAGGGCATGGCGGATGTTCAGCGTCACCGCCCCGACGATGCTCACGTCCTCAAAGCGGGTAAAGTTGTCGTAGTTCTGATAGACCGAACCGGCGAGCGAATTTTCAATCGGAACCATGCCGTAGTCAGCCTTGCCGTCTATGACGGCCTGAAAGATCTCGGCAAAGGAGTCCACGGGGGTGCTCTCGCAGTCCGCCGCATCAAAGTAGCGGGAAATCGCCTGTTCGGCATAGGCCCCCCGCTTGCCGGAATAGGCGACGACGACCTTTTCCTTCCTCCTGCCGCCCGACTCCACGCGGACGACTGAAGGCAGCTCCTGCCTGATGTGGGCAACGGACTTTCCCATCACGGGGGCAAGGGCTTCAACGTCGTGCATCATCTTGTCAAACTGTTCGGGCAGCATGGACTGGGCACCGTCCACCAGGGCCCTGCCGGGGTCGCTGTGCACTTCCACCATGAGGCCGTCTGCTCCCGCCGCAACCGCAGCAAGCCCCATGGCCCCCACCTTGTCGCGGGTCAGGACGGTATGGCTCGGGTCCACGATGATCGGCAGGTGGGTCAGCTGGCGCAGGACGGGGACGGCAGACAGGTCAAGCGTATTGCGGGTCGCCTTCTCAAAGGTGCGGATGCCCCGCTCGCACAGGATGACGCTGTCGGTCCCGCTGGAAAGCAGGTATTCGGCCGACATCAGCAGTTCCTCGAGCGTTGCCGAGTAGCTGCGGCGCAGGATGACGGGCTTGCCGGTTGCCCCGACCGCCTTGAGCAGGTCAAAGTCCTGCATCGTCCGCGCCCCGATCTGAAAGACATCGACATAGTCCTGCATGAGGGGAATATGGTTTATGGAAACCAGTTCGGTCACGACGGGAAGGCCGTAGCGCTCGCCCGCCTCCTTGAGGTACTTCAGTGCTTCCTCACCGAGTCCCTGAAAGTTGTAGGGGGAAGAGTTGGGCTCGTAGGCACCGCCGCGCAGCATGACGGCCCCGCTCGCCGCAACCCGGGCGGCCGTCTCCATGAGCTGACTGCGGCTTTCCACCGCCCGGGGGCCTGCTATGACGGCAACCCGCTGGCCGCCGATGCGGATTTTCTGCCCGCGTCCGTTGGGAACTTCCACGACGGTATCTTCCCGCTTGAACTCGCGGCTTGCCAGCTTGTAGGGCCTGCTGATGGGGATAACCTGCGCAACCCCCGGCATTGCCTCCACCTCACGGCGGTCCACGGACAGCCTGCCGACGGCGGCAATGACCGTATCTTCCTCTCCGACAATCTCATTGAGCTTGAACTGCCTGCCGGTCAGGAAGCTTTCTATCGCACTGCGCTCCGCAGGAGTGATTTCTTTCTTTAATACGACGACCATGGGCAGATTATATCCGATAGGGAACAGAGCAACAAGTTCATTCCCCAAAAGATGCGGATAATTTTTCGTAATGCCGGCAGGTAAGAACGCTGCCGCCCCACTCCCCCCGCTTCCGGCCTGCCGCCGCTGCGGAACATGCCCGCTCCCGCATTATCAAATTTCCCTATTCATTTCCCGCAAAAGCCGTGGTATAATAGTATAACTTCTATTATATAAAGGATGGACGAGCACAATGGCGTATCTTATCGGCGTTGACCTTGGAACGAGCGGCACAAAGACCGTGATTTTCGATGAGGCAGGCACCCCCCTTGCCTCCAAGACTGTGGAATATCCCCTGTACCAGCCTCAGAACGGCTGGGCGGAACAGGATCCGCTGGACTGGTGGAATGCCTCGGTGGAAGGCATGAAGGCAGTCATCGCAAAGAGCGGAGTCAAAAAGGAAGACATCAAGGGCATCGGCATTTCCGGCCAGATGCACGGACTGGTCATGCTGGACAGGGACGGCAACGTCCTGCGCAGGAGCATCATCTGGTGTGACCAGCGGACCGCCAAAGAATGTGAGGAAATAACAGGCAAAGTCGGTGCAAAGAAGCTCATCGACATAACGGCAAACCCTGCGCTGACCGGCTTTACCGCATCAAAAATCCTCTGGGTCCGCAACAACGAACCGGAGACCTACGCCAAGTGCGCCCACATCCTGCTGCCCAAAGACTACGTGCGCTACATGCTCACGGGCGAGTTCGCAACCGAAGTCAGCGACGCCTCGGGCATGCAGCTCCTTGACGTGCCGCACCGCCAGTGGTCGGACGAACTGCTCGGCAAGCTCGGAATCGACAAGGCCCTGCTCGCCAAAGTCTATGAGTCACCCGAAGTCACCGGAAAGGTCACCGCAAAGGCTGCCGACCTGTGCGGACTCAAGGAAGGAACCCCGGTCGTCGGAGGTGCAGGAGACAATGCCGCCGCCGCCGTGGGAACGGGAACGGTCGTTGACGGCCGCGCATTCACGACGATCGGAACGTCGGGTGTCGTCTTTGCCCATACGTCAAAGCTTTCGATCGACCCCGCCGGCCGCGTCCACACCTTCTGCTGTGCCGTCCCCGGTGCATGGCACGTCATGGGCGTTACCCAGGCGGCAGGCCTCTCGCTCAAGTGGTTCCGCGACAACTTCTGCAATGAAGAAATCCTGACCGCGGCCGGCATGGGCAAGGATCCCTACTTCCTGATGGACAAGGAGGCCGAGCGCATCCCGATCGGCTGCGACAAGCTGCTCTACCTGCCCTACCTGATGGGCGAACGCACCCCGCACCTGGATCCCGACTGCCGCGGCGTCTTCTTCGGCCTGTCCGCAATGCACACGAAACAGCACCTGCTGCGCGCCGTCATGGAAGGCGTCACCTACAGCCAGCGGGACTCCATGGAAGTGCTGCGCGGCATGGGCGTCAAGACCGACACGATGCTCGCCTGCGGCGGCGGCGGTTCAAGCCCCCTGTGGCGGCAGATGCTCGCCGACGTCTACGGCTGCCCGGTTACGACGGTTGCCAGCAAGGAAGGACCCGCCCTCGGCGTCGCCATCCTCGCCGGAGTCGGTACGGGCATCTGGTCATCAGTGCCCCAGGCCTGCGACGCAGTCATCAAGACCAACCCGCCGCAGAACCCGATTGCGGAAAACAGCGCTGAGTACGAGAAGTTCTACAAGCTCTACACCCAGATCTATCCCGCACTCAAGGCAAGCTACAAGAACCTCGCCGCACTGAACTAAAGCGGCAGCTCTCTGCGGGCCTGTACTCCCCGGCAACCTCATGCTTCCGGGAGCCAGACCCGCATCTCGTTTTCGCCCCGGTTCGCCCAGGCATAATAGGGAATGAGCGTGATAGCACAGTCCTCTTCCTGCGGCCGCTCTCCGCCGTACAAGGCACCCGTATCAGCAAGCCGCCGTCCTGCGACCGACAGCTTCTGCACCCCGAACAGCTCATCCTTCCTGAACGGAAGCAGCTGCGGCTCTGCGTCCCGCTTAACGCGCAGGTTCAGCACACAGCCTTCGTTGTCTGCCCCTTCGGCACAGTAGACGAGCGGTCCGCGCATAAAGGCGACCTTGCCCGAGTCCGCACTGATGCGGAACGAGGGATATATCCGCCGTGGCTCCATGGCAAACGCAAAGGCTATCGTATCACCCGCCGCAAACTCGCCCGTTATATACGCAAAGCCGTCCCGCTCCTCATAGGGGCAGTCCGCCCCGTTCAGCGTACAGCGGACCGCCCTGCCCGAACTGCCGCTGGCCGTACCGCCCTTTTCACGCGCCCAGCCGGGCAGCCTGACGGCGAGGGTCATCGCAACGGACGGCCTGCCGCCCGCCGGTTCAAAACGGTATTCCACGCGGCCGTCATAGGGATAGCCCGTCGCCACGTGAATCTTCACGCCGAGCGTTTCCGACAGGTCGAGCGTCCCCCCGATGAACAGCAGGCTGTAGACGGTCCCGGAGCCCGCAGCGGGACTGCCGCCGCCGGCCGCCTGAGTGTCGAGCATCCAGGCATAGCGGCTTATGGACGCAATGAGGCGGGCGGCGTTGGGCGGGCAGCAGGCACAGGCAAACCACCGGGGGCGGACCGGCAGGGCGTGCCGGTGTGTCACCGCCTTTCCCGAAATGCCGGGCAGGGATTCCAGCGCATTGACGTAAAAGAAGCTTTTGCCGTCCAGCAGCATCCCCGCAAGCACCGTATTGTAGAAGGCGCGTTCCATCACGTCCGCATACTCCCCCCGCCGGTCAAATTCCAGCATCCTGCGGGCAAAGAATATCAGGCCGATGGAAGCACAGGTTTCCCCGTAGGCAGTATCGTTGGGCAGGTGGTAGTCCTTCGTAAACGCTTCCCCCTCGTACGCAGAACCGATTGCCCCGGTAATGTACATCCGCCGCTGCGTTATGCTTTCCCAGAGGCGGCGGCAGGCTGCTTTCAGCGTCCCGTCCCCCGTCTCCCGGGCAACGGACGCCATGCCGGCATACAGGTACACGGCCCGCACGGCATGCCCGACGGCATCGGCCTGTTCACGCACGGGAGCCTGACTCTGCGTATATTCCCAGTCGCCGTTCCAGCCGCCCCAGAGCTGCCAGCCCCGGTCCTCGCTCTCCTTCTTAAAGTAGTCGCTGTCCACCCCCCGCACATCGACAAAATGCTCCGCAAGCGCAAGGTAGCGCTTTTCGCCGGTCGCCCGGTACAGGCGCACGAGCGCAAGTTCTACCTCGGGGTGGCCGGGGAAGCCGGGCGCCCCTTCCGTGATGAAGTGCCGGTAGATGTGGTCCGCCATGCGGCACATGACAGCAAGCAGGCTCCGCTTGCCCGTGCACTCGTAATAGGCGACGGCAGCTTCCATCATGTGGCCCGCACAGTACAGCTCGTGCGCTTCCCGCAGGTTGGTCCAGCGGCGCCCCGGCTCCTTTACGGTAAAATAGGTATTCAGGTAGCCGTCCTCCTGCTGGGCACGGCTGATCAGGGCAATCATCTCGTCGCAGCGGCGTTCAAGGGCTTCGTCCTTCCTGAGCGCAAGCGAGTAGGCAGCGGCTTCAAGCCATTTGGCAACGTCGCTGTCCTGAAAGACCATCCCGTAAAATTCGCTGGAACAGGATCCCGTCTCGTTCACTTCGGCGGCAAGCCGGTAGTTCTCCACGGCATGGCTCTTTTCCACGCCGGGAATCCGGTCGTTAAGTATGTCTTCCTGATAGGGAATCACCGTCCCCGTGACAAGCCGCTCATAGCGGCCCAGGAATGCATCGTCCACGGTAAAAAGCTTCAAGGCATCCATAGTTCCTGTAGTATAAAGGCAGATGTGCCGATTGTCAAAGCACACGTTTTCAGGGGCCCCCGACCACTTCCCGCGGGAATACGTTCCGCAATCTGCAGCGTGAATTCCCCGGGAACAAATTCGGTGATTGAAACGACCGCCCTTTTTCTGTATAATTATACAATATTTTCAGAGTTATGGGGGCTGTGTATGCAAAACGACGTGAACGAAAACTCGGGGTTCATCAACAAACTTTCTATTCTGGCTCAAAACAACGACCCCATTGACCACAGTCTGTACGAAAAGTACGACGTCAAGCGGGGCTTGCGCTACGCCGACGGCCGCGGCGTCCTCGTCGGACTGACCCGCATCGGCGACGTTGTCGGCTACGAAATGCAGGACGGCAAGAAGGTCGCCATTCCCGGCCGCCTCGTCTACCGGGGCTACAGCGTTGAAGACATCGTCCGCGACACGGAAAGCAGGCACGAGTTCGGCTACGAGCAGTGCGTCTACCTCCTCCTCTTCGGTGAACTGCCGACGCGGCGCCAGCTCGACGAGTTCAAGAGCTTCCTCGGCGAACTGCGGACCCTGCCGCCGAACTTCACGGAAGACATGATCATGAAGGCCCCCTCCGGCGACATCATGAACAAGATTGCCAGGGGTGTCCTCGCTTCCTATTCGTATGACCCCGACCCAGAAAACCGGGACATTGCGAACATCCTGCGCCAGTGCATCGAACTGATTTCCCGCTTTTCGACCCTCGCAGCATACGGCTATCAGGCGAAGCGGCGCTACTACGACGGCAAGAGCATGTACATCCACAATCCGGGGCCGGAACTTTCGACCGCAGAGAACTTCCTGCGCCTCATCAGGAGCGACCGCAGCTACACCCAGAGCGAGGCGGAAATCCTTGACCTTGCCCTGATCCTCCATGCCGAACACGGAGGCGGAAACAACTCCTCGCTGACCGTCCACGTCGTTTCCTCGGCGGACACGGACACCTATTCGGCCATCGCGGCGGCAGTCGGCTCCCTCAAGGGACGGCGGCACGGAGGCGCAAACATCCGCGTCATGGAGATGATGGACGACATCAAGAGCAATGTCGCCGACTGGAGCAACGAGAACGAAATTGCCGAATACCTGCGCAAGATTGCCCGCAAGGAAGCCTTTGACCACACGGGCCTCATCTACGGGCAGGGACACGCCGTCTATACCATAAGCGACCCGAGGGCAACCCTGCTGCGCGACAAGGCAGGAGAGCTTGCAAAGGAAAAGGGCTGCGAGGAAGAGTTCAACCTCTACCGGAGCATCGAAAAGCTCGCCCCGAAAATCCTCGAGGAATTCCACGGCAGCGAGAAGAAAATCTGTACGAACGTCGACTTCTACTCGGGTTTCGTCTATACGATGCTGAACATTCCCCGCGAGCTCTTTACGCCCCTGTTCGCGATTGCCCGCATCGCAGGCTGGTCGGCCCACCGCATTGAGGAAATCGTCGCAGGCGGCCGCATCTACCGCCCCGCCTACAAGAACGTTTCCACCGAGCGGGAATACATCCCCATGGAAGAGCGCGTGGAGCACGAGTACAGCGCCCCCGTCCCCGAGGACGAAGGCGTGACGACCCCCGGCCCCTCGGACTAGCGCCTGCCGGCCTCCCGCCGGCGTGAACCGGCGGTACCGTCCGATTCTACGACAAATCGGCCCCCCCCTGCCTTCCCGACAGTGCAGCCGCTGTGTTTACTCCCGTGCAGGGCGGGTGTTTACTACGGTGCACGCTCTGTGTTTAATACGGTGCACGCCCTGTGTTCAATACGGTGCAGTCGGTGTGTTTACTACGCTGCACGGCCTGAGTTCAATACAAAAAAGCATTTTTTTTCAGAATTTCGGTAAAATGACAAAAATGCCTCTTGTCTGCAGATAACAGGGCAAGAGGTGACTGAATGAAGAATGACAGCGGCTTCCCCCT
>CAMJZA010000051.1 GCA_946410085.1 uncultured Treponema sp. | reverse complement strand
TCGTCAATGCCCATCATGATGTTCATGCACTGGACGGCCGCGCCGCTTGCGCCTTTTCCGAGGTTGTCAAAGCGGGTGGTAATCATGATGCGCTCATCGTTTCCGTAGACGAACAGCTGCATGCTGTTCGTACCGGCGAGCGTATTCGCCGGAATGAACTGCTCCGGCAGCGTCCCTTCACCCATGAAGCCTGCAACCCTGACGAAATGCGCCCCCTCGTAGTGTGCGGCGAACATGTCCCATACGTCATGTGCCGTTACCTTTTTGGCAAGCGCCCGTGCATGCAGGCCGACGGTTACCGTCATGCCCTGGAAATAATCGCAGATGTAGGGATTAAAGACCGGTGCAAAGGCAAGGCCGCTGATCTTCGTAATTTCCGGCAGGTGCTTGTGCGCCTGCGTCAGTGCGTACAGGCGGGGCGACTTGAGTTCCTCGCTCCGGTCCGGGGCTTCGTACTGGGCGATTGCCTTTTTGCCCGCACCCGAGTAGCCGCTGACGGCGTGAATGACGACCGGGTAGTCTGCCGGCATGATGCCGCTCCGGACGAGCGGATAGCAGATTGCAATGGAACCGCTTGCGTAGCAGCCCGGCACGGCGACCCGGTTTGAGCCGGCAATCTTCTCGCGGAAGGCCGGGCCGAGTTCGGGAAAGCCGTAGGCCCAGTCCGGGTTTGTCCGGTGTGCCGTCGAAGCGTCTATGATGCGTGTTTTGGGGTTCGTGCAGAGCTGTACGGATTCAACTGCGGCTGCATCAGGCAGGCACAGGAAGGTAAAGTCAGAGGCATTGATCATCTTCGCCTTTTCGACCGGGTCCTTGCGCTTGTCGTCGTCAATGGAAATGAGTTCGATGTCGGTGCGCGCTGCAAAGCGCTCAAAAATCTTGAGGCCGGTGGTGCCTTCTTTGCCGTCAATGAAAACCTTATAGCTCATGGGAAAAGTATAGCGTTTTTCCGCCTTCTATGGAAGCCGTTCGGGGCAGGCGTCTTCCAGGATACGTGTCATCCGGGGCAGGCGTCTTCCGCACCGGCGTCTCCCGCACCGGCGTCACCCGGCTGCTGCCGTGGACTTTTCGCGCTGCCTCTGCTACACTGGACGCATGGATTACCGGAAAGTCTTTGACCGCATCCCGGAGCAGTTTGACCGCTACCGGCCGCGATACTCGCAGGAATTGTTTGACAGCCTGATTGCGTATGCTCGTGTCGGGCCGGGTACGCAGGTCCTCGAACTCGGGCCCGGAACCGGGCAGGCGACGGATCCCGTCCTGAATTCCGGCTGCGACTACCATGCGATTGAGCTCGGCGGACATCTGTATGCGAAAATGCTGGAAAAATACGGCAGCCGCCCGAACTTCGCCATTGTACATGACGATTTTGTCACGCATGATTTTGCGGACCAGCAGTTTGACCTGATTTATTCCGCTGCAACGATTCAGTGGATTCCCGAGGACGTCGCCTTTTCCAAAAGCTTCTCCCTGCTCAAGTCCGGCGGAACGCTTGCGATGCTGACGACTGACGGCGACTACAAAAGTACAAATGAGGCTTTGTATCGGGAAATCCAACAGGTATATGACGCGTATTTCAAGCCCGAGAAGCTCTATAAGGACATGAAGGCTCCCTTTGACTACCGCCATGCCGTGAACTACGGCTATGTGGATTTTGAAACGCGGAAGTTTTACGGCGAGCGGGTCTTTACCGCCGATGAATACGCTGCCTTCTGCGGGACGCACTGTGACCATATCGTTATCCCCGAACCCTGGCGGACGCAGTTCTTTGACGGCCTGAAAAAAGCGGTGCTGGCACACGGCAACCGCATTGTGTTTAAGGATACCTATGTTTTGTATCTGGCAAAGAAGCCGTAACGGTACATGCCGCACGTCCTGCAGCTCTACAGAGCGTAGGTTGCTTTCCCGCTGCTGCTGGAGTATTGTTGTTCTTGCCGCTGCCGGACTGCTTCCGGCATCACTGATGCCGGCACGAATGCCGGGACAGCCGGAGCGGCAAGGAGCATGCAATGACAAACCAGTACATTACCGGTTCAATGATTAAGCGCCTGCGGGAGCACAGAAAGCTGACGCAGCTTGAACTGGCAGAAAAGATCAATGTGACCGACAAGGCAGTTTCCAAGTGGGAGACGGGACGCGGCTATCCTGACATTTCGCTGCTGGAATCCCTTGCCGGGGCGCTGGGCGTTTCGGTCATCGAACTGTTTTCCGGCGAATACGTGGTGAACACGAACAGGGCATCCAATATGCTCCGCTTCCGCCTGTATGTCTGCCCGGTCTGCGGCAACATCATCCAGTCGACCGGCGAGGCGGTGGTCAGCTGCTGCGGGATTACCCTGCCGCCGCTGGAAGCCGAGCCTGCAGGGGAGGCGGACCCTTCCCACCGGATCCGCATTGAACGGGTGGAAGACGAACTGTACGTGACGATTGCCCACGAGATGAGCAGGGAGCATTCCATTTCGTTCATTGCGGCATCCCGTGCTGATGGCTTTGAAATCAGGAAGCTCTATCCTGAGGGGAATGCCGAAAGCCGCTTCAAAATCGACGGGACGCAGTATTTCTATTATTATTGCAACCGTCACGGTCTGTTTAAGGCCTGCTGCCAGTTTAAGGGCACGCTGCCCTTGACATAAGCGGCAAAAGATACTATATTCTCCAGCCCGCAACACCCGTTGCATATCACTGCAGGCAACGGCGGGCTGTGAGAAGGAGAAGAATATGCCGTCGGAAACTACCGTCCCGAGATTGTTTGCCCCCGCCCGTTTCTACAAGACGGCGCTCTCAATAGCACTGCCTATCATGCTGCAGGCCCTCATCCAGAGCATGGTATCGCTGATCGACAACTTCATGGTCTCCGGTCTGGGCGACATTTCCATGTCGGGCGTCAATGTTGCAGGGCAGGTGCTCTTCGTGTTCATGGTGTTCGTCAACACCATCTGCATGTCCGGCGGCATTTTCATGACCCAGTTTTACGGTGCGAAGGATGAGGAGGGCATGCAGCAGGCATTCCGCTTCAAGCTGCTGATGGGCCTTGTCGCCGCCGTTCCCTATTTCCTTGTCTGCGTTGCCTTTCCCCGGCAGGTGCTCTCGCTCATGCTCATCGGCAATACCCAGGCCGACCTGATTCTCGACGAAGGCGTGCGCTACATCCGCATCATGTTCTTCATGGGCATTCCCATGACGATCTCCATGTGCATCGCCAGTTCTCTCCGCGACATGGGGCAGGTAAAGCTGCCGCTCGTCGTTACGGTCATTGCGACGCTCACGAATACAGTCTGCAACTGGCTGCTCATTTACGGCAACCTGGGCTTTCCCCGGCTCGGCGTGCGCGGTGCTGCGTATGCGACGGTCATCGCCCGCTTTGTGGAACTCGTCATCTTTGTCATCATGTACATCAGGAATAAGCCTGAGTTTGCCTTCCGGCTGACGCAGTTCTTCAAAATAGACGGTGCGCTCTTCCGCGAAATCCTCAAGAAAGGGGCGCTCGTCCTCTTCTGCGAGATGGTATGGGTTATGTCCGAAACCGTGACGACCGCCATCTACAACGGGCGGGGCGGTGCCGACGTCGTTTCGGGCATGGCGTCGAGCTTTGCGATTGCGAACCTCTTCT
Source organism: uncultured Treponema sp. (assembly GCA_946410085.1). Lineage (GTDB taxonomy): Bacteria > Spirochaetota > Spirochaetia > Treponematales > Treponemataceae > Treponema_D. Next base: position 23,812 of record CAMJZA010000051.1, on the reverse strand, counting down.
TCGTCGCATTCGGCGGCATCTACAACACGACGGGCGTCATCATGGGCAAGAGCCTCGGCGAAGGAAAGCTGGAAAAAGCCCGGCAGGAAAAGACCTGGCTTTTGTCCGGCTCGGCGCTGTTCGGCCTGTTCATGATGCTCTTCGGTTTTGCGACGACGCTTATCATCCCGCTCGTCTTCGGCCGCCTGAGCGTGAGCGCCATCGCCATCTGCCGCAGCATGGTTGTCCTCATGTCCTTCTTCATGCCCGTGTGGGTCTACATGAACGCACAGCAGGCGGTCGCCCGTGCCGGCGGCGACACCGCGATGGGGGCCTATACGGATGCGACGATTACGATTTTCGTGATGATTCCGATGGTGTTCCTGCTGGGCATCTATACCGGCATCGGTCCCGTCTTGATGTACCTGTCCGTCAAGCTGCTCGACCTCGTCAAGGTCGTCGTCTTCCACATCTGGCTCAAGAAGGAGCGCTGGCTCAGGAACCTGACCAAATAGGGGGCCTGACCGGGGGCCTGGCGCTGGCTGTTGCGCCCCCTCCTGCGGAACTGAGGGGCGGCTGCGCCCGCATGCACCCGGCTCGTACTGCCCGCTGGCTGCGGACGGTGCGGCCAGTCACCCCCGTGCTGACACCCGCCCTAGCGGTTCATCTCGGACTGGTGGCCGCCTGCCTTATGCTCGGCGATGATCGAACTGATTTCGTCAAAGTCCGACAGGGGCAGGTCGCCGAATATCGTATTCTTGGTTGCACAGGTGGCATTGCCGAATTCCATCGCCTTCTGCGGGTCGCCGTACTTGAGCAGGCCGAACAGGACCCCGGCGCAGTAGGCGTCGCCGCTGCCGATCCGGTCCACGACGTCGATGTCCTTATAGGGCGCTTCCGTGTAGAAGCGGTCCCCGTCCTTCGCATAGAGGAGCGACGTAAAGGAGTGCAGCTTGGGGCTTATGACTTCCCTCATGGAAGAAGCGATGTAGCTGATGTTCGGAAAATCCCTGCAGAACTCCCGGTGCATGTCCTGGAGCGAACCCGTTTTCTGGAACATCCGGCGGCAGCTTTCTTCGGAAATGAAGAGGACGTCGACGAAGGGCAGGATGGACTTGATTGTCGTGCGCGCCGTCTCTTCGTCCCAGAGGTTTGCCCGGTAGTTTACGTCGAACGCGATTTTTGCGCCGCCGGCCTTGAACTTCTGAATCAGTTCAATGGCGAGCTTCCGCGTGTTTTCGCTCAATGCGAGCGTAATGCCGGACGTGTAGAAGATGCGGGCCTTGGTAAAGACGTCATCCGGGATTTCCGCTGACGTAATGCGGGTAATGGCGGAATTCCTGCGGTCATAGACGACGGTCGGCTTGCGGGGATAGGCCCCGTTTTCATAGTAGTAAATGCCGACCCGGGCCTGCGGCGAGTCATCATAGATGATGTAGTCGTCGCTCACGCTCGAAGCGCGGATCCGGTTCTTGATGAAGGTTCCCAGCTGATTGTCGGGCAGGCGGGTGATGATCGCCGTCCTGAGGCCCAGCAGGGAGACGCCCGTCGCGACGTTGAGTTCGGCGCCGCCGGCGTGTTTCTTGAACGAATCGCTCTTGCTGATCAGTTCGTTCACCGGCGGAGAAAGGCGGAGCATCGCTTCGCCGAAGGTAATCAGATCGAATGCTTTCTTCTGTTTCGTACTTTCTTCCATAACAACCACACTTTATGCGGAGCGTCCGGCCCATGATACCGGCAGTCACCTGTGTCCGGCGGCACTCCATGTATAGCGGCAGTTTCAAGAGCACCCGCTGCCTTTGCGGTGGCAGGTTCTTTGAAACAGGCCCTGCCCTCAGTATAGGCGATATGCGGGTAAAAGTCTATGCCGTGCTGACCGGCCCTGTTTTTCCTGTCGAACTAGGGGGCGTTACGGGCCCGACCGGGAGGCGGCAGGGATGCAGCCCGGGCTAAAGCCCTCGCTCTAAGCCTGCCGAACTCCTGAAAACAGCCTGTCAAACTGATGAGGACACACTGTTGAACTGATGACGGCAGGCTGTCGTACTGCTGCTGGCACCGTGTCGTGCTTCTGCTGACAGTGTGCCGTACGGCTGCTGCGCCACTGTCGTGAGAGTGACAGCACGCTGCCGTGAGCAGTGTGGCACAGTGCCGCGGGAATGCCGGCACGCTGTTTTGGCACTGTCAGACAGGCTTTTGAACTTTCTGACGGCAGCCTGTCATGGGGGGATTTCCCAGGCGGGCTGCCTGACACCATTGTCTTTTCCCGTGAACGGTGCTATGCTGTGCAAAAAAGGACTGCTGTATGAACGTTCCCCTGCGCCGCCGATTTCTTTCCTGCCTTTCCCGTCTGCTGTGCTGCCTCGTGTTTTCCCTTGCGGCCCTTGTCTGCCTTGCTTCCTGTCCCGGCGTCGGTACGCCGGCGAACAGCGACAGCAATCCCTACGGAACTCCGTCTGGCGGCGGCAGCTCAGGTACGGGGTCCGGAGGAAGCGGCTCTTCGGCCGGCGGAACTGCGGGTACTGTTTCGGGCGGGAATAGCGGCGGCACGATTTCCGGCACTTCATCGGGGACCGGCGGACGAATGTTTTCGCCGGGGAACCTGCTGGATGCGGCCAATGCCGGCGATGTCAATCAGCTGCTCAATCTCATCGGCACGGCGAATGCGTCCGGTGACATATTCAGTTCGGAAACGGAAGCCGTCGAGTTCGATGCCGCCGACCTGGGCGTTCCGGCGGGCGGTTCCGTCACGCTGACGATTACGGGCGGGAGCCGGAAGTATACGGAGAAAGCCACAGTCGACGCCGAGGGCAAGCTGCACTTCCAGATTCCCCGGATTGCCGTCAATACGAGCGTTACCGTCGAGATGGTCGTACAGAATGCTGCCGGCCGTACCGTCGGGGCAGGCAGCTGTACGCAGGCCGTCAGCGAAGGCAGCTGCGAGTTCAGCTTTGACCTGAAATATATTGAACCGGCCGTGCTGACGGGAAATGACATCAACAGTATCCTGCTGTCCCTCGGGGCGGCAGCTTCTGCGGGCAGCTTCGGTCCATCCGCCCTGCCGCCTCCCGCCAGGGTCACGACGGCTGCGCTTTCGGAGGACGGCCAGCTCGTCGCCTGGCTTGACGGCGGGAGCATCCGCTATTATGCGAAGGGCTATACGGACAGCGGCAGGAAAATCCCGCTGGCAGCGGACGCAAGCAATATGTTTGCGGGCTGTTCCTCCCTTGCAAGCCTTGACCTGTCCGGCTTTGACACGGGTGCGGTAACGGACATGAGCTTCATGTTCCAGAGCTGCAGCGCACTGGCGGACCTGAATCTGGGAAGCTTTGACACGGGCAGGGTGACGGACATGAGCAATATGTTCGAGAACTGCAGCATGCTTTCCAGCCTGTCCCTTTCCTCGTTCAACACGGGCAGCGTGACGAACATGAACAGCATGTTCTACGGCTGCAGCGGTCTGTCGGGCCTGGATTTGAGCGGATTCGACACAAGCAGGGTGGAAGACATGAACGGCATGTTCTACGGCTGCAATTCCATGACGAGCCTGAATCTGAGCGGCCTTGCGACGGGTGCGGTGCGGGATATGGCAGGCATGTTCTCGGGCTGTGCGTCCCTGTCAGTCCTGAATCTCGGCAGCTTTAATACGGCTGCCGTGACCCGGATGGCGACGATGTTCAGCAGCTGTTCAAGCCTTACCACCATCTATGTCAGTCCTGCGTTTGTCGTGACGGCACTTACGGACAGCGGCACGAACATGTTCTTTAACTGCAGCAGCCTGAGCTCGGGAGTCTGGGATTACGATGTCACCGAAACAGATGCGGAAATGGCCCACATCGGTTCAGATTCCGAGCTGGGCTACTTTACCGCCGCCCCCTAGCAGAGCGGCAGCGGATCCATGCAGTTTATTTATGCTGGCGGAAGAGCCAGTCCCGTATTCCTTCTATGCCGTAGGTCTGCGACCAGGTATAGGGGCGGTTGCCGCCTTCAAAGACGCCGCAGTTGACGGGCGCTTTCTGGGATATCATTGCGGAGACGGCGCTTTCCTGTTGCCTGGCGTCATCTTCTGCCCGCCATTTTCCGTAGGCGACCCGTACGCCTGCCGTTTCCCAGGTGTCGGTGATGAGGTTGGCGCGTGAAAAGGCAGTATGGTCGCCTTCGCTGACCTGCAGCCAGATTTTCTGCCCGGCGAGCTTTTCGGGGGCGGCGGACTGCTTCTGCGGAGCGACGAGCAGCAGTCCGGCAAAGAGGTCGGGGTTGTTTTCTGCGAGCGTCATCAGGGCGTTTGCACCCTGAGCCTGTCCCACACCGTATATCCTGCTCTTGTCAATCCGGTAGTTCTTGCACAAGTCCTCTATGAGCGCCTTGACGGCAACGAGTCCCTTTGTCATGCTGCCGTCGTCGCTGACCAGCGGTCCGAAGGCCTGCTGGGTTGCGAGGGGGTACTGTACGGCGATGACGATGCACTTGTGCTTGGACTGCTCCTGCTTGGTCGCCCAGATGGTACCGCCCTGTCCCTGCAAGAGGACCGCCTTTCCGGTATCGGTATTTACGTGCTCGTCGGGGATAAAGATGACGAGGGGATAGTTCCATCCGGAGGTGTATTTTTCGGGCAGGTAGATGTTGTAGCGGAATTTGAGGCCCGTCCTGTTCTCCAGGAAGCTCTTTTCGGAGAACTGTTCCACGATGGCGGGCCGGGTATATGCAGGCGTGGTGACGCTGTAGGAACCGCTGAAAATGGTCTTTTCGTTCGACGAGGAAACGTCGCCCGTCTGCGTTACCGTGAGCTGAGTCTCGTAGGGCAGGTCGTCCATGGAGTTCCAGTTGGGATCGTTCTTGAGCTTGTTGGCACAGTCGAGGACGAGGATGACGTCCTTGCCGTCTACCTGTACGTCCGTAATGACGCGGCCTTCTATGCGGTAGTCATCGATGCTGACGGAATCCTTGTGGAGCTTCTTTGCGTAGCTGAGCTTCACCTTTGATGCCTTGAGCCCGTCCACGAACAGGTCCGATTCGACCGAGACGTTTTCAATACCCTCGTTTGCGGGAATCAGCTTGACGGACGCCGCAGGGAGCGTGCTGAACGCGGCCGCGGTCAGGAATGCTGCTGCCAGCAGGTATTTGGAACGGTTTTTCATAGGACTTTTTCCTCCTTTTGATACGAGCAATACTAACTATACGAGTGACTCGTGCGGTTCTACCGGGTATGTAGCCTTTCATATACCCTATCGGCCGATTATTCTACCAGTAAAAACAATAAATGGCGGTTTGGTAACGAAATGGCGCAGAAAGGACGGTCCGGACCTTGCGTAACCCGCACATGTCCATGGGTTGGTCACCCGACAGTCCATGTGCGCGTCACGGGACGGGGCGTTTCATTTGCTTTTTCGTTCCGCCTGTGCTAGGATGGGTGGCATGGGACTGTTTTCAAAGAAAGAGAAGACGCCTGCCGAAACCGTCGTGCAGGATGTGCTCAGGACAAAGAAGGGGGAGCGGGCTGTCATCATCGCGAACCCCGAGACCAATGTGATTGCGCAGGAACTGTATTCCGCCTTTATCGCGGAAGGGGCACGGCCGACCCTGATCTTTCAGCCGAAGAAATCGCCGATGGACTATACCGAGGATGCCGTCATCGGGGCGATACAGAGCGAACCGGAGATTATCCTTTCAATTTCCGCAAACAAGCTGGGAAAGGACCGGAAGGCGATGGAGCACCCCTACAGCATTGACGTTGACGGGAAGCCGCAGACCTTTGACAGTACGTTCGACTACCTGCTTTCCGGCAAAAAGTGCATCCGCGCCGTCTGGACGCCCGGACTGAGCGAGGACATGTTCAACCGGACGGTGAACATTGACTACAGGCAGCTCGGCGAACGCTGTCAGGCCATCTGCAGGCGCTACGAAGGGGCGGTCAGCGTGCATGTGACCGCTCCTTCGGGAACGGACATCACGGTCGGAGTCGGCGGACGGAAGGGGCTGTCGGACAGCGGGGATTTTTCGGCACCCGGTTCCGGCGGAAACATTCCGGCGGGGGAGGTCTTTATCAGCCCCGTCGTCGGCAGCTGTGAAGGCAGGATTGTCTTTGACGGCAGCATGACCTTTGCGGGCGGGGATGCGATGCTTGCTTCTCCGATAGAAGTCACGGTGACGGCAGGCTTTGTCAGTGCCATAAAGGGCGGGGAAGAAGCGGACCGCCTGCTCAAGGATATTACGGCGGCGGAAAACGAGGCTGCATCGCTGGCTGCAAAGAAGAAGCTGAGCGAGGAGCAGGGAGCCGCATATAAGCGGAATGCCCGTAACATCGGCGAACTGGGAATCGGGCTGAATCCCGCCGCCTCTATTACGGGCAACATGCTGGAGGACGAAAAGGCTTTCCGTACCTGCCATTTTGCAATCGGAGAAAACTATGACGGGGATGCCCCCGCCCTCATTCACTTTGACGGCATTGTCCGCAATCCGACGATTGCAATCCGCTACGCGGACGGCAGCTCGTATATTCTGATGGAAGGCGGGGAGCTCAGGCTCTAGCCCGCCTTTGATTGATCGGAAAGCGGCGTCCCCGTTCTGCCGCAGGTGTTTCCGGCTGGGGCCGCGCCTTGCCGGTGCCGGCACTGCGCGTTTGCCCGTCGTTACTGCACCTTGATTGCACCGCTCATCGTGGAGACGGAAATGGGAACGGCCCCGTCGCCGTTGCTGGACATGCCCTTGTGGCCGCCGCTTGTACCGCTTATCTCGTCGCTGAAGCTGCCGCTCATGCTTTTGTACTTGAGCGTGTAGCCGCTGTCGTGCGGCAGCGACAGGCTGACTGCACCGCTGACGCTCTCGAACCTGCACTTTTCTTTTGGCGGCGCCGTAAAGCCTACCTGTATGCTGCCTGAGACCGTTTCAACGGCTGCCTTGCCGAAGGCGCCTGTTGCATGCACGCTGCCGCTGACGGATTCTGCGTCCAGCGTAGCGGCGCTGCAGTCCGAGATGTTTACCGCTCCGCTGACCGTCTCAACGTCCATGATGTCTGCCTGTATGCCGTTTATCTGTACGGCCCCGCTCACGCATTCCAGGTCCAGCTTTCCCCGCCATGAGGCGGGCAGGCTGACGCATACCCTGCCGGAAGGTCCCGTGGACGTCTTTTTCCCTTCGACGGAAAGCCTGCTGCCGCGGGAGGACAGCCTGCACCAGTTTTCTGCCCCGTCCAGGAAGTCCACGTGAATCATGCCGTCCTTTGAAGCCTCGATGTTCAGGGGCAGGGTTTTCAGTTCCGCTTCAAGCTGCCGGATGTCATCGGCGGAAAAGCTGTTTTCTTTGGTCAGGCTTCCCTGTCCGCTGCTCCCGCCTTCCCATTCGTCGCCGGCAGGAGCGGTCAGGGACGGCAGCTGTCCCATGCGGGGGAATCCGCCGGTCAGCCCCTGTATGAGCAGCAGGGTCAGGATGGTGGCCACCGCAATCCATACGATGCCCATGATAGTGTTCTTTTTCATTTCCAATTCCTCTTTCATGAACGGGACGTTTGCCCGTCCGTATATTCGGCCTGTCCGGAACGGAACCCCGTTCCCGGACATTGTTATTCCGTACTGTCTGCGAACATCATGGCTGCCTGCCAGACGGCACCCGCGATGAGCAGGCCTGTGCCGTTTCCGACGGCTGTACTCCCGGTTCCGCAGTTCATGCCGCTGATTAAGAATCCCGTCAGCAGGATGATCGTCAGCGCCCAGACTATTCCCAGCAGCTGTCTGCTTTTCACTGATTGTCCTCCTCAAGCTGTCCTGCGAACAGGACGATTGCCTGCCAGACGGCGCTTGCGATGAGCCAGATGAGCCAGGTGATGTACCAGGCAGAGGTCGCAAAGCTGACGGCAAGGTAGAGGGCCGTCACGAGCAGCCAGAACATCTTGGCGATGGCAGCCCATTTCCTTCCTTCGGGCTTGCTGCGGTCAAACGCTTCCTTTTTCCGCACGATGAAGGGTTCCACGTCCTGCGGAACGCTCATGCGCGTGTAGATGAGCAGGCCGGTTGCCGCCGCCACGAACAGCAGCAGGGCGATGAAGCCGACGACGCCCGCCTTTGCTTCGTCTCCGATGTCAAAAACGGAACAGATTGCAGGCGGGGCGCACTGGGCGACTACGCCGAGGATGTAGAGCATGACCGCAAGCGCCGTGTTCTTTGCCCGCTTCTGGCGGTACTCTTCGATCCGGGGCTTGAGCTCCTTTTCCGGCGTGAGGGACTCCAGCAGTTCGTCAATGTCGCCCATGTCGGCGAGGGCTTCCGTGTAGGCCTGGTTTTCTGACTTGCCTTCTGCCAGGTGGGCTTCAAAGTGCTCGTCGAGCGTTGAAAGGATTTCTTCCTTCAGTTCTGCCGCCTTGCGGGTCATCGGAACGTCATTGAAAAGAACGTCCACATAGTTCTTGATCTTCCTGTTCATTGTACAGCTACCTCTCTTCTGTCCATAAGTGTTTTTACAAGGCCCTGGATACGTTCCCAGTCCTTCCTGTTTTCTTCCAGTAGATTCCGTCCTTCATCCGTAATCGCGTAGTACCTGCGCCGTGCCCCGGAGTTCTCATCGCCCCAGTAGGGATTGATGAGCTGCTTTTCTTCCAGGCGCCGGAACGAGGTGTAGAGCGTCGCTTCCTTCAGCTCGAATTCGCCGTTGCTCAGGCCGTTGATGGACTTGTTGATTTGATAGCCGTAGCTGTCTCCTTCAGCAAGCTGGGCGAGGATGAGGGTGTCGGTCAAGGCTCTCAGGATGTCTGAAAAATTGAGCATCATATAACCTCCTCTGAAGTACATAGTATTGTATGATACCTCGTCTGTCAAGGTAATTCACAAAGAAAAGTACATTTTTTTATGGAGTACAGCAGGGGCGGAGAATAAGGAGAGAAGGAAACGTATGGAGCGGGGCAAATGCCGGCGAAGCGTCAGGGCAATACGTTTCCGGTATACACGCATTGTGTTTTTCTGCCCGCAGGGATATACTGTCCCCTATGCAGCATATTTTCCTTGACACGAGAAAGAACGACCTGGCGGTCCGGGAGCACTACGGCCTGACCGAAGACATCATGATGGAGGATGCGGCGTCGGCAGTGAGTGCGGCCGTCCTCAGGCGCCTTGCACAGGACACGAGTCCCTGTCTGGCCCGGCCTGCCGTCCTGGTTCTTGCGGGTAGCGGCAACAACGGGGCCGACGGCTATGCGGTCGCCCGGCAGCTGATGTCCGCCCCGCTGGCGGTTGCGGCCTGTGCGGTCGGCGAGGCGAACAGCGCCCTGTGCAAGGAACAGAAGGCCCGGGCGGAAAAAATCGGGGTCCGCATCATTGCCCCGGAGGAACTTGATGCCTATATGGAAGAAAGTTCCATAGACCTTAAGGTGATTGTTGACTGCATATACGGTTCCGGCTTTCACGGCGCCCTGCCCGCCGTTGCCCGGGCCGTCATTCTTTCCGTCAATGACAATACCGACGCATACAAGATAGCCTGCGACCTGCCGACCGGTCTGGACCAGTGGGGCCGCTGCGGGACGGTCTTTCATGCCGACGAGACGGTGACGATGGGGGCGCTCAAGATAGCCCTCTATTCCGACAAGGCGAAGGACGAGTGCGGGCAGGTTTCCGTGTGCCATCTGGGCGTGAGCCGGGACAACTTTGAACGGGCGGGCGCCGGAGATGCGACTCCTGATGCCTACCTGCTGGAAGACTGCGACATGGAGCTGCCGGTTCGGAAAAAGCAGAATGTCAACAAGGGCTCGTTCGGTCACGTTGCGGTCTGTTCGGGGCAGAAAAGCGGGGCTTCGGTCCTCGCGGGAGAGGCTGCCCTCGCGTTCGGGGCAGGACTGGTGACCCTTGTTTCGCAGGACGAGAACTTTCCCGGTTTTCAGCTGCCCTATTCCCTCATGAGCGCGCACTCCTTTCCCGCCGGCACGAATACGGTCGCGCTGGGCATGGGCCTGGGACGGCGGAGCGAGGACAGCCAGGCTTACACGGGCTACCTCCTGCAGAACCCGAATGTTTCTGCGGTGCTCGATGCGGATGTCTTCTATAATGAAGACATCCTCCGCCTCCTGAACTACCGGCCTGCCGGCCTTTTGCTGACTCCCCATCCCAAGGAGTTCCTTTCCCTCCTGTCGTTCTGCGGCATGGACAGCCTGAACGGGGTTAAGATCACGAAGCTTTCAGATGTCGTGGACATGCGGCTTGAGCTTGCGGCGGCGTTCTGCCGGAAGTTCCCGGGCATCGTGCTCCTGCTCAAGGGGGCAAACAGCGTCATTGCATCGGTTCCCGCCGGACACGGGGCCGGTCCTGCGCCGGCGGAAGGGAAGCCCCTGCTGTTCATCAATGCTTCGGGAACGGCTGCCCTTGCCAAGGCCGGCTCGGGAGATGTGCTTTCCGGCCTTGCGGCAGCCCTGCTCGCACAGGGATACGACACGCTCCGGGCGGCAAAGACCGCAAGCCTGGTCCACGCCGCCGCCGCACGCCGCTTCTGCCGGGAACGGGCTGAATGGAGCCTGACGCCGGAAGCCCTTATTGCAGAGCTTTCCAGAGTGATTCAATAGACTTTTCCCGCATTCTCGTATATACTGGAAGGGGACGGGAGAGAGGCAGTACAGTGGATTTGGCGGCGCGGACATCGGCATTCTATTATTCTCTGTTGGATGAGTTCTGCATTATCATCATGGCGATTTTTCTGTTCACCACGCTGATTGATGCGGACCGGAACAAGTACCGGCTCAGGCTGATTAACCTGATGATTTCGCTGATTGCCTTTTGCCTCGTGGACACCTTCTGGGTGCTCGTCTACTGGGATGTCCTGCCCCGGACGCAGCTTCTGCGCACAATCAGCAACGTGTTCCTCTACTGTGCCATAAACATCTGCTCGTTTTCCATGTTCCAGATGCTGAACGGCTGCCTGGAGCTGGTGAGTCCGACCAAATACAACAAGAAGATTCCCTTCATACCCTTCTTTGCCATGATAGCCCTTGCGATCACGACTCCCTGGACGGGCCTGCTCTTCAGCATTGACGAATCCGGCGACCTGCACCGGGGCATCCTGTACATCCCCTTCATGATCGGCATTATGGGAAACCTCCTGTTTGCTTCCATCAGGGCAATGGTGCTCGCTTTCCGCCCGGAAAACGAGGCCAACAAGGAGCTGTGCCTGCTGGTCGCCTTCTACGGCCTGCCCATCCTGATCGGGGGCATCCTGCGCGCCTTCTACGTGAGCATGCCTTCCGTTGCGTTCGGTACGTCCATTTCCGTCATCCTCTTCTTTGTCATGTCAATCCGGGAACAGGTTTCCATGGATTCCCTGACGGGAATCAACAACAGGCGGCAGGGGGAGCGCTTCTTTATCCGGCAGATACGGACGCTGAACCAGAAGGAAGGGGAGTCGGACGGCGGCCTGTACCTGTTCATGGCGGATCTGGACAAGTTTAAGGGGATCAATGACAGCTACGGTCATGCCGAAGGGGATAATGCCCTCATCGTTACGGCGGAAGCCCTGCGTGAGGCATGTTCCCAGTATGCCGACCGCTGCATGCTCTGCCGCTTCGGCGGAGACGAGTTTGTCCTCGGCGGCCTGTTCTGGTCGGACGAGCAGGCAGACAGCTTCTGTGCCCTGCTCAAGAAGGCAGTTGCCGAAAAATGTGCCCGGCTGGAACTGCCCTATACGATTTCGCTCAGCATCGGCTACGAGCGCTACCGGCCCGAATACAAGACCCTGAAAAACCTGCTTACCGCCGCAGACAAGAAGATGTACAGGCAGAAGCGGGGGCGCTAGCCTGCCGTGGGCGCAAGCCCGTCCTGTGCTGTGGACCTGAGGCCAAACTTGTAGCTGCTGCTGCCCCGGTATCTTACTTTTCCGTCCTTTCCATGTAGAAGCCCTTGCCCATGTCGTCCTTGTCAAAGAGGCGGAGTTCCGCATGGAACCATCCTGCCGGTGCGCAGGGCAGGGGAGCATCGCCGCACAGATCGTTGTTCGTCGAGAGGTTTATATAGAGCCCCTGTTCCTTGTTGACGAGCCGCCGTTCCGTAACTTCCGGCTTGACCGGTACCGTCATGAGCAGGTTCCTGTTTTTCACTGCAATCTTACAGGCAAAGAATACGACCGCCGCATAGCATGCGAGGGCGAACGGGGACCGTCTGGCTGAACTGCCGCTGTCTTTCTTCCCGGTCTTGCCGATCCTGCCTTTTATGATGAGCGGCAGCAGGGTAATTGCCCAGCTGAGTATGAGGCAGCAGCGCATGACCTTGTGGATTTCCTTCCGCCAGTGCGGGGCGGAAAGCACTTTTCCCTTTAGCCTGCCGCCGAATGCGATGAGGAAATCCTGCACGGAAGGCAGGGCAAGCAGCAGCACCAGTGCGAGCAGGATGAAGACAAGGCCCAGCCTGAGCTTTTCGTTCCCGAAACAGTTCCGCAGTTTCCTGCCCGCGGGCTGTACCCGGCGGACAAGATTCCGGCAGGCGCCGAGCGGGGCGGTGAACAGGTCTGCATTGAAGAAGACGGCGACGGCCAGCATGTCGTAGAACAGCCCGTTGCCGAAGCGCAGGTTGGGGGCCATGGCGAACCAGTAGGCGAGGTTTGCCATCGTGATGAGGTAGAAAAAGAACGCCGGCCGCTGCTTGCGTATGCAGGAGCGGACAAGCAGGAGCAGGGACAGGACGGCAACGGCGATGAACTGCCAGTTTTCGGGGCGCAGGAGCCGCTTGCACCAGGGAACGAACCATGCCATGAAGGATGCCGCCGGTACCCACCAGCTGGCTCCCTCACCGTTCCAGCGGGTTCCCCAGTAGATGTCGGAATAGGTTGACGCAACGAGCGGTTCAGGAACCGTCCAGGGGAAATTAAAGCGGAACATCGTTGACGGAACCATGAGGTAGCCCACCTGAATCAGATTCCGTGCAAAGTACAGGATGAGGATGCACAGGGGCAGGACGCCCAGCCTGAACAGGAAGGGGACAGAAATGCGCCTGTCCCTGATGCAGCGGACGAGTATGTATGCAAAGACCAGAACGACGCTGAGTGCGCCGATCAGCTTTATGCCGAAGGCCGTCGCACAGAACAGGAATATGGCTTCATAAGACGTTTTGGCTTCATGGGAACTTTCGGGCAGGTCGGTTTCCTGCTGCACCAGCAGTTCGGCCAGCGTCAGCACGAGGAAGACGAGCGTCGGCTTGTCGTAGTACAGGCTCGGATCGTCCAGGATGTTGTTCGTGATGAACCAGAACAGCATGACGGTCTGGAACAGTGCAAGGGGCAGGACGCCCCGCTTTTTTTCCTGCTTCGCTGCAGTCCTGCCGGCATTGACGATGTCGGCTGCGGTGTAGAGGATGAAGGCCGTATAGAAGAGGGCGAAGAGGACGCTGGACATCTGCTTGTCCCACAGGCCGACGTCCAGTCCGGCGGCAAGCTGCAGGTAGAGGGAGTTGGAACCGAGTGTCCCGTATACGTTTGCAAGGCCGGGGACGATTTTATAGGCATTGAGCCAGGAGACAATCATTGCATGGTAAAGCCGCGTATCCACGAGGGAAACCCCTTCTGCCTTGGAACATTCGTAGCACACGATGAAGAAAACCGTCACGACGGCAAGAATGCCCCACTTCCTTTCGGACAGGACACTGGCTATATTGCCGCGGGATGCGGCAGCACGACGGACGCACAGTGCCGCCCCCGCAAGCCCCGCGAGGAGCACCGGCAGCAGGGTCCAGACGGTCAGGGGCAGGAAAAACTGGATGAAGGAGAAGTATATTGCCGACAGGGAAAAGCCCAGGAAGAAGTTCAGGAAAAAATTGTCTCTGCGGAGCTTCAGGAATGTAAAGGCCGAAGCAAGGAACCCTATTCCGCTGAATACGGCGAACAGCAGCAGGTCGGAGAGAAAGAGGTACAGCATGGGCGAATTATAGCATGGGGAAAAGCATCGTGCAAGCCGTTGCCAAAGCCCTCTGTTTGTGCTAGATTGTGGTATGAAAGTCGCTGTTTTTTTAGGCTCAAAATCTGATTCAGACGTGATGAAGAAGGCTGTCGAAGTCCTGAAGGAGTTCGGCGTGGACTACAAGGCCTACATTATTTCCGCCCACCGGGCCGGAGATCTGCTCGTCAAGACGATACGGCAGGTCGAAGCGGACGGCTGCGAGGTCATCATAGCGGGTGCGGGCCTGAGTGCGGCCCTGCCCGGCGTCATTGCAAGCCGGACGGTTCTTCCCGTCGTCGGCGTACCGCTTGAGTGTATTAATCCCGGAAAGTCAAACGGACTGGCGGGCATGGACTCCCTCCTTTCCATCGTGCAGATGCCTCCCAAGATTCCGGTTGCAACGGTCGGAATCGGCAACGCGAAAAATGCGGCATATCTTGCCCTTGAGATTCTGGGCATAAAGTATCCCGACATACAGAAAAAACTCCTCGATTTCCGTGCCGCCATGGTCAGCGAAGCTGAAGCCGAAGGCGGCCGGGGCTTTGAGTTCTGTTAAAGAATTTTCTGGTTGGCTAAGGTTTGTGGATTTTTTGCAAATTATGGGAAAAACTGTTTCTTCGCATAAAAAAGCACTGTATGCTTTTTCACTTTTCATCTTCGTCACCCTGCTTGTTCATATCACCCTGCTGATTCTGAACAGAGGCAGCCAGCTTGACTTGTATTTTCGCCAGTTGGATGACTTTATGGCGGACTTCCTGAACCCCGTCAGGTTTTCGGTGCGGCGGAATCCGTATTTTGACGAAAAATTAGACCCCATGCATCACAACCAGGCGGCGCTCTTCTATATGTTCTGCTGGGCTGTGGGAAGAATGGCAGAGGTGAAGGATGACGTTGACGTGGGCTGGCTCGGAACCATGTGGGAAAACAGGTTGCTTCTGCTGCTCTCCTTCTTTTACCTGATGGCAAGCGTCCTGGTTTTGATTCATTCCCTGCTGTGCCTGTCACTGAAATTCAAGGCAAGCCGGATGATAATCTTCCCGCTGATGGTCTCTACCGTGATGCTCTATGCAATAGAGCGGGCTAATCACATCATTATTGCGGTTGCCTGCATAACATATTTTATAGCCTTCTACGACAGTCCTGACCGGAAAAAAAGGTTGTTTGCATGCCTGTGTCTGGCTCTTGCCGCAGTATTCAAGATATATCCTGTACTTTTCGGCTTCCTCTACTTTGAAAAAAGGCAGTACAGGGAGATTGTACTGTCAGCTGTGACGGCCATGGTCCTTTTCTTCTTACCGTTTTTCTTCTTCAGGCATGGAATCCACAATTTTCCCCGGTTGCTGCAAAATTGGTCCAGGTTCGCAGCAACAGCTCCAAAAGGTTCTTTCATCACCATAATGAAATTAATGGGGGTAGCAGCCATCTTTCTGTCTCTGTTTCAGAAAAGGCTGTTCGACAGGCTTGTCTGCATTGTCTTTCCCGTGCTGATTCTTTCGACAAATGCCGGTGGCTATACAACTCTGTACTTCTTCCCTTTAGTCGTGCTGTTATTTAATGATACTCAAGATACTGCTGGTAATACGAAAAATACTTCCGGGGGACAAGACCTTTCTATAAGCGTATTCCATAGGGTTTTCTTTTCTGTCTATTTTGCACTGCTGCTGATGCCCCTGCAGGTGGCAAAGCTGTTCCTTCAAAATGGGAGCAACTCCAACCTGTTTCTTTATGGCAAGACCAGAGCATACGTGTTCATCATCGTATTCTGTGCGGTACTGGCCACGACAGTCATGGAGCAATGGAAATCGTGGCGGAAATAGCTTCCTCCCCGGCAAACAACAGCCGGGCGTGTTTGTCCTGTTGCCCCTGCTTTTTGATTCCGGTCTTCCCATTGAAAAAGCCCCCTCTTTGTGCTAGATTGAAGTATGGAATGCTTTGAAAGGGAAGAAGACAAGCTCCGCGATGAGTGTGGGGTAGTCGGCGTATACCTCAAGAAGAAGGACGGTGCGGCAGACGGAGCGGCGGATTTTACCGCGGCTTCAACCGCTTACTACGCCCTTTACTGCCTGCAGCACCGGGGCCAGGACAGTGCGGGCATCGCGGTCAGTACCGGCGGTGACATCCAGCTGCACAAGGCGATGGGGACGGCGGGAGAGGTCTTCAAGACCGAGGACATCACCTCGCTCAAGGGACGGATTGCCTGCGGGCACGTCCGCTATGCAACGGCCGGCAGTGCAAGCCTAGAGAACGCCCAGCCCATGCTTGTCAAGAGCAAAATCGGTGCGGTCGCCGTCTGCCACAACGGTCAGCTGGTCAACTACGAGCAGCTGCGCGAAATGCTCGAAGAGACGGGCAGTACCTTTGTTTCCACAAGCGATACTGAGGTCATCGTCAAGCTCATCGCCAAGTCCTACAAGAAGGGCCTTGAGCGCGCCTTGACCGATACCATTCAGATGATAAAAGGCTCGTTTGCCCTCGTCGTCATGACCGACAGCTGCCTGATCGGAGCGCGCGATCCCAACGGAATCCGCCCCCTCTGTCTGGGCAAGGTGGAAGAAGGCTGGATCCTTGCGAGCGAGAGCTGCGCGATCGACGCGGTGAATGGAACCTTCGTGCGCGACATCCAGCCGGGCGAAATCGTCATCATCAACGAAGACGGCGTGCTTTCCTTTGAGTTCGGCGAACGGACGAGCAAGCGCACCTGTGTCTTTGAGTACGTTTACTTTGCCCGGCCTGACAGCATTATCGACTGCATCCCCGTTACCCAGGCCCGCATCAAGATGGGAGCCTGCCTTGCCCGCGAGAGTCCCGTTCCTGCCGACGTCGTCATCGGTGTCCCTGACTCCGGCCTGAGCGCGGCGCAGGGGTATTCCGAAGAAGCCCACATTCCCTATGCGATGGGAATCATCAAGAACAAATATATCGGCCGGACCTTCATAGCCCCGACCCAGAAGGAGCGGGAGAACCTTGTGTTCGTCAAGCTCAATGCGGTCCGTTCCATCGTGCAGGGCAAGCGGGTCATCGTCATAGACGATTCCATCGTGCGCGGAACGACGAGCCGCCGCCTCGTGCAGATCCTGCGCCGCGCCGGTGCGAAGGAAGTGCACTTCCGCATTTCCAGCCCGCCGGTCAAGTTCCCCTGCTACTTCGGCATCAATACGCCGACGCGGGGCGAACTCATTTCCAGCACCCACAATGAAGAGGAAATCTGCAAGGAAATCGGGGCAGACTCGCTTGCCTTCATCAGTGCAGACGGCATGCTTGAAGCCTGCCGGGAGTGCAGTCCTGCCAACTTCGGTTTCTGCAAGGGCTGCTTTACGGGAGAGTATCCCATGTCCGTTCCCGGCGAGCTCAACGGAAAAGTGATAGAAGGATAAGCGGCAGGACAAGGAGAACGATATGGCGACAATGAACGTACCCGGCATATTTGCGAGCCTGGTGTTCAACCAGAAGGTAATGAAGGAAAAGCTTCCCAAGGACAGCTTCAAGGCACTCAAGCGGACGCTCGATACGGGCGAACCGCTCAACCTGGACGAGGCCAACGAGGTCGCCCATGCAATGAAGGAGTGGGCGATCGAGAACGGCGCGACCCACTTTACCCACTGGTTCCAGCCGCTGACGGGAATTACGGCGGAAAAGCACGACAGCTTCATTACCCCGCAGGACGACGGATCGGTCATCATGTCCTTCAGCGGCAAGGAGCTGGTCAAGGGTGAACCTGACGCTTCCTCCTTCCCCTCGGGCGGCAGCCGCGACACCTACGAGGCGCGGGGCTATACGGTCTGGGATCCCACGTCATACCCCTTCATCAAGGAGCACACCCTCTGCATTCCGACCGCCTACTGCTCCTATACCGGCGAGGCACTGGACAAGAAGACCCCCCTCCTGCGTTCCATGGAAGCGCTGAACAAGCAGGGCCTGCGCATCCTGCGCCTCTTCGGAAATACGGCTGCGAAGCACATCACGACGACGGTCGGTCCGGAGCAGGAGTACTTCCTCGTTGACGAGAAGCTCTACAACCAGCGCAAGGACCTGCGCATGACCGGGCGCACCCTCTTCGGTGCAAAGCCCAGCAAGGGACAGGAGATGGACGACCAGTACTTTGCCGCCCTCAAGCCCCGCATCGTCGAGTACATGGAGGAACTGAACGAAACCCTCTGGAAGTACGGCATCTACTCCAAGACCGAACACAACGAGGCCGCTCCTGCCCAGCACGAGATGGCCCCGATCTTCACGACGACCAACCTTTCTACCGACCAGAACCAGCTGACGATGGAACTGATGAAGAAGGTTGCCCGCCGTCACGGCATGGTCTGCCTCCTGCACGAGAAGCCCTTCGCCGGCGTGAACGGGTCGGGCAAGCACAACAACTGGTCCATGTCCACCGACGAGGGGGAGAACCTGCTGGAGCCGGGTGCGACCCCGGAGCAGAACGCCCAGTTCCTCCTCTTCCTGACTGCGATAATCAAGTCCGTCGATGAGAACCAGGACCTGCTGCGCATCTCGGTCGCGTCTGCCGGGAACGACCACCGGCTCGGCGGCTTCGAAGCCCCGCCCGCCATCATCTCGATGTACGTGGGCGACGAACTGCTTGCCGTGCTTGAGTCCATCAAGAACGGCACCCCCTACGACAACAAGAAGAAGTCCAAGATGACGATCGGCGTGGACGTCCTGCCCCCCATACCGAGGGATTCCACCGACCGCAACAGGACGAGCCCCTTTGCCTTTACGGGCAACAAGTTTGAGTTCCGCTCAGTCGGCTCAAGCCTGTCCATCGCCGGACCCAATACGACGATCAATGCGATGGTTGCCTATACCCTCAAGCAGTTTGCCGACGAACTTGAAAAGGCAGACGACTTTCATGCGGCCCTGCAGACGCTGATAAAGCGGGAGATAACCGCCCACTGGCGCATTATCTTCAACGGCAACGGCTACGATGAGGCATGGATACAGGAGGCGGAAAAGCGCGGCCTCCTGAACCTGCGCACCCTGCCCGACGCGATGACCCGCTATCTGGACGCGAAGAACGTCGCCCTCTTCACCGAGATGGGGGTCTATACGAAAGACGAGATGGCGGACCACTACGAGATCAAGCTGGAAAAGTATGCGAAGGTCCTGAACATTGAAGTGGAAGTCATGCTCGAGATGATACACAAGGACATCCTGCCGTCGGCGTTCCGCTATATGCAGATGCTTGCAGCGACTGCCGGAAGCCTCAAGGCTGCCGTCAGCGGGGCAAAGGGAAGTGCACTGACCGCCCTCCTGTCCCGCCTGGACACGCTGACGATAGAGCTCTCGCTCAAGGAGGAGGAGCTGGCCCGCCGCCACGAGGCCGCCGAGAACGCCGGTGACTGCATGGCCGTTGCCCGCGCCTACGCCGACTCGGTCCTGCCCGCCATGGCCGCTGCCCGCGCCGTCGCCGACGAGATCGAGCCCCTGCTCGGCGGGGACTACCAGCCCTATCCGTCTTATGAGGATCTCCTGTTCATGAAGTAGGGGAAGGGGACGTATGGGACTGCTGCCGGTTCGTCAGCTTCTCGGTGTGTGCCGTAAGCCGGGGACTTCCTGCGCTGGAGTGACGGCGTTCGTGAAGGAGCACCTGACCGAACTTATCTTTATCCTCTATCTCCTCTTCTGCATGCTGTCCAACTGGCTCGTGGAGCTTTTTTTCGGCAGGAACAGCAGGGCAGGGCTTCCCCTGTACCTGCTTGTTGCCGCCGCTTTTTTCTGCCTTACGGTTCCGAAGCTTCATGCGGGAATCAGCCGCATGGAACTGAAAGGACCGGGGGAAAGGCTTTCGCTGCGGCAGCGGCTGTGCGTGGCGGGGGGCTTTGCGGTTTTTACCTTCCTTGTGCTGCTTGTACCCTATGCGGCGGATTGTCCCGGCGGCTTTGACGGAGACCCGATGCAGCAGATTGAGCAGGCTTTTACGGGGGTGTACAGCGACTGGCATCCCGTGTGGCATACCCTGCTGTTCTTTACCCTTCCGGTAAAGCTGACGGGGACTGCGGCTGCAGTCGTTTTGTTGCAGATACTCTATTTTTCGGTTACGGCAGGCTATACCGGGCTTGTTGCGTTCCGTTACGGCGGTTTCAGGTTTGCAGCCGTGGCGGCCGCTTTCGTGATCCTGAATCCCTTTACCCTGGGCATCGTCATGATTCCGTGGAAGGATGTGGCGTTTGCCATGACGGCCGCCCTGTGCACGGCGTTTACCGCCCGCATCTATTTTTCCGGAGGAAGCTGGTGCGGAAAAAGGCGGAACATCTTCCTGCTGTCGTTCATGCTGGTAAGTGCGACGCTCTTCCGGCACAACGGGATTCTCTTTACCTTCCCGCTCCTCGTTGGACTCGCATTTCAGGTTCCGAAACGCCGCTATGCCCTGCTCTGTGCCCTCTGTGCCCTCCTGTTCGGTAGTATCAGGGGGCCGCTGTATTCCTGCCTGCACGTCAGCAAACCGGGGGACCGGACCCTGGAAACAATGGGACTTCCGCTGAGCGTCATTTTTCACGCAGCGACGCAATGCCCGGAGCGGCTTGATGCGGAGACGCTGGGTTTTGTTGATGAAGTGGTATTTCATAAGCCGGAACTCAGTGCCTTTTTCAATCTGAACGGCTTTAATTCGGTAAAATACCATGTGGTCAATACGGCAGTCATTGAGGAAGCCGGGCCCGGCAGGGTTCTTGCAATGATGGCCGGCTGCTTTGCCCGTGCCCCCGGGCAGTCCATCCTTGCAGTGTTCGGGCTGACGCGCTGCGTCTACGCATTTGAGTACGGCATTTCAACGGGTCCCGTCACGATACCGCCGAATCAGTACGGCCTCGTGCGCCGGGGAAACAGGCGGCTCGGCAAGATCGTGAATGAGTATGCGGGGCTGATGTACAAAAGCTTCTTCAGGTATTTCATCTCTGTCGGTGCCTCAATCGTCCTGATGCTTGCGTTCATCCTGTTCCGCGGTGACTTCTGCAGCCGCAGCGGATGGAAGCGGATCGTGCTGTGCCTCCCCATATTCACCTATGATTTCGGAACAATGCTGCTGCTGACGGGCCACGACGTCCGTTTCTTCTTCGTCAGCTTCCTTGTCTGCCCGCTGGTCATACTGCTCATGACGGGCAGCAGGTCTCCGCAGCAGTCTTCCGTCACTGCCGCATGAGACTTCCAGAGCGGTGCATGACTCCTGGAGCGGCGTATGACTTCCTGTAGCGGTGGCCACCCCCTCCGCAGCAGATTTAAGCCTTTTTTCTTGACAATTCCGTGATTCACCCCTTATCATATTCTTATATAAAGAATAAAAGAGGTGCCGCATGGAATTCGAAACAAAAAACATACGAAACGTTGCAGTCGCAGGCCACAGCCAGACGGGAAAGACGACGCTTCTGGAACAGCTGCTCCTTGCCGGGGGTGTGATTGACAAGGCTGCCGCGGTGGAAAGCGGAAAAACCGTTTCCAGCTCCTCCCCCGAGGAGGCCCTGCGTCGCATTTCGATATATGCCTGCCTGACGCACCTGGAGCGCAAAGGCTGCCTCCTGAACATCTGGGACACGCCCGGTGCATCCGACTTTACGGGCGAAGTCATTTCCGCCTTCCGTTCAAGCGAATCCGCCCTCCTGCTCGTAGACTCGCGGACCGGCGCACAGGTCGAAACCGTCAAGCTCTGGCGCGATCTGGACCGGCGGAGCAAGCCCCGCATGGTATTTCTGAACCGGGCGGACGATGCCCGCGGCAACGTCATGGCCGCCGTTCAGGACCTGCACGACAAGTTCAATGTAGAAATCTGCCAGGTAACGATCCCGATGGGAAGCGGCTCCGCCTACAAGGGCGTCATCGACGTCCTGCACGGCAAGGCCTACTTTAAGGATGCCTCCGGCCGCGAAGGGGCGGGGGTTGACGTTCCTGCTGAATATGCCGACGCGTACAAGACTGCCCGCAACGTCATGATGGGGTCCGCTGCCGAAGGCGACGACGACCTGCTCGTGAAGTTCATCGACGAAGGCGAGCTGACTGACGAAGAAATCATGACGGGACTCAAGGCCGCCTTTGCGGCGAACAAGGTTGTACCCTGCTTCTGCGGCGATCCCCTCCACGGTTCGGGCCTTGTGCCCCTGCTGGACTTCATCGTTGACGCCTGTCCTTCCCCGCTGGAAAGCCTTGAGCGGGCGGTAACCGCCGACGGAACTGAGACGGCGGTCAAGATTCAGGCTGACGGCGCATTCGGCGCCCTCGTCGTCAAGACGGCAGGCGACCAGTTTTCCGGCAAGCTCTCCTACCTCAAGCTCATTTCCGGCAGCCTTGCGGCGGACTCCTCCGTGTTCAACGTAAACGGCGGCAAGGCAGAAAAAATCGGCAAGCTGTACCGGACGCAGGGCAAGAAGCTCGAAGAAATCAAGAAGGCGAACGCAGGAGACATCTGCATTGTCGCCAAGATCGGCGCCGCAACGGGCGACACGCTCGCTGCGGAAGCGTCGGCCCTGCCCTACAAGCCGCTCCGGCGGCCGGAACCGGTATACTCGCTGGCGATTTCCTGTGCCGAAAAGAAGAGCGAGATGAAGGTCAACGAGGAACTGGCAAAGGTCGGCGAGAGCGACCGTACCGTAACCTTCCAGTACAATGCGGAAACCCGCCAGAACGTCCTGAGCGGCATGGGTGAACTGCAGCTGCAGATTATCCTTGACCGGATTCATGCGGATACGGGCATCGAGATACAGACCTCCGTGCCCCGCGTCGCCTACCGGGAAACCGTGCAGCGCAAGGAAATCGCCGAATACACGCACAAGAAGCAGACCGGCGGACACGGACAGTATGCAAAGGTGCAGCTGTCGGTCGAAGCGCAGGGCCGGGGTGCCGGCTACAAGTTTACCAATGCGGTCTTCGGCGGTGCAATACCCAAGAACTATATCCCCGGTGTTGAAAAGGGCGTGAAGCAGGCGATGGAAAGCGGCGTGCTTGCAGGCTACCCCGTCGTTGACATCAGCGTGACTGTTCTGGACGGCAAGCACCATCCGGTGGACTCTTCCGACCTTGCCTTCCAGATTGCGGCACGGACGGCCCTTTCCGAAGCAATGCGCAAGGCAGGTCCCCTGCTGCTGGAACCGGTGATGAACCTGTCCGTCTGGGCAGAAACGAAATACATCGGCGACATTATGTCCGACCTGTCATCCCGCCGGGGCCGCATCCTGGGGCAGGAGGCAATCGGAAGCGGCATTGAGGAAATCCGTGCGCAGGTTCCGCAGTCCGAACTGCTGCGCTATGCGATTGACCTCCGCTCCATCACCAGTTCCACGGGATCCTTCGAGACATCCTTTGACCACTACGATCCGGTTTCCGGTAAGCTTGCGGACAAGATTGTCGAAGAGTCAAAGGCGCTGATGCAGGCGGAGAAAGAGTAAAGACGAATAAAGAAGGATAAAGAAAAGAATAAAAAACAGGCGGAAAAATCAGATGTAAGCTGATAACGTCCGCCGCAAATGCAAAGCCCCCTGCTCCGTCATGCGGAAGCAGGGGCCTCTTTTTTACGGTGATTTTTACCGTGATGCGGGAAAGCGGCAGCGATTCCTTTACGCGTATGTGCCTGCGTTTACCCGCGTATGCTTACTCGTTTACGGCTGCGGGAAGGGCCTCTGCACCCTCGGCAAGCTCCTTCTCGTGGCGCTTCTCGCAGAACTTGCAGATCGTGCCCTTGCCTGCGGCAATGGCTTCATCCGCCGTTCCGGTCGTCAGCGTCTCGGAGCGGTCAAGCGCCTGGCAGTCTTCGTACAGGTGGAACTTCTTGCCGTGCTCGGTCCAGTATACGCCGGTTCCGGCAGCAGCCTCGGCAACGGCTTCCTGCGACAGGGGGTTCCAGTCGTAGCTGGAAAGTCCGCACACCAGCATGAGGACGGCGGCAACGGCGGTACCGATGGCCTTGGTCTTCTTGTCCGCCTTCTCGTCCTTGAGCAGGATGATGATGAAGGG
>CAMJZA010000050.1 GCA_946410085.1 uncultured Treponema sp. | reverse complement strand
GAGTGCGGGAGGTGACAGGCCAGTTCTACCTGACGAGCCTGAGCGAGAGCTGCTGTGACTTTCCCGTGCAGATAATCGGCTTTGACCCGGAGAGCGACTTCCTCATAAAGCCCTGGGTGCGGCAGTACGCCACGGACGGCAGGGCGTTCTTTGCGGGAAGCAACGTCAACGTCAAGGACGGCTGCATCTCCTTCTTCGCAAAAAAACATGCCGTCGGGGCGAAGCTTGCCAAAAGCGGAACCGGCATGGACAACTCCGTCTTCACCGACCTTGCCGGCATAGCGGAGATATTCGAGGACGCAAAGGAGAAGGGCTTCTGCTTTTTATCCGACGGGGACGCAGCGACAAAGACCAGCGCAATCTACGTCCGCCTGGAAGACGGGGTCAAGGCCGACACGGCGGCCCTGCGGATCTGGCAGGCGGTGAGCGGCGTGCAGGTCATCCAGCAGGGCACATTCCTGCGGACCTTTGCAGACAAGATGAACTCGGTCGTCTTCTTCCTCTGGACGCTGGCCGCCCTCTTCCTGCTTCTAACGGTAATCGCGCTCGCACTGACATTCTCGCTGACGATGTACGAACGCAGGCGCGAGTTCTCCATACTGCGGGTGCTCGGGGCAAGCCGCAGCGGGCTCAGCTCCGTCATCCTGAACGAAGCTGCCATCATCGGGGCCGTGGGGGCGGCCTGCGGGGTTTTCCTTTCCGCGCTGGCCCTGCTGCCCTTCAGTTTCCTCATCGCAGAAAAACTCGACATGCCCTTCTGTGTGCCGCCGGTCTGGCAGCTGTCCGTCTTCGCCGCCGCGGTGATCCTGATCCTGACGGGGGCATGCGTGCTGAGCGCGCTGCACACGGCCATCCGCATCTCCCGGCTGGAAATATATACAGAGGCCAGGTAGGAGCCGAATATGATTGTCGTAGAAGGAATATCCAAATCGTTCTCCTCGCCGAGGGGAAAAATCCAGGTACTGCAGGATTTCTCATGCCGGGTTCCGGAAGGATGCTGCCTGGGCATTGCAGGCAAGTCCGGAGCGGGCAAGAGCACCTTCCTGTCAATCGTGGCGGGCCTGCAGAAACCGGACAATGGCCGGGTGCTCATCGGGGGCAGGGACATCTGTGCCATGGACGACAGGCAGGGCTCCGCGTTCAGAAACAGGATGATAGGCTTTGTCTCGCAGGAGCAGAGCTTTCTTGAGAACCTGACCGTACTCGACAACGTCCGCCTCCCCGCATGCATCGGAAAGAAATCCCCGCCTGAGGAGAGCGCAAGGCGGGCGGAGGGCCTGCTTGCGGAACTCGGAATCGGACAGCTCGCATCATGCTATCCGGCGGAACTTTCAGGCGGGGAAAACCACCGGGTCCTCATAGCGCGGGCCCTGATGAACGATCCGCCGGTACTGCTCGCGGACGAACCGACCGCCTCGCTCGAGCGGGAGCAGACGGACAGCGTGATGAGCCTGTTCCGGAGCCTTGCGGACAAGGGCAAAAGCATCGTCGTGGTCAGTCACGACGAGCAGGTACTGCGCTCCTGCGACGAAGTTCTGCGGATATGATGAAGGCCGCCCCTGCATAATTCCTGCAGAAAGGCGGCCCGACGCATTCAAGCATGCACGCATGAGTCCCGGGTCCTGCTTAACTCAGGGCCTGCTCCAAATCACTGATAAGATCGTCCGCGTTCTCTATGCCGACCGAAAGCCTGAGCGTAGCGGGGGTAATCCCGTTCTTCAGGCGGATTTCCTCCGGCACGTCCGCATGGGTCTGGGTGGTGGGATATGTGATAAGGCTCTCCACCCCGCCGAGGCTCTCTGCGTACTGAATCAGGCGCACCCTGCTCAGCACGGACAGGGCCCGTTCCGTCGTGTCGGTCTGGAAGGTCAGCATTGCGCCGAATCCCCTCGCCTGCCGCTTCTGCAGCTCGTATCCCGGATGATCCGGGAGGCCGGGATACAGCACCCTGACGACAGACTTCTGTTTCTTAAGCCATTCCGCGATTTTAACCGCATTCTCCTGAGCCTTCTCCATGCGGACGGCGAGCGTCTTTATGCCGCGCAGGGTGAGCCAGCTGTCAAAGGGCGACAGGCCCGCTCCGGTCGTCTTTATCAGGAAGCGGAGCTTCTCCTGCACGTCGGCCCTGTTCGTCACGATGAAGCCCGAGAGGGTATCGTTGTGCCCCGACAGGTATTTGGTTCCGCTGTGCACGACTATGTCCGCGCCAAGGGCGAGCGGGTTCTGGAAATAGGGCGACATAAAGGTGTTGTCCACGATGAGGAGCAGGCCGTGCTTCCTGGTTATCCCGGCAATCTTCGCGATGTCAGCGACGTTCATCATCGGGTTGGTCGGAGTCTCTATGTAGATCGCCTTCGTTCTGGGAGTGACAAGCTGCTCCAGGTCTGCCGTTGCACAGTTCACGCGCGTGAACTCAATCCCGTTCTTGATGTTCACGTTGTCAAAGAGCCGTATCGTCCCGCCGTAAAGGTCGGACTCAGCGATGATGTGGTCGCCCGGAGCGAACAGCTCCATCAAAAGCGATATGGCGGCCATGCCGGACGAGAGGGCCAGCGCATCCACACCGCCCTCCAGCTGGCAGACGACTTTCTCAAGCTGCTCGCGGGTCGGGTTCTGCAGGCGGCTGTAGTCGAATCCCGTACTCTGTCCCGCGCCGGGGTGGGCATAGGTCGCCGTCTGGTAAATCGGGAAGCTGACAGCACCGTAGTGCCCGCAGGGTGTGCTGCCAGCCTGCCCGCAGGGGCTTCCCTCCGTGTCCGAATCCTTCTCCAGGTGCAGACACCTGCTTTCTATTGACAATGCCTTCAAAGCCATTTGTATCTCCTGCTTCCAGAATCTTTAAATCGTATACTCCACGTCATGCAGCTTGCCGCCCAGGTTCAGGATGTCCAGAATCCTGTTGCGGTAGAGGGAGAAGGTGTCCTGCACGCGGACGCGGGGGCGGGGAAGGTCTATGTCTATGACGGCCTCCACACGGCTCGGGCGTGCGCTCATCACGACGACGCGGTCGCTCATGTAGATGGCCTCGTCAACGTCATGCGTGACCATCAGCATGGTCATGTTGTTCTCGTTCTTTATGCGCAGGATTTCGTCCTGCAGATTCATCCGCGTGAACGCGTCCAGGGCACCGAGCGGCTCATCGAGCAGCAGGACCTTGGGATGCCCGACCAGTGCGCGGGCAAGCGAGGCCCGCTGCTGCATGCCGCCCGAAATCTGATGGGGGTATGAGTTCTCGAAACCGCTCAGGCCGACAAGCCTGATGATGTCCATGACATCCTGCTTCTTCTCCCTGTAAATTTTCCGCGCCTTGAGCCCGAACGCGACGTTCCCCTCCACGGTGAGCCAGGGAAAAAGGTTCGACCCCTGAAAGGCAAATCCCCTGTCGCTCCCCGCACGGGTGACCCGCTCCCCGTCAAGGAATACCGTGCCGTCATACTGCTTTTCAAGACCGCCGATGATGCGGAGCAGGGTTGACTTGCCGCAGCCGGAGGGGCCTATCAGCGAGACGAAGCTCCCCGGCCTGACATCCAGGCTGAATCCGTTCAGCACGTGGACATCGTCAAAGCTCTTGCTGACGCCATGAATCTCTATGTTCCCTACCATCGGATGACCCCCTTCTGCCAGACCATTATCTTGTCGCGCACCTTGAACAGGAGCGTCAGGATCAGCGAGCACAGGACCGCGATGACGATCAGCCCTGCGTACACGCCGTCATACTGCATGACGGACTTCTGCCAGTTGATGTACCAGCCTATGCCCTCGGAGTTCCCGTTCATCTCCACCGCCATCAGCGTTGCGAAGGACGAGACAATCCCGTAGAACAGGCCCAGGAAAATCTGCGGCAGGCTCGCGGGTACCGCCACGCGGAAGACCTTGAAGAAGGTTTTCGCGCCCAGGGTCTCGCTGACCTCAAAGAACACCTTGCTGACGCTCTGGATTCCGCTCGCCGTCATCAGCGTGACGGGGAACCAGACGGCAAAGGCAATCAGAAAGACGTTTGCCCCGTGCGTCGTCGGAAAGACGCTCAGCGCGAGGGGTATCCAGGCCGTCGTCGGCACCGGCCCCAGAAACTTGGTCACCGGGTTGAGCCAGTAGCCCACGTGCCTGTTGTAGCCGAGTGCGAGCCCCGTGAAGAAGCCCGTCACAAGCCCGAACGCGAAGCCCTGTGCAAGCAGGCCCAGCGAGAACACGAGGTTCTTCAGCAGGAAGAGCTTCTGCTCCCACAAAAGACCTGTCACCCGGTCGAGCGACGGAAAGTAGAGCACCGGCAGCAGCCTCGTCTTGGACACAATTGTGTTCAGCAGTGCGAGGAAGAGGATAAGACCCGTGTAGAAGGGAAACATGTTCCTGATTTTCCTGCCGAAATCCCTGGCGAACACCCCTCCCACGGCACAAGCCGCGAGGACCAGAAGCCCTGCGAGGAGGAAGCACATGTAATAGGGGGATGCCATCTGCTTTTGCTTCCCGCTTTCGGGAATGGCAAAGTACAGGAGCGCGGAGACCGCGCCCGCCAGGAACGGCAACACATATATCAGCGTCTGCCTTTGTTTTTTGTTCATGTGCAACTCCTCAGAATGAAGCTTCGTCCGAAGAACCCGCTAGAGCTTCTTCGCATTGTTCGTCAGCACCGTTACCGTGGACTCCGTGTACGAGCCGTTGCTGTAGGTGTAGGAGTCAGGAACGTCGTCATAAAGCTGGAAGTGCTCGCCGACAAAGCCCTCCTTGTCCTTGACATTCTGCATTATCCCCATGTCCACAACCTGATCGATTGCGTTGAAGAGGGTCTTCCGGGCAAGGCCGACGGACGGCGTGTAGTTATAGGAGGCGAGCATCTCCGCGTTGGTGCCCGCATCGCCCGAAACATGGCCGTTCTTGATCTGGAGCTCGGCCGTGGCGAGGGGCTCCGCCTGCACAAAGGCTGCGGCCTTGAGCATGGCGCGGACGAATGCCTTGGTGTGCTCGGGGTACTTCTTGGCGACCTCAGAGGAGACGAAGGTCATGCAGCAATATTCCTGGCTGAACTTCTCGTCTGCGCTCGTGTCGAGGATCATCCTGAAACCGTAGTTCTTCTCGGCAAGGTAGCCGACCGGGTCGTGCAGGCCGACGGCATCGACCGCGCCATTTTCAAGTGCGAGCGGCAGGTCGGTCAGGCCGTATATCGCCATCTTGAAGTCTGCCCCCTGCCCGTATGCGATGTAGCCGTAATCATGGAATTTCCGCTGGAAGACGATAGTGGAAGAGTCCTGCACGCCGCAGAGCCCGATCGTCTTTCCCTTCAGATCGGCGATGCTCTGGTAGGGGGAGTCCGCCTTGACGTAGAACTTGGTGCAGCCCGTATGCAGGCCGTTCAGGAACTTTATCTCAAGTCCGTTGTCAATCTGGGGGAGAAGGCCTCCCGCCAGGCCGAGCGTCGCGTCTATCTTCCCTGCGACGACAAGGGAGCTTGCCTGCATCAGGTCTATCTCTATGGTCTCGTACTTGAGCCCGGCCTTCCCGAACTCGTCCTTGAACAGGTCCAGGTCTATCGCCACGTGGAGCGGCGCGCCGCAGAGACTTGAATTGGCAGTGCCAATCTTGAATACAAAATCAGTATCCTTCTTTCCTCCACAGGAAGACAGGAACACACAGACGGCAGCAGCCGCAGCAAAAACACATGTACGTGCACGGAATGACCTCATACAGGCATCCTCCTCAATTTAATATTTACCGCAAGAAAATTCTGAAGCTGCATTCTCCTCAAACACAGCATTCAAATACAGTATTCAAAGCCGACAAACTCCTTGTTCTTGTGCACAAGGCTGTCCAGCGTTACCGAGTCAACGAAATCGTTCACCGTTTTCTCAAAGTCGTCCCAGAAGGCCCGGCTTCCCTCGGACTCGACGGTATTCCCGTCATTCTGATTCCGCGGCGAAAGGTCTCCTTCCATGGTCCGGAGAATCTCCCCGACGGTATAATCGTCAGCACTCCGCGTCAAGCGGTAGCCCCCGTTCACACCCCGGTTCCCCGTCACCAGATTCTTTTCAACCAGTCGGGAAAGAATCTGCTCCAGATACTTCACGGAAAGATTCCTCCGGTGGGAAAGGACCCGGAGCGGCACATAGCACTCCCGGCCCGATTCCGCAAGATCCTCCATAATAAGAAGGGCATACTGTCCGCGTGTTGAAATTTTGTACATCATCAACCCCTATAAGTTGTCATACAGGTCTTCGGTAAAGGTCAGGCTGCCCCGGTAGCCCGCATACGTCCGGTTGAACACGAGCCGGTCGTTCAGCGGGAAGGTCGCATTCAGGAACTGGATGCCTTTTTCAAGTGCAACTTCCTTTTCGTTCGTACTGCCGACAAGGAGGGTAATTTCCTCCGGCTCATTCCGTATGGCCTGATTGATTTCCCACTGGTCGCTTGCAAAGACAATCTTCGGCGGGGCCGCATACTCAAGTTCCTGTATCTGCGCAACGATGCGTTCCTTATCCTCCGGCCGGAAGATGGTCTCCGTAATCACGGCAAGAACCGGGGAAAAACTGTAGTCGTTTGCAAGGTAGCGGGTAATGCCTATGACGCTCGAAGCGTCGCCCGCAACGGCAAAGCGCTTCCAGCTGAGCGCCCCGATGCTCTGCGCAAGGTACGAGTACACGTAGTCTTCTTCCTCATGGATTACCTGCTCAACGAGCGCACTGTCCAGCGAGAGGGCAGCGGCAAGCTCGCGCACAAAGCGGGTCGTATCGCTCGCCCCCGTCGGAACAAAGGGGAAGCGGAGCGAGGGTACCCCGAACTTTTTCTCGAACTTTTCCGCGGGACCCTTGAACAGCCAGGGATTCACGATGATGTTCAGGCTTGCCTCCGAGCAGCGTTCAATCACGTCAATGCCCTGATGCTTCGTAAAGAAGGTGTTCACCTCAAGGCCCAGTCTGCTCAGAATGCGGTCCAGTTCCTCGAGCGTTCCGCTCCAGTAGGGATCATGGTAGGGCACAATGCCAAAGACGTTCACCAGCGGCTTCGTGCGCCCGGATTCCGCAGCAGGACGGGGCGGCAGGATAAGCCTGTCGATGAAGGTATTCCACACGGTCTCATAGCCGAGCAGACTGTCTCCGGCAAAACCGGGCGTATCTATGGCATACACCCGGTATCCCTTCTGAACAAACTCATCGGTTACGCTTGCAATGTCATCGCCGATGATTCCCGCCGTGCATCCGGTCAGGATAAAATAGGCATCCGCATCGATGATTTCGACGGCACCTTCGATTGTCGTACGCAGCTTGTTCACACCGCCGAACACGACTTCCTTTTCAAGCATATTGCTCGACGGCAGCGATACCCCGCTCACGAAACAGGCGTGCTTGTGCCCGCTGTTCCCCTGCTCAGCCGCCGTCGTCTGCATGCAGCAGCCGGGACCCGAATGCAGGATGGGGCACACGCGGTGCAGCGCACCCAGAACTGAGTTGATGCCTGCAAGGACGCAGCCGCCCCTTGGATTTTCCGTAACAAACGACATCAGGAAGCCCCCACGATAAATTTGAATGCATCCTTCTCATACCATGAATCACGGTAGGGAAGCTTCACATGTTCCGCCAGCTTTTTGTTGAAACCGGGATTGCTCAGCTGATCGGCAATCTTGTTTCCCAGGTACAGGAGGCCGTCATAGCCCATCGTAGGCCGTTTCCCGTCAAGCACGTGGGTGGTCGGAATGCCCAGCTTCGCCGCCCAGTCCGGCACACCGATGAATGCGTCCGGCCGGAGCTTTTTCACAAGGTTTACCTGCTCAAAGGGCTGCATGTTCGCAATGTCCACAACGAAATCCTTATGGATTCCGTTCAGGTATTCCACATCAACCTGTGCATCCGCGTCATAGGTGGGCGTTTCAAGGCCCACGAGCTTCATGCCGAAGTCATCGATGAGGGCAGCGGCGGCAAAGGACCGGCCCGTTCCGCCGCAAATGAACACCCGCTTGCCTTCCAGCCGTGTGCGGATTTTCGCAACGAGCGGTTCTATCCTCTTGTGTTCGCGGGCGATAATTTCCTCGACTTCCGCCTCCTTGCCGAGCACCTTCGCGATTCCCCGGTACCATTTGTCGGTATTGCGGATTCCGATCGGCATGACGGTATGCGAATAAGGAATGCCATAGTCTTCTTCCAGCGTTTTCATGAACTCGTCCGCAAAGACCTTGCAGATGGACGTGGAAGCAACAGCCTGCGGAATGCGCTTTATCTTCTCGAGCGAACTGTAGAAGGGAATATAGTTCACCTCTATACCGATCAGCTTCAGCATCCGCTCCATCTCCTTCTGGTCGGCAAAGCTGACCGTCGTCGGGGCAAACAGGTTTACCAGGTTGGGTACCGTCTCCTTCTTCTGTTTCTTAAGGATATACTTGTTAATGGAAAGAAACGCCGCATCAAAACCGCTCGCGCAGATTTTGGACTTAAAGCCCTCGCAGTGGATGGGTACAAAGGTCGTCCCGGGGTACTCGGCGGCGAAGGCCGTCGCGAGCGCGTCGATGTCGTCCCCGATGATACCGGAGGCGCAGGAGGCATAGATGAAAATCAGCTTGGGATGGTAGCGGTCAACGGCCTTCTGAACGGACTCCCGCAGCTTCTTTTCCCCGCCGAACACGACGCTCTTCTGGTCAAGGTTCGTCACGATAATGCGGGGATTCTTGATGAGCTTTATGCCGCGGTGCGCCTGCCCCACGCGGTACATGTCAACGGCCATAATCGTGCAGCCCACGCAGCCCTGCGGGGAATGGCTGATGAACACCGAGTCCTCAAGGCTCATCAGGGCAGCCATGCTGTTTATCTGCTGACACTGCAGGCCCTGCGCAAAGGTCCGGTCCGCCCGCTTGAGGCATCCTTTCTTAAATTGTTCTTCGATCCGTATGCTCGAATCCCCAAGGTCATTCAAACGACCCGGAACGGACTCCCGCACACCTGAATACTGAACCGCCATAGCTACCTCCGTGCCAGCGGAACATGGTTGTCCACGCTGTAGAAATACTTCGTTATCTTCGTCAGGGCTTCTTGTACCGTGCAGTCAACGTCAAAGCCCGAGATGGCCTTTTTCTCCAGCTGCTTCGTAACGTTGAAGCCTATCTTTGCCGCAACGACCGCACGGACGTCCGCAAGCAGTTCTACCCGGGCGGACGGTCCTGCGGCGCCGCAGCCGCCGCCCTGCCCGCCGCAGGCAGCCCCCGCAGGAGCACAGCCGCCCGCACCGCAGCCACTGCCGGCAGGACCCGGAGCACCGCATCCGGCAGAAGCCGGCATGGCAGGGCTCTCTCCGGCTTCCGCCGGAGGGCAGGACCGCCGCCCGGCCGCCGTAAACGAGCCGTCATCAGCAACATCATATATATGGAAGAAAGCCGCTCCTCCGAAGTGCAGGTCAACCTGCTTCCCGTCCGAAGACGCAACCGCAATCTTGTACGCCATGGAAACCTCACCTGTCCAATAAAACCTATGTAATTACTAGGCAAATAAACTATAGCATAGATAACATAGTTAATCAATAGGAAATAAGCATTTTTATTTGTTACACAGGCTTTTTTACCGGACAAAATCACACTGTCGTACCTCCTGCTGACAGGCTGCCGTACTGTTGCAGACAGTGTGTCATGCTTCTGCTGCCAGGCTGTCGCACTCAGTGAGATACACTGTCGTGCTCAGTGAGACACACTGTCATGCTCAGTGTGACAGTGTACCATGCTCAGTGCGGCACCGTGCCGTGTTCAGTGTGACAGTGTACCGTGATTCGTACGGCAGCCTGATGCCGGCAGCATTGCACCGGTCCAGTGAAGCCCCGCTAGATGTTGTACTCCTGCGGCAGGGTAATGTTGTTCCGCAGCAGGAATGCCCGGGTCCGCTCGTTCTGCGGGTACTCGAAAATCTGCTCGGCCGTCCCCTGTTCCACGATTTTCCCTCCCTCCATGAAAATCACTTTCGTCGCCACACTCCGCACAAAGGCCATTTCGTGGGAAACGATTATCATCGTGTTCCCCTCAGCGGCAATCTGCCGGATTGTCGTGAGAACCTCACCGACAAGCTCGGGGTCAAGCGCGCTCGTCGGTTCATCAAGCAGCAGCAGTTCCGGCTCCATTGCAAGCCCCCGTGCAATCGCCACACGCTGCTGCTGACCGCCGCTCAAATGCTTGGGATAATACTGCAGGCGGTCCAGCATCTTGACCTTGCCCAACTGCTCCCGGGCAATGGACTCGGCCTCCTCCCTGCTTTTCTTTTGTACCCACATGAGGGGCTGTGCAACATTCTGCAGCACGGTCTTCCGCTGAAAGAGGTTGAATGACTGAAAGACCATCGTACTCCGCTTCCTCAACGCGGAGATTTCCTTCTTCTCATGCTTCCCGTAATCAAACGAGAAATCATCGAATGAAATGGTTCCCTCCTCCGGTGACTCAAGCAGGTTGATGCAGCGGAGCAGGGTTGACTTCCCGGTTCCGCTCGGTCCGATTATCGCAACGACATCTCCCTTTTCCACCGTGAAATCAATCCCGTCAAGCACGGTATTCTGCTGGAAGCTCTTCTTCAGATTCTGTATGTGTATCATAATCCTGCCCTCGCAACGCTCACGGCGGTGCATTTCTTCCGTCCTGCATAAAGGGCTGAACGAATCAGATCCCGTATGCCAGTTTCGGCTTTCTCCTGCTTCGGCGCATCAGGTACCCTCACCGCATGCAGGACACGCGCAATGACAAACTCAAGGAAAATCGTTATGAGCCAGTAGATGACCGCAAGGGCAACGTATGCCTCAAAATAGCGGTAGTTACGGGACGCAACGATTTTTCCCTGCGCCGTCATCTCAACGATTGCACAGGAGAAAGCAAGCGACGTGCCCTTTACAAGACCTATCAGCGTATTCCCCAGGGACGGTATGGCAAGTTCAAGTGCCTCCGGGATGATAATCCTGCTCATCCGCTGGAAGGGCGTAAGCCCGAGCGATGTCGCCGCCTCGATTTCCCCTTTGTTCACGGCCTGCAGTGCGGACTGAATCGTAACCGCATGCAGCGCAGACTGGTTCAGCGACAGGGCGACGATGGCGTAGATGATTGACGGAACATTGCCGATCATCACTTCTTTGCCGGTCCAGTAGCTGTAGTACTTGAGGAAAATCGGGATGCCGAAATAGGTGACGTAGAGCTGCACGAGAATCGGCGTTCCCCGTATCACCGAAATGAACAGGGTCACGAATCTCTGCAGCAGCGGAATCCGCTTTATCCTGATTATTGCAAGCACGAAACCGATCGCCAGCCCCAATATCATCGCGAAGACAGAGAGCTTCAGCGTAACGGGCAGGTAGAGCAGTATGGACCAGAAATCTTCACAGACAACGGACACATCGAATAGATTTGGCATACGTCCCTCCTATGCAGCTTTTTCATCGTTCAGGTAATCAAAGGCATAGGCAAGGAGGAATTCCAGCCCGTAGAGCAGAACCTTCTCATCCACCAAAGTCTTGTCGGTATGCTGGGGCCGGTATACCCCGTCCGTCACGCCGCCGACATGGACGAACACGCCCGGTATCTTTTCCTGATACAAGGAAAAATCTTCCCCACCCATGCTCGGCTTTGCCCACTCGACGTTCTTCTCCCCGAACCGCTCCGCAATGACCCGTGCAGCACGGTCAGTGCTTTCCCGGTCATTGTTCACGGCATGACCGGGATTGACATGTGTCACGGAAACGGAGACGCCGTGGCTCGTCTCAATGCCTTTCGCGATACGGTCAGAGATCTCGTTGAGGATTCTCGTCGTCTCCACATCGAGCGTGCGGAAATTGAGCTGGATGACCACTTTCTTCGGGAAACCGCAGGACTCATTCCCGGTAGATACGACGGTCGGAACAAGCACACCCTGATCCTCGCCGGGTACCTGCTGCGTTGCAAGGGACGTCACCGTGTTCACCAGATCAGCCGCAGCAAGCAGGGGATTGCCTTTTGCGCCGTCAGTCCGCTCGACCGTAACAGTAACGCCCGAGCCGTATGACGACATGACCCCATAGTTGAGGGAGAAGATGCCCAAATCCTTGTCGGCAGCATTGTGTACGCCGACGATGTTGTCAACGCCGTCAAAGATTTCGGTCTCCATCAGCTTTCTGGCACCTGCACCAATCTCCTCCCCTTCCTGGAAGATAATCTTCACGGTACCGTGGATTTCATCCTTCAAGTCCTTCAGTATTTTTGCGGCGCCGAGCATATAGGTTGCGTGGATGTCATGGCCGCAGGCATGCATGACGCCGGGATTCTCAGACGCAAAATCAACACCGGTCGCCTCGGTTATCGGGAGTGCGTCAATGTCACCCCGCATCGCAACGGTCTTTCCGGGGAAGCTGCCCGTAATCGTGGCAACGATGTCGCTGACGCCCGTCGTCTCGTAGGGTATGCCCCATTCATTGAGATGGCTCTTGATGTATGCCGCCGTCTCGAATTCCTGACTTGACAGCTCCGGGTGGCGGTGAAAATGCTTCCTCGTCTCAACGAGAAAGTCAAAATTGTCCTGTACGAGTTTCTTCAAATCGGCCATTACGCAACCTCCTTCGTTTTTTTGCCGGAATACCGTGCCTTATAGTGCACCTGATACAATGCGGAGATGGCATCCGCACTCGTCTCGATGAGACTCTTGAGCTGCCGGGCCTGAGACTCCGTCACGAACTCAGCCCTCAGCACCAGCTCTGCCGTCTCGGGAATGATGTTGCTTTTTGTTCCCGCTGAAAAGCTGACGGGATACAGGGCAACGTTGTCAAATGCGTCGAACTCATACCACAGGCGCTGGGTTACCGCGTGGATCAGCTCGAAGCCTGCGATAACGGGATTGTGGGTCTTGAACGGCGTCGAGCTGTGTCCGCCAAGTCCAATGATGTGGACGGCGATGTCAAACGTTTCCGTCCGTTTCGGGTTTTTCTCTGCCATAGCTTTCTCCTCCTTATTTTCCCTGATCCTTGGCTATCTGTTCGCGGGCTGACTTTACCAGATCAAGCGTCAGGTAATCGTCCGCTTCCGTAAGGCCAAAATATTTGGCGCGCAATGCATGAATCGTCCCGTCATCGATAAGGCTCAGCAGAACCTCATCGAATTCTTTCTGCAGCTGCTCCTCCCCCTTCGGGTAAATGTAGAAGTTTCCGTCTATGTGCAGGTTTCCGATGCTCTCCATCCAGGCCTCATAGTCTTCCCGCGGGATGGGAATGATTTCCAGATTGTCCAGTTTGGTCCGTTCTACATGCTGCTCAATGGCAAAGCGCGTGAAAAGATAGAAATCATATTTCCCGGTTGAAACATCAAGTCCGTATTCGGTCTCCGCATCCGTATAATGCAGCTTGATTTCATTATCAGGATGCGCTGCATTATACAGCTCGAAATTCTTTGTGTTGAAGCTGCTCGGCGAGGTAACCGTTGAATGCCCGCCCAGGTCCCATACCGTCCTGATGGGGCTTCCTTTCTTTACGAGTATCGCGCTTCCGCCATAGTCATAGGGGGCAGAGAACAAATACTTCTCGCCGCGGGCGCGGTTGTAGCCAAGATGATTCACGCCGAACTGGTACATACCGCTG
Organism: uncultured Treponema sp.; assembly: GCA_946410085.1. Taxonomy (GTDB): domain Bacteria; phylum Spirochaetota; class Spirochaetia; order Treponematales; family Treponemataceae; genus Treponema_D. The sequence goes on along the minus strand of CAMJZA010000050.1, from coordinate 14,088 downwards.
TCAAGTCCCGTGAAGATAGACGAGAATTCCGTAACGACATATTTGGTATCGTATTGCGGCAGCTTTTCGAACACGAGCCGGATTACGTCGATGTCGTAGCCCCCGGGTTCACCCCTGTCATCCACCGTAATCCATGGTGCCGGTGATGAGCTCGATGCAATCGTAATAAGGCGCTTGCTGCCCGCATTCTCAGCAGGGGCCTTTTTCCCGCTGCATGACACCGCGGAAAGGATACCGTACAAAAAAACACTGCCAGCAATAAGTCTGGCTACTTTCTTACCGTTCATAAAAACCTCCAGATGGTTCAGCATGATTTAGCTTTTAGGTTTCATGAAAAAAAAGGTTTCCCAAAGAAAACTGCCAGTGCAGTCATCTTTTAGAAACCTCCGGTTATCCAGTCAGTCCTATTGGTAAAACGCTTTTTCGTCCGTTCAACCTACTCAGTTACTAGGATAGTAATAACGACAAAATCCCATCATGTCAATAGGTTTTCTTATTTTTTTCTTCCTGTTCCCGTTTTTTGAGGCAGCGGCCCAGATAGAGCAGCTCAAAGAGCATCGTCGGCGGCCAGGCAAAGGGGTATGCGAGGGCAACCGGAAGCGGTGAAGCGGAAACACGGGTGACGAGGAAAAGGTAGGTCTGCCGCAGCAGCACAAAGCCCGCAAAGGTAATGAAGGTCGGTACCGCAGCATACCCCAGGCCATGCGGAATCTGACAGAAGAGCATGGAGCCGAAACAGAAGACATAGAATGAAGCCGAAGCCCGCATGAACAGAGTCCCGTAGCGGATGACCTCCGCATCGGAATTGAACAGGGAAATCAGGGGCGGGGCAAAACTGACCAGCAGGGCGGAAACGGCAGCTATGATGGAAAAGCCCAGAAAAGCCGAAGTCCGAATTCCCTTCCTTACCCGGCCTAGCTCGCCCGCACCATAATTCTGCGCGGTGAAGGTCAACGCCGTCATGGCGATGCTTACCATGGGCATGATTGCCAGCTGGTCAAAGCGGGTGTATACGGCCCAGCCCGCCATGCAGTCCGCACCGAAGCCGTTTATATAGCGCTGCATGAAGGTGTTGGAGAAATTCAGAAGGGTGCTTGAAACAGCACTGGGAAGTCCCAGCCTCAGGACGGAGCGGATGATTGCGGCAGGACCGGATTCCCCGTTCCCGGCGGAAGAACCGGACGGAATGCGGGCAAGCTGCCGCAGCAGGATGATAAACACGACGGCTGCGGACACCCCCTCCGAAATAACGGTCGCATACGCTGCCCCGGTCAGCCCCAGACCGGCAGGCAGGATGAACAGAAAATCGAGGCCCACATTCAGGACAACCGTCAGGACAAGGACATACAGCGGCCGTTTTGAGTCACCGAGCGAGCGGAGGATTCCTGCGCAGATACTGTACAGCAGGACGAACAGCAGCCCGCCGAAATAGACCCGCAGGTAGGAGTCGGCCTTGGCAAACACTTCGTCCGGGACGGCTATCATGGCGAGCATCCGGGGTGAGATGAACATGCCGAATACGGACAGGACAAGGCCCAACAGGACGGATGCAGGAAGGACGGTACGGAACACGGCGCGGACGGCATTTCCGTCTTTCGCGCCGTAGCGGTTTGAAACAAGCACTCCGGCCCCGTTCGCCAGCCCGATGAAGAAGCCCGTCACCGTAAATATGATGTTCGCGCTCGCTCCGATTGCAGCGAGGGAGGGGGTATCGCAGTAGTTGCCGACAATCAGAATGTCCGTCGTACTGTAAAAAAGCTGAAACAGGTTCCCCGCCAGCAGCGGAAGGGAAAAGCGTACAAAAACAGGGAGTATCTCCCCTTTCGTCATGTCCATGGCCTAAGCTCCCTTCCCCGGTGCCCGGAAAACGCCGGACATCGGTACATGCAGTCAGATAAAGTACATGTCCTGCGGGAGAATGCGGTTGAGGAACTGTTTGGTCCGCTCCTCCCTGGGACAGTTGAATATGTCACGGGGTGTCCCTTCTTCGACCACATAGCCTCCGTCCATGAACACGACCTTATCCGCAACTTCTTCGGCAAAGGACATTTCATGCGTTACGACAATCATCGTGTGACCATCCTTTGCGACATTCTTGATAATCTGCAGGGTCTCGCCGACCAGTTCCGGGTCAAGTGCAGATGTCGGCTCGTCAAAGAGAATCACCTCCGCGTCCAGGGCAACCGCACGCGCTATTCCGACGCGCTGCTGCTGGCCTCCTGAAAGCTGGCTGGGATAGTAGTCCTCTTTGTCGGCAAGCCCAACCTTCTTGAGCTCTGCGCTGGCCCGCTCCATTGCCTCTGCACGGGGAATTTTACGGGCAATAACAAGGCCTTCCGTTACATTCTCAAGCGCAGTCTTGTTGGCAAAGAGGTTGTAGTTCTGAAAGACCATGGCTGTCTTGCGCCGTACCTCAAGGACTTCCTTCTGCCGTGCCGCATGCAGGTCAACGACCGTGCTCCCGATGGTAAGCTTTCCCTCGTCTGCACGCTCAAGGAAATTGATTGAGCGCAGCAAGGTCGTCTTGCCGGAACCGCTCGGCCCCAGGATTACCACGACATCTCCCGTGTTCACGCTGAGGGACACATCCTGCAGCACTTTCAGGTGCCCGAATGATTTCTTCACGTTTTCTATCTTAATCATCAGTTTTTTCCTCCCTTATATTTCAAAAAATTCTTTTCGGCAATCTTGAACAGGTTCTCTGCTATGATGTTCAGTATCCAATAGATTATCGCCGCAGCAATGTAGCCCTCGAGAAAACTGTAGGTATTGGCACATGGAATAATCGCACCGTTAAGGACTTCGGTGACGCCGATGGCAATCACGAGGGAAGAATTCTTTATGGCCCCCACGGTCATGTTTGTATACGCGGGAATGGCGACGGGAATAACCTGTGGAATTATAATCCTGCGGAGCGTCTGAAAGACCGTCAGCCCCGTCGCATAAGCAGCCTCGTACTGACCTCTGGGCACTGAAAGAAAAGCTCCTCGTATCGTCTCGGCCAACCGCATCGTGTGTCCTACGCAGAAGGTGAAGAACGCCACATTGATGACACCGGATGCAGTCGGTTTGCAGTAAAGCAGATATATCAGGTTGTAAATGAACAGGGCAACGATTCCCGGTATTCCATTATATATAGGAATAAAAATATCAAAGAACCTGGCAACGACAGGAACCTTGAAGATGCGGGTGAGCGCAATGGCTGTTCCGAAAACGGTGCCGACCGTGAGGGGCACGAATGCAAGGATCAGGGAAATGTGTATGTAATGCGAACCTGAAATAAGGCTGTCAAGCAGGTACGAAATGTTGAAACTCATTTTTTCCCTCCGTCTTTTCTGCGCAAAGCCCCCGTAAGCCCCAGCCCGCGGTTAATGAGCGAGTTGATGCCTGTAAGGGCAAGGCTTATGACCACGAACACGAACGCAACTATCAGATAGCTTTCAAATGTGTGGCTCGTGAGGTTTCCCAAAGATTGAGCCCGTCCAACGATATCAATGACACCGACCATGCATACGAGCGATGTATCCTGAAACAGGCCGATCAGTTCAAGCCCAACGCTTGGTACGGCAACTTGAATTGCCTGCGGAAGAATGATTCTCACCGAAGCCTGAACGGGAGAGAGTCCGCAGGCAAGGGCCGCCTCCCGCTGCCCCACCGGGATGGAGATAATTGCTCCCCGAAAATCCTGGCTCAAAAACGCCGCCTGGTTGAGCGTATAGGTTATGATGACAAAGGTGAGCTTTTCCCAGCCCCGGGAATCGATGCCGAACAAAGCCTGCAATACAAGCGGCAAGCCGTAATACATCACAAGCATCTGCACGAGCAGGGGCGTACCGCGCTCAAACGAAATGAACACATGCAGAATCTGCGTCAAGACCGGCAGACGTTTCAGTTCGATGAAGGAGATGATAATCCCCAGCGTGCAGCCGACAGCAAATGCGATTATGACAATCTCAAATGTTATCGGCAGTTTCACGATAAGACGGGGAAAGTTTTCCCAAACCCGTTGCCACGAAAAAAACTCACCCATAGCTCCACCTTTTTTTCTATGCTATTTGCCGCTATTTGTCACTCACCTTTTGTGGTATCGCGGCCTAAATCCTTCACCGCAATCTCTGAAAGCCTGCCTGATTCCTTGAGCTGCCTGAGAGCTCCGTCGATTGCCTGCTGCAGTTCGGTATCCCCCTTCCTGAACACAAAGTAGGAGAACGATGAATTCAAGGGCTCGCCAACAGCTTTCAAAATGTCTCCGTACTCGCGATTATCCTTGTCCAAGTCAAGGAGGGGCATGAATGTGGCATCAAACTGATGGTTCTTCAAGCCCGCGACCAGCTGTTCTGACTGAAGCGACTTTGCCATAAAGGTTTTTATCTGCCTGTCGGGAGCTGCACCCTCATTGTACTTCAAGATGGTAGCGGCACTGTTGTCTCCGACGCTCAGATGAACGGTCTTCCCAATTAAGTCATCAAAGGAATTGATGTCAGTCCTGTCTTTAAGCACGACGATGTGGGTAATGAACGAGTTGTATGTCTCTTCGCTGAACAGGTAGTTCTTGCGCCGCTCCTCACTCTCCTCATACTGGTGGGCACCGATGTCTACCTTGCCGCCGCTCAGGGCAAGCAGGATATTGGAAAAATCGAAGGTCTCATATTTGAACGTGTACTGGGGCAGCAGTTCATCAATGGCATCAAGCACATCCTTCTCATAGCCGACGAGATTCCCGTCCCCGTCAAGGTAGCAATAGGGATTATACGCTGTTCCCGTACCGACGATAATCGTCCGTGCATTTTTTGATCCGCTGCCAGCCTTATTGCAGGAAGAAAGTCCTGCGGCAATCGCGAGGGCGGCAAGCCCTGTAAACACAACCTTAAACAAAGTCTTTTTCATAACATCCTCCATGTTTATGAGCATAAAAAAAGGTTCCTGAAGTGGGGCGACATGCATCGTCCTCTTCAGGAACCTCCAGCTTTCTGGTCAGTCCCGGCAGTATGCTCAAATCTTCTACTGTTCTTTTTTGTCGAACCTGAACTTCTCGTTCTTGTCAATCTGTATGATCCGGCCGTTCTGAATCTGTACAGTCACGGAACCGAACTTGATTGACTTTACGTACTCGGCAAGCTTCCCGAATTCCTCTGGGTAGGATTCGGGCTGCCCCTTGTACGGCTCAGAATTCACTTGTGGCATAGGGCCTCCCGCTGGCATAGCATTATCAGGGTTACCCCGGAACCGCGTGCCCTGCCTAATGCAAGACCCGGCTCATCGGGAATCCATGAAGCCTAATTGAACCTCTGCACGGCAACGGAATAGATATCCTCAATGAGCTTTATTCCGCCCGAATAGCCGACATAGGACGTGTCCATGACGATCCTGCTCTGGAAGGGCCATGCAACGTCAAGGAAGTTGCCCTTGAGGTTCTCAGTAACCTCCTTGTCGTAGTAGCTTCCCAGAACAAGAGGATATCCGTGATAGTCATGCTCCTGAATCTGCTGGTGCACCTTGTAGCTGTCCGTGGTGAACTCCACCTCAGCCTGAAGGCCGTAGTTCAGGTTCTTGAACTCCTCGGTTATGGCCGCCTGCCTGTCCTTCGGCGTGTCGTCCGTGATGAACTGCTTGGCGGGAACCAGGCCAAGATCGTTGACGAGGAACTTCGTGAACGCAAGGGCATAGTGCGCATCGGCCACGACGGAGAACTGCTTGTTGATGACGCGGTTCTCCAGGAAGAGGTCGGCATAGCGCTCTATCAGATAGTAGTAGTACTTCTCGTGCTCCGTTATGACGGACTCAACCTTCTCCTTCGGCACGTTCGCAAACTCGCCGACCGCGCGGAGGAACTTACTGGTCTCCGTTGCACCGACCGGAAGCACGGGATAGTGCAGGTAGGGTATGCCGAGCTTCTTCTCCATCTTCTTGACGTTTCCGAGTCCCACCCAGGGAGAGACGAGCAGGTTAAACTGAGCCTTGGGGACAAGGTCTATGTTCTTGATGCCCCGGTCGTAGCCGAAAATCGTGTTGGGGGTAAGACCAAGCTCCGCAATGAGCTTTTCCAGCTCGCGCAGGTTACCCAGCCAGAAGAAGTCCTGATAGGGAACGTCCGCCCAGATGTTGACGAGGCCGGGGACCTTCTCGCCGTCGGGAGCCTTCTTGAGGTACTGGTCGATTATCGCATCGACAACCTGCTCGTGCCCCTTGTAGTTGTTCCCGCGGAAACCCGCCGTCGGAGCGTAGATGACGGGCTTTGCGGCATCGGCAAACTGGCTGACGATCTCGCCTGAGTCATCGCCGACAATCTCCGGGATGCAGCCGGTCAGCACGACGAACAGGTCTGCGTCTATCACCTTAAGCGCGTTCTCGATGGTACTCTTGAGCTTTTTTGTTCCGCCGAAGACGACGTCTTTCTCATTTATACTCGTACAGGGGAAGATGTTCGGGGAAAAATAGCCCGAGCTTCCCGTTCCGTCCGAAAGCTTCTGTGCGCAGCCCGGCCCCGAGTGCAGGATCGGGATGGCCCTCGTTATGGCCTGAACCGTCTGCATGGCGGCCAGTGCGCACTTATATCTCTGCTTGTCAAGTAACTTTGCCATCTTTTATTCTCCAATCTCCTGAAATCAGACAGCCTTCTTGTTTTCTTGCTCAAAGAAGGAGTCGATGTTCTGCTGGTACCACCAGTCGGTGTAGGGCAGCTTTACGCGGCTTGCCAGGTTCTTCTCGAAGCTGCGGTTGTGGATGCTGTCCAGGATTGAGTTGGCAAACTCAAGCGTGTGCTTGTAGCCGAAGATCATGTACTCGTCCGCGACGTAGACCGCACTCGTTCCGTTCTTGATTGCCCAGACGGTTGAACCGGGGTGCCGGGACAGGTAGAGGTCGGGCTTGTACTTGTGCAGGATGTTCATCACCTCATAGTTCTGCTGGTCGGAGACGCTCGCCTCAAAGTTGATGTCGTTCTCAAGCAGGTACTTCATTGAAGGAGGCACATCGCCGTTCTCGTACTTCTTGTCGTAGTGCCAGGCGAGTGCCCACACGACTTCGATTCCAAGTTCGTTCAGGACGCGGCTTACCTCAAAGGTGTATCCCGGGCCCATGCCGATGACGGCGCGCAGGCCCTTGAGTTGCTTCTTGACTTCCTCAATCTGGGGCAGGTAGATGGCGCGCTGCTCGGCGATGTACTTCTCCACCTTGTCGCTGCGTCCCGTCACCTTGCCGATCTCGCGGAGCCAGGTCTCGAATCCGACGATGCCGCACTGGTTGATGCTGCGTACGTAGGGCACGCCGTACTTCTCCTCAAGGCCGTTACCCAGATAATTGCCGAGCGTACCGCAGATGCAGGTCGTCGCAAGCGACTCGGAGATGTGGGAGAGCTCCTCGACCGTCGAGTTGCAGTAGAGGAAGACAGGCTCAAGATCGAAGTTCTTGAACATCTCGATGATCTCCGGCCGTGCACTCTCGTAGAAGTTCTTAAAGTTTATCGTGTTCCGCTTCTGCTTCGGCGGCTGCACGATGCTGGAGAGTACCGCATGGTCGGCGATGTCAAAGCCCGTCGCCCAGATGCGGCTCTTGAAGCCCTCGCAGTGAACGGCAACGACCGGGACATCTATCTCGGACTTCACGTCATCCACGACGCTGTCAATGTCCTCACCGATGATTCCCGTCGCGCAGGAGCTTGCGACGAAGATTGCCTTGGGGGAGTAGCGCTTGTTCACCTCAAGGATGATCTTGCGCAGCTGCTCGGTGGAACCGAAGATCGTATCGTTCTCGTTCATGTCGGTTCCGACATAGACGGTGCTTGTCGTAACGCCGCGCTTCTTTGCCATGACCTTGTCAAGATAATAGGTTCCGGCGGCGGCAACGGAGCAGCCCGCAGGCCCGTGGTGAATCAATGCCACGTCCCGGATTGCCGACAGCTGGCCCAGCGCGCAGCCTGAGAGGCAGGAGCTGGACTGGGAGAAGCAGCGGGAGCATCCCTTGAGGGTGCCGCACTCGGATTTCTCGGCAAGATCCTTCAGGTTGCCGATATAGCCTGTTATGGACCCGATCCTGTTCTCGCGGGTCGCCACGTTGGAAGAATTTAAATTCACAGCCACAATTCACTCCTCTAAAAACTCAGAAACTAGACTTGCCCTCAACATCGGGACGTACCCGCTGCAAGTCCTCCGACAGATAGCGCTCCCCGTTGTCCGGCAGGAGCGGCACGATAAGCTTGCCCTTGTTCTCGTCACGGAGGGCCTGCTTGATTGCGATGGCAAGGCTCGCACCGCTTGACGCACCGATGAAGATGCCCTCGTAGTGGGCGAGCAGGTGAATGGCCTTGAGGGTCTCCGCATATGTCACGGTCTCATACTCGTCCACGACCTTGTCGTTGAAGTTGGTCGGTGCCATGGGGTTCAGGCCCTTCTCGTCGTGCACGGCGTGGATGCCGTGGAAGCCGCCGTCTTCAACTCCCTGCACGACGGGATGTTCAACATCGGCCCTGTCCGGCTGCGCAATGACAACCTTGACGGCCTTGTTCTTTTCCTTGAGGAACTTGCCCACGCCGTGGGTGGAACCGCCCGTGCCGACACCGCCGACAAAGACATCGACCTTGCCGTCCGTGTCCTCCCAAATCTCCGGGCCGGTATGCTTGTAATGGGCAGCAACGTTGTCCGGATTGGACAGCTGCCTGGTCGTCCAGCTGTTCGGCGTGGAGTCCAGGAACCACTGATACACGTCGTTGAAGGCCTCTATGCCCTTCTCAAAGACTCCGGCTATCAGCTCCTTTGGGGGCTCGACAATCTCTGCATTGTAGGCTTCCATAAGCTTCCTGCGCTCGACGGACACCCCGTTCTGAATACCGATCTTGAACTTGTAGCCCTTGGCGGCGGCAACAGATGCGATGCCGATGCCCATGTTGCCGCTCGTGAATTCGACAAGGGTCGTCTTGTCGGGGCTTATCTCCCCGCGCTTCTCGGCTGCCTCAATTATCTCAAGCGCAGCCCGGTCCTTGTGGCTTCCCGCAGGGTTAAAGTATTCCAGCTTGCCCACGATGCGGCCCTTGAGCCCGAGCGCCTTTTCCAGCCGGTGGAACTCAACGATGGGAGTATGCCCGATAAGCTCCGTGATTGAATTGTATATCTTTGCCATAATCTTCACCTCTATCTGTTTATCTGCTGTCTATCTGAGCGCCATAGACATGATGCAAGCATCACGGATGGCGCTTCAAATCATATACTAAGTCGATGTGACTAGATCTTGTAGTCGTCCGCCATATCCATGAGGCCGTATTCAAGCAGGATCTGCTCCAGCCGCTCCTGGGTCATCGGGGTCGGAATCGTGAAGGTCTGGTTGTCTATGACCGCCTGGGCAAGGTTCCGGTACTCCTGCGCCTGGGCGGAGTCCGGCTTGTACTCGATGACCGTCTTGCGGTTTATCTCCGCACGCTGCACGATGTTGTCGCGGGGAACGAAGTACAACAGCTGCGTCCCCAGTTCCTTCGCAAAGGCGCGGAGCAGGTCAAGCTCGCGGTCAACGTTGCGGCTGTTGCAGATGATTCCGCCCAGGCGCACACCGCCGGCCTTCGCATAGCGGCTGATTCCCTTCGCAATGTTGTTGGCAGCATACAGGGCCATCATCTCGCCGGACGCGACGATGTAAATCTCCTTGGCCTTTCCCTCGCGGATCGGCATGGCAAATCCGCCGCACACGACATCACCGAGCACGTCATAGAAGACGAAATCAAGGTCATCCGTATATGCGCCAAGGTTTTCCAGCATGTTGATGGACGTGATGATGCCGCGTCCTGCACATCCGACGCCCGGCTCCGGTCCGCCCGACTCGACGCAGCGCGTTCCGCCGAATCCCGTCCGCATGATGCGGTCCAGTGCGACATCCTCACCCTCGTCGCGGATCGTGTCCAGGACGGTCTTCTGCGCAAGGCCTCCCAGAAGCAGGCGGGTTGAGTCCGCCTTGGGGTCACAGCCGACGACCATGACCTTCTTGCCGTGCTCCACCAGTCCCGCCGTCAGGTTCTGCGTCGTCGTTGACTTTCCGATTCCGCCCTTTCCGTAAATTGCAATCTGCCGTATCTCACCCATCGTTTTTCTCCTTAACACACCGTCTGTTTTATTTGTTTTATTCGTCTGTTTTATCCGTTTATTGAAACAAGCCCTGGATGCGGTTATACTTCCACACCCTGACAATCGCATCCTCGACACTGCCGGGAAGCTCCATGCCGACTATGCCGGCAGCAGTCAATGCCTGAGCCGCAGCAACTCCGATCCGAACCGCCACGACATAGCGGCAGTCCGAAAATCGCCGCACGCTTTCTTCCATCACGGACCTGACGTGGCTGCCGTCCATGCACACGGGCGTAACATCCCGTTCCTCGTACACATCGAAGCCTTCATCATCATCCACGGAATAGATGAAGAACCTGTCCGCCCTCCCGTAATGCCGGTCTACCATAATGCCGTCACTGCTTGCCACGGCAACCCGGTATTTTGAATTCCCGCCGTCAGCCATGCGAGAAGTTCTCCTTCACGCTCCCGCCGAACTCAGCATAGACAAGCCGGGAGAACTCCGTCCGCCCGGGAACGCCGACCGCGTCTGCACGGCAGTGATTGCAGTGCAGGAACAGCTCGATGTACTTTCCTGCTTCGGCCCGGGCTGCATGGATTTCCGCGCAGGTCGGAGCAGGCTCATCCTTCAGCTTTGCCGTCGGGATGAGGGGTATGATGTTGTAGCGGGACGCCCCCGCCTCTTTTACAGTGCGGGCAATCGCTCCGATATGGCTCCCGTTTATGCGGGGGACCAGCACCGTATTCACCTTCACGGTTATGCCTGCCGAAGCAATCTTCCGTATCCCCTCAAGCTGATTTTTGATGAGCAGCCGGGCACCCTCAACGCCAGCAATCTTCTGCCCCTGCCAGATGACATAGTCATTCAGCTGTGCTTCAATCTCAGGGTCAACGGCGTTGACCGTGACCGTAAGGCTGTCCACCCCCGCCGCGATAACCTCATCCGCCCGCTCGGCAAGCCGGAGGCCGTTCGTGCTCATGCACTTGATGAGCTGCGGGAACTCCTGCCCGATCAGGCGGAATGTCTCCAGTGCCCGGTCACCTGCAAGGGTATCACCGGGACCCGCAATGCCGCAGACTTGTATGTCCGGGCTTATCTCCAGCGCCTTCCTGACGATGGCAACGCTTTCTTCCGGGCTGATGACCCTGCCGGTCACGCCGGGCCGGTTTTCCGTCGTGTTCAGCGACCGCTCGCAGAAACGGCAGGCTATGTTGCAACCGGGACAAACCGGCAGATGAATCCTGCCCGCCTGTGCGGGGCCGCGCGCAAAACACGGATGCTTCGCCGCTATCTCCTTACATGATCTTGCCACAGCATACTCCTCGCCAAATACAACACAGTAAATTACTAGGTATTAGGGGCAAAATATAAGAGGCACGGAATCGGCCTCTTATATGACAGCCTGCTGTCCCCCGCTATCTCCGACAGGCTAATTATTGCTGAACAGCGGGGTGGAAAGGTACCTGTCGCCGGAATCCGGCAGCAGGACAACGATGTTCTTTCCCTTGTTCTCGGGACGCCCTGCGATGATGCGGGCAGCCTTGAGCGCGGCCCCGCTGGAAATGCCGACAAGGATTCCCTCACTCTGGGCAAAGAGGCGGCCTTCCGTAAAGGCGTCCTCATTCTCGATCGGAATAATTTCGTCGTATACCTTTGTGTTCAGCACATCAGGAACAAAGCCTGCACCGATTCCCTGAATCTTGTGCGCGCCTGCGGTTCCCTTGGAAAGCACGGGGCTGGTTGCAGGTTCGACGGCGATAATCTTCACGTTCGGATTCTTTTCCTTGAGGAACTCGCCGACACCCGTCAGCGTTCCGCCCGTACCGACACCGGCAATGAAAAAGTCCACCTTGCCGTCCGTCTGCTCCCAGATTTCCGGTCCCGTCGTCTTCTTGTGGGCTGCAGGATTGGCAGGGTTCACAAACTGGCCGGGGATGAAGCTTCCCGGCGTGGCGGCATGAAGCTCCTCGGCCTTGGCAATCGCCCCCTTCATGCCCTTTGCGCCTTCGGTCAAAACGATTTCGGCACCGTATGCCTTGAGCAGGTTGCGCCGCTCAACGCTCATCGTCTCGGGCAGGGTCAGGATGGCATGGTAGCCTTTTGCCGCCGCAACCGCTGCAAGACCGATTCCCGTATTGCCGGACGTCGGCTCTATGATTGTCGCACCCGGCTTTAAGAGGCCCTTTGCCTCGGCATCTTCTATCATTGCAAGGGCAATCCTGTCCTTCACGCTTCCCGCCGGATTCAGGTATTCAAGCTTTGCCAGAATCGTTGCACCCGTAATTCCGGCCTTCTTCGCATAGCCGTTCAGCTGCAAAAGCGGCGTCTTTCCAATCAATTCCAATGAACTCTGCTTAATGTCTGCCATGTGCTTCACCTCTCAATCTGTATTTTACCTAGCGTTACAATAGGTTTTATGTATGCTTTAGTTATAATGGGCTTTTCCCAGTTTGTCAATAGGTTTTTAGCAAATTTTGAGTTTCTTTTTATCGGAACAGATGGCGGGCGTCCCCTCGCAGACAAATAAGCCGGGCGTCTCAGCAGGATTTTCCCGGTGAAGTGTACATTCCTGCTCCCTGCGGACACATATATCTGTGTATGACAACAAAGAGAAAGCGAAAAGCACATCAGAAGAAAGCGCGGAAGCAAGGCTTCTCACGGGCCCTGCTGGCACAGGCCGCCGAGATGGTGGCCCGGGGAGAGCGGCTGCCGCTGAAGGACGACGTCGCCTTCAAGATGTTCCTGTCCGGCCCGGAACCGGAGTCGCAGGCCTGCCTGCGGTATTTCCTGTCCGCCATGACGGGGCGGGAGGTGACGGCTGCGAAGGTCACAAACCCGGAACTTACCCCCGAGTTCGTGAAGGGCAAGATGTCCCGGCTGGACGTCAACTGCGAGTTTAATGACGGGCAGAAGGCCGACATTGAACTGCAGCTGACCAGGGCAGACGACGACCAGAAGCTCAGGGCACTCTTCTACGCCTGCAGGCTCTGTGCGGGCAGCCTGCGGCGGGGAAGGCCGTATGAAAGCATGCCGTCCGTCTATCAGATTTTCCTCATTGACTTCGACCTGTTCGGGGAGGAGGGAAAAGCCGGAGGGAGAAAGTTCTTCCACCGGGCGATGATGAGGCTGGATGACGGGGCAGTACTGTCGGACCAGCTGCAGATCCTCTTCTTTGACCTGAAGGTACCGGGACAGGTGGGCGGAAGCTTGCAAAGGGCCGCGGCTTCCCTGACGGGAAGCCAATGAGTTTCCGCGTTGCGGAAACTCACGAAATCAGATAGAGTTGCGACCTGTGCTTTGCACAGGTCGTTACGTTCGCCCAGCGACAACGTCGGCGGGCGAACGTGGAGGAGTACATGATGGCGCTGAAAACGTACATGAGGATTGCCGCGGAAGAGCGGGCCTGGGCCTACCACCTGTCGACGGACCGGGCTGAGGCGGACTACTGGAACGGCATCAGGCTTGCCAAACGGGCCGCCCGAGAAGAAGGCTGGAAAGATGGGCGCGAGGAAGGCAGAAAGGACGAGCAGAAAAAGACCGCACGGAACATGCTGACGAGGAACTACCCCGTGGCAGACATAGCCGAGATAACCGGTCTGCCGGTCGAGGACATACAGGCGCTCGCGGCAGAGCCTGCCGTCCAAGGAATATAGCCCCGGTCACGGCGATACTGTGGCCGATGTAAGTGCCTGCGACCCGCCCGTACTGGTGCTCCGGCCCCGCCTCGGTGCTGGCATAGCCCCTGCACCCGTGAGGGCGGGCGGGGCTTCCGGTGCTGCCTTTGCGGTGAAGCAGCCGGGGCTGATTTCCCCGAGTCGGCTCTCCTGATTCGGAAACGTATAGAGCGGGGGTCAACTGCCCTGCCCGTTGGACCGTAGCGTCAAGATAACTGCCTGGCGGACCGTAGTGCCGGAACAAAAGTCTTTTTCTTGTCTCACTGTGTTCTGTATGGTATACTGAAGTCAGGAGGTTTCTATGGCTTCAATGAGGCGTTGAAGTAGCCCCTGTCCATCGCAACCCGGTCGCCTTTCTTCAGGTCCA
>CAMJZA010000049.1 GCA_946410085.1 uncultured Treponema sp. | reverse complement strand
AAGAAAGCTTGAAATCATCAAAGAATACACCGGAATCTGGATATATAACTGATGAGAAGCAACAACTAATTAAAGCTCAAGCCGGCGTGACTGCGCTGCCAGAAAATAATGGATTTCCTGCATTTTCAACTTACAAAATCTTTGACAAAAGAAATAAGACTGTTTTTAAAACAAAGTCTTATGAAGAATTTCTAAATAAACTCGAAGAAATGTTTATGACCTCTAATATAAAAAAAATTAATTTCTATGGAACTTGTCTATCAGATCCAGGATATAAATCTTTAGGATATGCAATAAATAACTCTACCTTAATTGAATCTCATGAAATAGAAGAACTTCAAAATGGTCAATTAATTCATATAAGAACAATAAATGGGATATTGATAAACATAGAATATTTATGGGATGATATGATTTGTACTTGTAAAGGAGCTTGAAAATAATAGTTCTACACGAAGTAGATTTTCATAGAATAAATAAAAGCATAACACATATAAGGCCCCAGTTTGTCAATAGGATCTCACAAAAAAATAATTCCAAGCCGTCTTTTTTCAAGGCGGTTTACTTTGAGGAGGAATAAAGTTTCCGTTGGAAAACAAAAAAGCAAGGCCTGAATCGTGATGCAGATTTTCTCAAAACCAAGTCGGTCTGTGAGGGCTAGTAATTGTGCTGAAATTGTGGTAGATTTGTACATAAGTTAAGCCCTTGCCTGTAAGTGATTTGTGGTAGAACCATTACAGCAGGGGTCTTAACTTTAAAAAAGCCTCTGTCTATGTTTATTGGACAGCAATGACACCTCATATACCTCGTTAGATTTTCTCTGCCTTATAATACACACTGTATTCCTCTTCCACCTCAAAAGCAAACTTTTGGGCGAGGTGCTTTGAAGTTTCATTCTGCGCATCCCAGTGAACGGTAAAGCCTTTGTCCATGCATTGCCCGAGCATTTTTGCAACGCAGGCAGCGGCAAGCCCTGAACCGCGGTGCTCCTCTTTTGTAGACACATCAAGCTCGATCTCTCCGTCCAAGCTCAGGAAAGAGGAGGCGGAAGCAACAATCTCACCCTCTCTCCAGACGACAGCACCTGCAGCCTCCGCGGCAAACTGCCTGTATGACGGGTAATTCTCACCGTGCCCAAACGGATGCCGGTTAAACGCCGCTTCGTCCATCAGTTCAAGCCGGTATTCTTTTGGAAGAGGGCGCAGGAGCGGAAACACAAATGAACTTCGAGGCTTCATCATAGAGCGCGTAAAAAGCTGAACGTTCTGAAAATGCGATTGTATGTATCTTTCCCATGCCCCCGTAAAACATACCCACGGTCGTGCCATAAAATGTGCTTCTAAAGCGGCTTGAGATTCTTCCTCCGGCCTGCCGTCAAGGAAAACAAAAAGGGCATCGGTAATGCTTCCCTGAGAAAATGAAAATGTCTTCCCGTAGCGGCCGGCTTGTGCCGCCCTGAAAATCAATGACTGCCTGCCGTTCATTTCCTGCCTGTCACATCGCCTTCCGACCCTGGATGATCATGGAAAGCGGGAAGTCCTGATGCTCGAGCTCAGGGAAGCCGCCGCTGATGTCGTAATCGAACTCCTGCAGGCCGGTCACGACAATACCGTTACCGCACATGCCTGAGATGATTTCCGCCATCGGATGCGTGTAGTCGGTGAAAGTCTTTGACCGGTAGCTTTTCTGCGTGATGTAGTACATGCCCCCGTTCCCGACCCACTCATGCTCAAAGTATGAGTAGAGGCACTCTTTCCGGTGCGCGGGGTCAAAGCCCTCGTCACCGTCCATGCCGAGCATGTTCGTACAGGGGTGCTGCTCGTTGATTACGATACCGGCACCCGGCTTCATGCATTTTGCAACGACTGCGAAGAAGCGGTCCAGGTCCTTGAACCAGCAGAGTGCGCCGATGGTGATGATGACCAGGTCGAACGCTTCCTTGTGGCGGTCATCGATGTCGTATATGTTGACCGCCTCAAACTCACAGGGAAGATGCAGCTCCTTCGCCCTCTCATTGGCGAAGGCCACCTGGTTCTCCGCGATGTCAAAACCGATTCCCTTCCTCGCCTTTCCGCAGTGCACCAGGGAAAGCAGCTCGCGCCCGTTGTTGCAGCAGAACTGCCCGATGACGGCCCCTTCCGTATGGAGCTGTTTCAGGACGGCCTTCGTCTCCCCATTGAAAAAAGGGTAGTCCTCTTTCTGTATGCGCGCGGTGATGTCGGCTCCCCAGGAAGCGTCCCGCTTGTCGAACGCCTCTTCCCACGCCGCCTTGTTTCCTTCAATGTATTTGTCCATACACGCTCCTTGCAAAGGGACGACGAACTGACCGTCGCCCCTAAAAATGTCAGTTACCCGCGATACACCTAGACTTTCTTTTTGATCGGAATCCACAGCTCGCAGAAAAGCTCCGGGCGCCTGCGGGCGGTCTCGCCCTCGCTGTCGAAGTACAGCTCGTAGTCGCTTTCCTCGGCGGCCTCGTAGCCCATCTGCGGCAGGAACTCCTTGTAGAACTGCTCCCAGGTATCGCGGATGCAGTCGCCGTCCTTGCCATTGCATTCGAACACGACATAGGTCCCCGGCTTCACGTCCCAGAGCCTGAAGCCCGCTTTTTCCAGTTCGGCAGTATCAAATGCCGCGGTGTCCGCGTCAACCGGGATGCCGATTCCGTAATCGAACGTAGGCGAGCCCTCTTTCGTCGGCGTGCAGAGCCCGTACAGGTCGCGCATGCCGTCCTTGCGGAGCATCCACACCGGAGAGAGCATCCTGTTCGCGTTCACCTCGCCCCAGAAATCCGGGATCTCGTGATTGTCATCATCGTTGATGATTTCGTTCCTGAAGCTTCTTACCAAAGCAAGGAACTGCTTTGCCCCTGTCTGTACGATCCGGTAGTCCATACGTGTACTCTCTGCCTCTTGTTGTAATTGCATTATAGGGGAATCCCGACCGGGCCGCATTTCCCCGTTTGCGGACTTTTGTCAGGTTCAGGAAGGCCTTCGCCGACATCGCCTTCGGCCTCTGCTGCTTTTATGCGGGCGCACGGTACTTTCAGCACTTCCTCCATTACCTGTCCGTAGCTTGCATCTATCAGATTGACCGGCTCACCGGCAGCTTCAAATCCTTCTCTATAATTTCTGTTTTCTGCCTTTATCCAGCCGATGCTGCAACCGCTGTCATCCATTCTGGACTCTATGTCCGAGGCGTGGGCTTTTATCTCTTCAAAATGTTCATCAATGTATCTGTCCGTCATCGCAAGGCAGATAAAACTGATTTCACGCAGATATTCCTCTGCAAAATCCTTCCGCCAGCCGAAGGGGATATAACAGCCTTCGACGATGAGGCTCTGCTTGTTCTCTATGGCGGTCTTTATCATTTCCCGGACAATGGGCCAGATGTAAGCCGTCATTTCATCATCGTCTTCCGGGGTAAGGGATGTGTTCCCGCTTCTGATCAGCCCCATCTTCAGATGGTCGATGGAAAGATAGGGTATCCTGTATTTTTCGAGCATCCGCTGGGCAAGCAGCGTCTTGCCGATATGGGATGCGCCCGTGATAATCATTACCATCTGCCGAATCTCCTCCTTCCGGTCCTCTCCCCTTGCGAATTACCGGCCTTTGTGCTAGGCTGTCGGCACTATGCCCCGTAAACTGACTGAAGGCAGTATTGCCCGCAACGTATTCAATTTTTCGCTCCCTTACCTGCTTGCCTACTTCCTGCAGACCCTCTACGGGCTTGCAGACCTGTACATCGCAGGGCAGTTCAACGGAGCGGACGTCATCTCGGCGGTCGCCATCGGCAGCCAGATCATGCACATGGTCACCGTCATCATCATCGGCCTCGCAATGGGCAGCACCGTCCTCATCAGCCGGGCAGTCGGCTCAGGCGACGAGAAGGAAATCTCCCGGCTGGTCGGCTGCACCGTAAGCCTGTTCGCCGTCGTTGCGGCGGTCATGACGGTCGTTCTCCTCGCTTTCAAGGGAGCTGTCGTCACCGTGATGTCCACGCCGCCCGAAGCGGTTGCCGAAACCCGCCGCTACCTTACCGCCTGCTTTGCGGGCATTCCCTTCATCGTCGCCTACAACATCCTCAGTTCCGTATTCCGGGGAATGGGAGACTCAAAGAGCCCGATGGTTTTCGTTGCAATTGCCTGCGCCGTCAACATCGTGCTGGACTACCTGTTCATGGGTGTCCTGCAGCTGGGGGCAACGGGCGCAGCGCTCGGAACGGTACTCGCCCAGGCGGTCAGCGTACTGGCGGCACTCACCGCGACGAAAGTCCTGCATCTCGGCGTCAAGGTCAGCAGGAGCGACCTGATTCCGCCCCCCGCACTCGCACGCGGCCTGCTTTCCATCGGCGCACCCATTGCCGTGCAGGACGGCTTCGTGCAGATTTCCTTCCTGATCATTACGATCATTGCAAACAGGCGGGGCGTCACGGTTGCGGCGGCGGTCGGCATCGTGGAAAAAATCATCTGCTTCCTCTTCCTCATTCCTTCCGCCATGCTTTCGTCCGTGTCGGCAATCGCCGCGCAGAACCTGGGAGCGCGCTACTACCGCCGGGCGCGGCAGATCCTCTTTTTCGGCGCAGCGGTCTCGGTCGGCATCGGCTGTGTCTTCGCCGTCATCTTCCAGTTCGCCTCCGCTCCCTTCCTGTCACTCTTCAGTTCCGACACGGAAGTTATCCGCCTGGGCGAGCAGTACCTCAAGACCTACGTGCTGGACTGCATTTTCGCGGGCATTCACTTTCCCTTCTCGGGCTTCTACTCGGCGTTCGGCATGTCCATGCTTTCGTTCATCCACAACGTGACGTCAATCCTGCTGGTCAGGATTCCCGGGGCCTGGCTTGCCTCCCGCCTGTATCCCGAAAGCCTGTACGCGATGGGCCTTGCGGCTCCGGCAGGCTCACTCCTGTCGTCGTTCATCTGCATCTGCTTTTACATCGTGCTCAGGCGGCGGGGCCGCTTTGACGGACCGGCGGGCAGGTAAAAGGCCGGCACGGCTGCTACTTGTCCCGCTTCTTGCGGTAGAAGGCGGCAAGCTTGAGCACTTCGTCCACATCCTTGATGATGATTTCCCCGCCGTGCAGCTCAATGCCCTGGGTACTGCCCAGTATGAACCTGACGTTTTCCTGCTCGGACGCTTCCAGGTTGCACAGGACCATCAGATCCTGCACTCCCAGTTCCGTCGCATAGCGGTTGGAATAACCGACGCCCGACCGGTTCATCTCGGCCTGCATGGCAACCATGTCGACAAGGCGCTCCCGGATGTCGGTAAAGCAGATGTTGCCGTAGCGGCGGTAGGAATACCAGTAGCGGTTCGCAAGGGTTGCAGTCAGCTTGAAGATATACTGGGGCTGTGTGGTCACCATCTGGTCAAAGTTCTGCCGGGTCAGGACCAAAAGGCTGCTGTCTTCCGTCGTGACGGCGTTGGCAGACCGGTACTCATTTTCCAGCAGGGCCATGTCGCCCAGCATGTCGCCCCGCTTAAAGTAGACGATTGCCTGCTCTTCGTTGTTGACGATTTTGGAAATGCGCACGCTGCCGCTGTTGACGATGAACAGTTCGCTGCCCGCCTGACCTTCGGCGAATACCATCGTTCCCTTGGGGTAAAAGCGGCTCGACTCGTCCGTCGGTTCAAGGTAGACGGCCTGGGACTTTGCCTTGAGCGATTCAAAGGCCTTTTTTGCGGCTCCGGCATGGACACCGTCGGGGGCTTCCTTGAGGTACTGGTAGTAGGCAAAGCTTGCGACGCTCGGCTCTCCCTTTGACTCGAAGTAACAGGCAGTCCTGAACAGCTGTTCGGTGCGGAGCCCGCCGCCGGCAGCGTGGCCGGTCTTTTTCGCATAGGCTTCGTTAAAGCTGCGCAGGTCGCGGGAAAGCATCTGGACAATCTTCATCGCGAGAGCGGGGTTTTCCTTTATGAAGTCTTCATACTGGGAGCGGAGCACCTTGACGAGCGTAACCTGGGTCTTCGCACGGACGGTTTCCGTCTGGGAACGTCCGGTCATGCAGGGAATTATACCGATGACGGTACCGGTTTCACAGATGCGGGCGTTCTTGCTGTACCTGCGGATGCCCTGGACTTCGCCGCTCTTGATAATATAGAAATAATCCTGCGGCTCCTTGTCTTCGACAAAGATGTATGAACCGGGGGCCACAGTTTCAACAGAAAGATTCAACATAGCGGTTTTTATGCTACACTAATGAAAACCTGCTGTCAAGGAAGGAAGCGGCCTCACGCTCCGTACGTTTCCAGTCCGAGAGGCATCCGGGGGTTCCACACCCGCCGGCCCCTCAAATCTCCCCGCTTATTGTAATTATTTTAAAAGAAGAGTATTTTATAAGCATGGAAAAGGCAAAATCACCCGCAGGAAGCCTGAAAAAGGCGCTGTCGTTCATTTTCTTCTACGCCCTCATCGCAATCTGCGCTTCGCAGTGCTTTGCGCAGTCACCGGCCCTTACCGCTGACCAGAAGGCCCAGCAGGACAGGCAGTACCTGGAAATCATCAACTCCCTCTACTACTATATCCAGCAGAACTACGTTGACGAGGTTGACACGGAAAAGCTGTACGAGGGTGCGCTCAAGGGCATGATTGACTCCCTTGACGATCCCTATTCCCAGTACCTTTCCAAGGACGACTGGCGGAGCCTTTCCGACACGACGACGGGAACCTTCGGCGGCGTCGGCCTTTCCATTACCAAGCCGACAGAAAACAAGCCGGACAAGCCTGCCTACGTCGAGGTCGCCCAGCCGATCGACGATTCGCCGGGAGCCAAGGCAGGCATTCAGCCGGGAGACTTCATCATCAGGATAGACGGCACGGACACTTCCACGCTCACGATGAATCAGGTGCTGGACCGCCTGCGCGGTACGGTCGGCGAGCCGGTCACCGTCACGATAAAGCGCGGCAAGAAGATGGAATTTGACTGCACGCTCGTCCGCGCCCTCATTGAAAATCCGACCGTCAAGTACGGCATGATACGGGACACCCTCTATATCCGCCTCTCCGAGTTCGGCTCGACGACCGCCGACAAGGTGAAGGACGCGCTCGACAAGTACCGGCGGAACTACAAGTCGATTATCCTCGACCTGCGCAACAACGGCGGCGGTCTCCTGACGGCAGCCTACAACATCGCCGACATGTTCATCGACGACGGTGTCATCGTTTCCACCAAGAGCCGGATTGCCTACGAGAACAGCGTCTACACCGCATCCAAGCGGAACACCGAAGTTCCCGCCGAAATTCCGCTCATCGTCCTGATAAACGGGGCTTCCGCAAGTGCGAGCGAGATCCTGTCGGGCGCCCTCAAGGACGCGCACCGGGCATACCTCGTCGGAGAAAAGTCCTTCGGCAAGGGCAGCGTGCAGATTCCGACCCCGCTGATCAACAACGACGGCTTCAAGATTACCGTTGCAAAATACTATTCGCCGACCGACGTGAACATCGACAAGGTGGGCATTCCCCCGGACCGGGAGGTTGCCTACCCCGAGTTCAGCGACGAGGAGGCCGATGCCTTCTCCAAGCTGATGGACAGCGACGTGATAGAAAAGTACGTGGAAGCGCACCCGAACATGAGCGAGGCAGCGATTGCGTCATACGCAAAGGAACTGCAGAAGAGCTACAAGCTGGAACTGCGCACCCTCCGCAAGCTCGTACGCAACCAGGTGCAGCGCACGCAGAAGAGTCCGCTCTATGACCTGGACTATGACCTGCAGCTGAACGCTGCGCTCAGCATCCTTGCCGAAGAAGACTACAACGCCCTCATGTCCCAGACGAAAGACCTCAAGCAACTGGAAACCGAGCGGCTTGCAAAGGAAAAGCAGACCGCAAAGGCAGAATGAGGCAGTTCGTTTCGGAAACGGCTCTCGACGGCGACGGCTGCATACGGGTAGGAGGCGAAAAGTTCCACTACCTGTCCGCCGTCCTGCGCCTTGTTCCGGGCGACATGCTCTACGTCCGGCTTCCTGACGGGGCACTCCAGCAGATGACCGTCGCGCAGCTTGACGGCAGCAGCCGCACCATGCTCCTTTCCCTCGCAGGCGAAGCGGCCTCGGCAGAATCCGCAACGGCAGCGGCCGCCGCAGGGACAAAAGGCGGGACCGTCAGTGCGGACAGCGCAGCACGCGGCGGAAGTCCTTCTGCAAAGGCAACTCCCATTGAGCGCGCAGGGCGCTTTCATTTCCATCTCTTTCAGTTCGTTCCCAAGCCCCCGAAGCTTGACCTCATTATACGGCAGGCAGCGGAATGCGGGGTTTCGACGATACAACCCGTCGCGGGGGAATTCTGCCAGAAGGGAAACGTCGAGAGTGCACTCAAAAAATCGTCTCCTTCCGACATGCGCTGGGGAAAGATCATCACCGAGGCACGGGAGCAGAGCGGCAGCCCCGTCCCGACCCGCATCCTTCCCTGCAGGACTTTTGCGGAAGCCTGTGCCCTCTGGAAAAACGGAAGCATTGGGGACAGTCCCGTCAGGATGGCTTTCGTCCTCTACGAACGGAGCGGCGGGACCCTGCCGGTTCATCGGGCTATTGCCCGGGCCGTCGAGACTGAGGAGTCAGCGGGAGCCCGGGCCGTCGGGTCTGAGACGGCCGTCGGAAAGTCAGCAGGGGTTGCCGGGGAGGCAGCGGAAACAGCGCGGATACCAGGACCGCAGACACACGGGTCCCTTAAAAACGCCCCCGAAACTGCCGATATAGCGGTTATGGTGGGAGCTGAAGGCGGGATTTCCCCCTCCGAGCTTGCAGGTGCGAAGGAATCCGGCTTTATCCCCGTCCATCTGGAAACAAACATACTGCGCTGTGAAACCGCAGCCCTGTACGGACTGGCAGCCCTGCAGAACGCAGTCGTGGAGTCGGATATATGGAAATTGAAAGAATAAAGCTGCTGGGCGTGGACGTGGACGTCTGCCGTCCGGCGGAATTCGAAGAGGCCATCATATCCCTGATGAACAAGGAAGGACCAAAGCAGATTGTGTTCCTGTCCATCTGGGACTTGCTCAAGGCGCGGGGCAAGAGTGAATTCGCCAGGGCAGTACAGCAGGCAGACCTGATTCTCCCGACCTCAAAAAGCATCATCAGCGGAGCAAAGTTCCTCAAGCTTACCGTACCCACCCGCTGGAATCCCTTTGAAACGCTCATCAACATCATGACCCTGCTGGAAAACCACTACAAGTCGGTGTACCTGCTGGGCGGCCACAAGCGGACCCTGCTTGCGGCAGAGCGCAACGTGCGCATGACCTTCAAGAGCCTGCAGATTGTGGGCCGCTACGTGGGCTACTACCCGAAGGGCGAAGACAGCGCCGTCATGGAAGCAGTACGCAAGTCATCCCCGTCCCTCGTCATCATGAGCGACGGTCTCAAGGACAAATTCTGCTGGTTCCACAACCGGCGCAGCAATTTCAGCACGAGCATGTTCCTCTATTTCCCCGATGCCATCGGCATTTTCAGCGAACGGAAGGCCCACGTGAAAAAGGAAACCTTTGACCGGGGACTGGAAATCGTTCCCGAAGTCGTCAGGAACCCGCTCAAGCTCTTCCTGCTCATACCCTACCTCTCCTACAAATTCCTGCTCCTCTGGCACCGGCTGTTTGACTAGGGAGGCCAGGCCAGCTATACGGTCAAGGAGGAACACCTGATGAAACGCCCGATACAGCTCTATCTGTGTACGAACTCTGCATTTACGGTCCGCATCTGTCAGCTTGCGCTTGCGGGCCTTTTACCCTGCCGGGTCCTGCGGAACGCGGAGGCGGCAGACGTCCTGAAGCTTTCCGCCTGTGCAGACGGCATCCTGCTGGACTGCAGCGGATTCAGCAGGGAGGAACTAGACGCCATCCTGGACCGGGCAGACAGGCACTGCAGGATAGCCCTGCTGATGGATCCCGCAGAAAAGGAAGCCCGTGCACGGGAGTTCTGCGGGCAGACAGCCGGGCAGACAGCCGAGGGGCATGGGAATCCTGCGTCCGGGGGACGGGAGATCGGGAGACGGGGCAGCACCCGCTGCTGCCTGAACATCCTTGCCCCGACGGCAGAACTCCGGGCGGAACTGGAATCGCTGTTCGGCAGCGGCGGAGACGCACCGGACGTGCGGACGCCGGAACGGCAGGCTGCGGCAGACACGATGACGCCGGAGGACATGCAGATGCCGGAAGACATGCAGGAGTTCCACCGGGCGGGCAGGAACAGCACCAGAGGTGTACGCGCACGGATCATGCCGTCCGATCCCTTTACCCGCTACAAGCGGCAGAGCTTCATGGACCGGGTCAAGCTCATTGCACAGTCAAAGGCGGACATCCTCCTGCTCGGCGAAAGCGGAGCCGGCAAATCATGGCTTGCGGAAAAGATATACTGCTATTCGGGGCGCCGGGGAAATTTCCTGAGCGAGAGCCTTGCAAACATCGCCCCCGCCCTCTTTGAAAGCGAACTGTTCGGTACCGCAGCCGGCGCGTACACAGACGCGGTAAGCAAGATGGGACTCCTTGAAGCAACAGGCGATGGGACACTCTTCCTTGACGAAATCGGCGAACTGCCGCTGTCCCTCCAGTCCAAGCTCTTTTCCGTGCTGGACCGGCGGACATTCAGGCGGATGGGAAGCCTGAAGGAGCAGCCCTTTGAAGGCAGGCTCATTTTCGCAACGAACAGGAATCTGGAGGAAGCCGTGCGGGAAAAGAGCTTCCGGGAAGAACTGTGGAGCCGGATCAGCATGGTAACAATCCGTGTTCCCCCGCTGCGGGAACATCCCTGCGACATTCCGGTCCTTGCTGCCCGCTTTGCAGAAGACGAAGGCAAGGAGCTGTCCGAAGACGCAATCGAAACGCTCTGCGGCTACCGCTACCCCGGCAACATACGGGAACTGAAGAACATCGTCCGGCGGTCCTGCCTTCTGAGCCGGAACAGCATACTGGAAAGCAAAGACATCGACTTTACCGGCAGCCTGTAGGCAGGAGCGGGGCAGTTCCAGCTGTGCGGAAAGTCCGCAGCCCCCCCGACGGAACTGCGCCCGCCCCGCATGGACCGGGCGAGTGAGGGCAGCCTACCGGCGGGCAGCCAGCATCTCCACTTCCGCAAGGGAGAGACCTGTGTACCGGGCAATCTTCTCCCGGGACAGCCCGTCCGCCAGCATGTTCCGGGCGGTCTCACGGGCTTTTTCCCGCTCTCCTTCAATACGCCCCTCGTTCCGCACGTCATAGTCGTGCAGGCTCCACGAGAAGTAGAGCTTCTTCGTTCCCTCAATCTGTTTCTGTGCTTCAACCATTTTCCGCAGCCTCCTCGTAAACTCAGACTCCGCCTCGTCCGTCTGGACGTACTTCATGAACGCCCGCAGGGACTCATCCTGCACTTTTGCATGCGCCCGGCAGTTCAGCACATGCACGGTGGCAGCATCGCCTACTTCCACGCTCCCGTCCTCTTCGCATTTCCGCCGTACAGTATACCACGGAATCCCCTTTTTGTAAGGGTCAAAGCGGCACAGGAAGATGATGATGCTCTCTTTAAGCCTTCCGTAATCCTCGCCCTTCAGCAGGGTATCCGTGTCCAGCATGCTCTGGTAGTAGCGTACCCGTCTGCCAAGGTCGTGCAGGTCCCGGTTCTGAATCTCCACGTCGTAGACGCGGTCCGAATCCTGCACGTAGACGTCCAGGCGGACGCCGTGGGCGGTGTAGAGCGGGTCAAGCGTCCGCTGCGGCTCGGCGTATTCCACGCGGGCTATCTGCATGCCGAGCATGCATTCCAGTGCCTCCCGGCAGATTTCCCTGTCCTGCATGACGATTCCGAACATGAAGTCGTCATGAAAGGTCAGCTCCTCGAAAGGCTTCGGTTTTGGCTCCCCGAGGGGGAAGCCGCTGTCATTCTTCATTCAGTCACCTCTTGCCCTGTTATCTGTAGACAAGAGGTATTTTTGTCACTTTTACCGGGGAAAAAATGAAAAAAACGTGTCTGAAACTCATGTAAGCCGGTGCACTCGCCGTGTTCAATGCAGTGCACGCAGTGTGTTCAATACGGTGCACTCGGTGTGTTCAATGCAGTGCACGCAGTGTGTTCAATACGGTGCACGCGGTATGTTTAATACTGTGCAGCCGGGACGTGTACGAGCGCGAAGCCGGGAACATTACGGGCGTGCTTCTTGCGGAGACAACCGGGAACGGATAGCCCTGACGCTTCGGTCCAACGGACAGAGCTGTTGCCGCCAGGCTTGAAGCTGCGCTGCCGGTTGGCTTGAAACTACGTTGCCGGTTGCGAGAGCGTATCACCCCCGCCCGGCGGCGAGCTTCTCCACTTCCGCGAGGGAAAGGCCGGTTATCTCGGCAATGTCCGTCAGGGGGTAATTCCTTGCCAGCATATTCCGGGCAGTCTCCTGCCTGCCCCGGTTCTCGCCGATGGAAATACCCTCCTCCCTGCCTTCCCGGCGCCGGTTGCGGTCGTATTCTTCCTGATCAAACTCGGTTAAGCTCATGTTCATAACCTCCATCTTCTGCGCCTTGAAGAAGCCGTCAAGGAAATTGCCCCTGATGGCGTAGTCCATGGCATCTTCTACGGCATTCCTGTTCGGCATTCCGGCTTTCAGATTGCCCTTCACCCGATTAACGTACCTGCAGTAATCATACAGCGCCCGGCACTTTTTTTGAAGCCCCTCGCTGTGGTTTCCGCCGATGTTGATCACTTTCGCGGTCCATTCAAAGCCCGAGGCACACCCCGCAGGCTCAAAGGCATCAGAAAGCCTCTGCTCCGAGACATCAGACAGTTCCCAGTCGCCGTTGTAGAATACAACGAAGCTGGGCGCGGGAATCTTCACGAGCGTCGAGCCGAAGAGGTCCAGTCCCCTCGCAGACAGATTCATCTGGTAGAGCTGGGCAAAATACATGAGGCCACGGAGCGGCATGTTCGGGTTGTAGCTCGACTGCTGCTCGTACAAATTCATCTGGCTGCCGATGAGGAAGGAAATGTCATTTTTCATCGTGATGTATATCACATTCTCAATCGTCGTCAGCGTGAGGGCATCGGGGTCTTTATAGTCCGTGCCGTTGAGGGCGTTGTAGAGGTCAAGCCGCCAGCGTTTGCTCTCTTCCGTGTCGCGTCCGAAAATCGCCTTGAACTCGCGGTTGGCTTGAAGCTGCCACTGCCGGTTGGCTTGAAGCTGCGCTGCCCCTTGCCAGTTCGGACATTTCGCCATATAATAGAAGCGTGTCGGAACTATACATCGTGGGGACCCCGATCGGGAATCTGGGGGACATTACATACCGGGCATTGGAGACTTTCAAGGCGGTCGACGTCATTGCCGCCGAGGACACGCGGCACACGCTCCAGCTTTTGACCCACTTTGAAATCCGCAAGCCCCTCGTCAGCTGCCGCTCGCAGAATGAGGGGACTGCCGCCGACAAGATTATACGGATGCTGGACGAAGGGCAGACCGTCGCATACGCGAGTGACGCCGGAACGCCGGGCATCAGCGATCCCGGTTCCATCCTTGCGGAAAAGGCGAGGCAGGCAGGGCACCGGGTCATCCCCATTCCGGGGGCAAGTGCGTTTGCAACCCTGGCAAGCGTCGCAGGCGGGGGCGGCAAGACGCTGGTATTCGAGGGCTTCCTTTCCCCCAAGCCGGGCCGCAGGCGGGCGCGGGTACGGGAGCTGATGGAAGGCGGTTACTCGTTTATTTTATACGAGAGCCCCTTCAGAATTGTAAAGCTTCTCGGCGATATTGCCGATATTGACAGCGAGAGGCGTGTAGTCGTTGGCAGGGAACTGACAAAGCTGCACGAGGAGATAAGCGAGGGCACCGCCAGGCAGGTTCTGGATGACTATGCCTCAAGGACGAAAGTCCAAGGGGAGCTTGCGGTATTTGTCTCTGGCTTAAAGAAGACTCAAGTATCGGACGAATAAATCCGATACTTTACAAGAGAGGTATTGTGATGGTAACGAAAATCAATGTCACGAATCCAATCACTAATCTGCAGAGTACAGGGAAGGTACCTGCATCCAAGCGCGTCACTTCATTCAACGATGAAATAGAGGTGTCAGCACAGGCCAAGGAAGCGGCCGAAGCTTACTATCTTGAGACGGTTGCGAAGGAGACCCCGGATGTCAGGGAAGACCTTGTCGAGCAGATTAAATTGAAGATTCAGGATCCGAACTACCTGAACGCGGACCGGATTGCCGCGACAGCGGACCAGATTCTCAGTGCCTACGGGCTGGCCTAAGGAGCTTAGGAAGGTCGGTGGGCAGAAAAGGGCGGAAGGATTTTCCGTCCTTTTTTTTTAAAAGCAGGGCAGCAGGAAAGGAGTCTCTTTCCTGCATGCCAGATATTTAGGAAACGCGGCGGTTTAAAGTATGTCAGATTTTTCATTTCAGATTCCACAGAAAGTGCTTCTCTGCTCCTACGGGATTATACGGCTCGGTGAGTTCGTGCAGGAATGGGGCGACAAGTTCATGATTGTCATGGATCCCATCCTGACGCAGGTCGACGCCGGGGAAAAGATTACGAAGCCCCTGACCGACCGGAAGCTGGACTTCTTTACGTTCTCTGACATTGAAGGTCCGGCGGACACCAAGACGCTCGATTCCGTGCTCAAGCTTGCCCGGCAGGCGCACATAGACGGCATCGTTGCCGCAGGCGGAAGCAAGGCAATTTCCCTGGGCCGTGCAGTCGCAAAGCTCTACAACGACACGCGGGAAATCTACACGGCACTTGAAAAGGACGACGTGGTTACGCCGCCCCTGCCGATCGTCTGCGTACCCACGACGATCCGCGACCGCTTCATGTTCACCAAGGCAATTCCCCTCGTAGACTCGCGCTCTTCCGCCCTCCGCATCATGCACAGCGTCAGCTGCGCGGGCGATACGATAATCTGTGACCCCAACCTGACGCTCTCCCTGGCAAACAACCAGACTTCGTCCATTGCGCTGGAAACGATGGCACTCATAATCGAGGCATACATCAGCCCGCGGGCAAACTTCTTCTCCGATATGGCGGCGGAAAAGGCAATGGAGCTGTACGCCCTTGCCTACTACGGAACCGAATCGCTCGACGTGACTACGCCGCGGGAAGAACTGATGTCCCAGGCGGGCCTCATGGCATCGCTTGCTTCGGCAACGTCCTCGCTCGGCATAACAAGCCTGCTTGCGGTCTGCATCAACTCCCGTTTCGCCACCCCGAGCGCACTCGTTGCGGCGATTCTGCTCCCCTACATCGTCGATGACGCCGCCAAGTTCCGCCTGGGCAGGCTGGCTCATGCAGCCCGCATCCTCAAGGCAACGGAGGACGGCACTGACGACACAAAGGCTGCGGTCGACCTGGCGGACCAGATACGGAAGAACCTTGCGGCATACAACCTGCCCGCCCGCCTGAAGGACCTGAACCTGTCCCTCGAGCAGCTTTCGCTCGCAGCCGAGGATGCCGGCAAGACGGAGTTCATCAACAGCCTGCCCCGGAGCATGAGCAGCGATGACCTCTTCGCGCTCATCAAGACTGCCTACTGACGGGTAACCGATGATTGATCCCGAGCGGCTTTTCCAGCTGGAAGCAGGCCAGAAGCGGCGCAAGCTCGCACTGACCTTCGGCGAACTGGAAAGGGACATCGCGGGCATTGCCGAAAAAGGCACCGGATACAACTTCACGAAGATGAGCCGCCGGGACTACACGAAGGCGGTCTGCCATATTGTCCTGGACGACCCCAAGCTTCCCGCCCCCGAGCGGGAGCAGCTTTCTTCCATATTACAGCACGATGATTTTGACGAACGGCGGGCCTGCAACCTTGCCCGGAACGCCCTGCTCGGCATCCTGGGAACATTTCCTGCCGAGTGGGACCTTGTCATTGCCCCGCATGCGGCCCGGACAGCACCGGAAGACGGCAGCACCGGCCCGGACAGGGTCGCGGCGTTCGGGGTTGACGGGCAGACCGTAGCCGCCCGCAGCTTTTTCCCCGGCGTGGCGGTCTACGCCGAGGACATCCGCTCCCCCTTCAACATCGGTTCGATTTTCCGCACGGCAGAAGCAATGGGCTGCGAGCAGGTCTACATTTCCCCCCTCTGCATTGACCCCTCCCACCCCCGGGCCGTCCGCTCGGGCATGGGCTGCATTGAGACGATGGGCTGGACCCGCTGCGCCCTGGACGGGCTGCCCCGGGACAGGCCGGTATTCGTGCTTGAGACCGGCGGCACGCCGATCGGCGAGTTTGCCTTTCCCGAGCGGGGCATCGTGATAATCGGTTCTGAGGAACTGGGAGTCAGCCCCGAGGCCCTGCGCCGGGCGGACGGCGGCTGCGTGTCCATCCCCATGACGGGGCTCAAGGCGTCGCTCAACGTCGGCGTCGCCTTCGGCATCCTCATGCAGGCCTGGGTGGAAAAAATAAGAATGCGGGCATAGAAAAGCCCGCCTACAAGTGTGACGACTTCAGCGGGCTTTATCATAAAAGCGTAACAGAGGTGGTCGCTATTTCGCAAGCGTCCCCTTCTATAATGAGAGACTAGCACCTTTCGGGCGGAAAATCAAGCCTCGCCGTCCGCCCCTCGACAGTTCCGCAGAATCATGCAATACTGTCCGCATGGAGTTCATTCCGCCCCCGCACTACCGCTCGCTCGCAAAAGCACTCGTCTCCCTGTTCGGCAGTTCCGTCGCCGTTGCCCATACGGACCGCGTTTCCGGCGGCGACATCAACAAAGCCTATGCGCTCACGCTGAACACGGGCAGCCGCATTTTCATGAAGGCAAACGCGAAGGAAAACGCGGGCTTTTTCACTGCCGAAGCCGCCGGCCTTTCCGCCATCGCAGCGACCGGCGCAATCGGAACGCCGCAGATACTCTGTACCGGCACGGACGACGGCGAGCAGGTCGGCTACAGTTTCCTGCTCCTCAGCTACATTGAAAGCGGGCCCAGACGGAAGGACTACTGGGAAAGCTTTGCCCGGGAACTTGCCGCACTGCATCAGGCAGACAGCAGCGCCTTCGTGCCCGGGGGGAAATTCGGCTTCGTGCAGGACAACTACATCGGAGCCCGCCCGCAGGCAAACGGGGGCTGCGAAAGCTGGACCGCCTTTTTCCGCGACCGGCGGCTTGTCCCCCAGTTCAAGGCCGCAGACCGCTGGTTTTCGGCTGCGGACCGCAGCCGCATCACGAAACTGCTTGACCATCTGGACACGCTGCTCGTTGAACCGGAACGGCCCAGCCTCCTGCACGGGGACCTCTGGGGCGGAAACGTCCTGTGCGGGCCGGAGGGCAAGGCCCTGCTGATTGACCCCGCCGTGTATGTAGGCCATGCCGAGGCCGACCTTGCCATGACGGAACTTTTCGGTGCCTTTCCGGCCGCCTTCTATGCGGCCTACCGGGAAGTCCGCCCCCTGCAGGCGGGCTATGAAGAACGCCGGGACCTGTACAACCTCTACCAGCTTTTGAACCACCTGAACCTGTTCGGCGGCAGCTACCTGGGTGCCGTCCAAAGCATTGTCGCAGAATACACGGAGTAAGGGGGACACATGAGCGGGCACACGGCAGAACGATGGAGCGGGAAGGAATGGGCCGTCAGGCTGGTCATACTGACGGCAGGGCTGGTCATTGCCCATCTGGGCGTCACCCTCTTCCTGCTTTCCCGGCTGGGGGCGGACCCCTTCAATGTGTTCGTGCAGGGGGTCTTTGTCAAGGCAGGCCCCCTTCTCCCGGAGGGCTTTTTGACCCACGGCAGGACCCACATTGCACTTTCGCTTTGCATCATTGCAGTCCTGCTGATTGTCGACCGCTCGTACATAAAGGCGGGAACCCTCATCTGCATGACCTGCGGCGGTCCCATCATCGACTTTTTCACCTGGCTCCTCACTTTCCTGCTGCCGGAGGACCAGCCCTTTCCCGGCAGGCTCGTCATGCTCGTTCTGGGCTGCCTCATCCTCGCCTACGGTATGACGATTGTCATCACATCCAAGGCCGGAACCGGGCCGAACGATCTGGTGGCGGTGGTCATTGCCGACAAGACGCGGCGGAAGTTCGGCATTATCCGCCTGATCGTCGACCTTGCATTTGCCCTGACGGGCTTTGCGCTGGGCGGGGTGCTTGGACTGGGGACACTCGTCTGTTCCGCCCTCGTAGGACCGGTAGCGGGAATCTTCATGCCGCTGAATGAGAAGCATATCACGGCCCTCGTACAGCGGCTCCGCTGAACGCATACCGCTTCCGCAGAGCCGGGCTGACCGGCGGGGATGCAGGCCCGGAAGGGGAGACCGGCGGACAGGCCCTAAACCGGCGGACCGCCCTCGGGAGAGTCCGCCCGCTGAGCCGGGCAAAAAGGACGGCCTGAAAAGCGGGAAAAAGCCTCCAAAAAGCCTTCAAAAAGCATTCCGCCGCCAAATTGGATTTGACATTTATGCCGATAAAAACTAAAATAGAAGCGAGTTTCTCTCGGAGGAAAAAAACGGATGAAAAAACAGTTGGCCCTTGTCATGGCATTTTGTACCGCCAGCCTGCTCTTCGGGCAGATGCATTTCGGTGTCGGGGTACACGGATATATAGACGTCCCTACAGGAACAAGCCTGAATCATGACCGGTTCAACAGTGACTACTATAATGTTGCCCTGTTTGAGGGAGTCGGCCTGGGGTTCGGAGCTACCGCCATGGTCGTGCGGGAAAACATGAAGGGCTTCAATGCTGCGCTGGAACTCGGCATCGCCCACAATGAAATCGGCTGGAGCAGCGTCATATCACGGCTCGAGATGAAGGGAAAACTCAGCTATTCGTCCTTTGACATTCCGCTTCTCGTCGGCTATTCCTTCGGAAAGGGAAATTTCCGCATCACGCCGCAGATCGGCCCCTATGTTTCCATCCCGATCGGCAGCCTGAAATACGATGTTGAGCGCGTCGAAAACAACGGCGCCCTCCTTTCGAACGATACCTTTTCCATTGATCTGGACATCGGCAGCAGGGCGCTCTTCGGTGCTCTGGGTGCCATTAACGTCGGCTACAAGGTCGGCAAGGGAATCGTCAACTTTGACGCCCGCTTTATGGCGGACTTTACGTCGCTTAAAATCGATGATGACTGGAAGAAGGGCGTTTCTGTCCTGACCCGCCGCAAGACGACATTCGGTATAGGCTACATCCACTTCTTCTAGGGACAGGGAGCGGGGTCTCTCATGCCGGGTGACACGCTGTTTTTCTTCGCCTCGCTCTGTCTCTTTCTTTCTTCCATAGAGTACGCTGTTCCAAAGCCCCTCCCCTTCATGCGGCTGGGGCTGGCGAACCTCCCTGTTATCTTCGCCGTCAAATCATTCCGCTTCCGTGACATGCTCCTCCTCATCCTCCTCAAGGTGCTGTCTGCGGCGTTCATCAGCGGTACGGCATTCAGCTACGTATTCCTCTTCAGCGCAGCGGGCAGCCTGGCAAGCGGCCTGGCAGTCTACCTCCTGTACTCTGGCCTCAAATGCTGCAGGGGCACCCGCCATATAAGCAATGTAGGCCTCTGCCTTGCGGGAGCGCTGGCAAACAATGCCGCTCAGATTGCCGTTGCCCGCATCTTCATTTTCGGGAAGCAGGCCTTCTTCATTGCTCCCCTCCTGCTCGCCACCGGCCTGGTGACCGGCCTGCTGCTGGGCCTGTTTGCCAACAGCTTTGAAGAGCGCTCTGTTTTTCTGCAGGAAGTGCGTGCCGGTACACCGCGGACGCCCCTGCGGGCCGGCAGTTCAGGCAGCGGTACTGCAGACGGCGGCAGCGGTGAGTGCAGAGACAGTTCACGCAGTGACAGTTCAGGCAGCGGCTCACACAGCAGCAGTTCTGCACGGGGCGACCGCATTGTCGGCATCGTCCTCGCCGCGGCAGCCCTTGCCCTGATGCTCGTCCTGCCCTTCGTCAGGCAGCTGCCGGTCAAGGCCGTCCTCTGGCTGCTGCTGCCTGCCCTTGCCATGACCGCCCGCAGGGGCAGGGTCCGCCTGCTGCCATCCTTTATCCTGACTGCAAGCCTGACCGCTCTTTCCCTCCTCACACCGTCCGGCAGGGTCCTGCATACGCTCGGCAGCTTCCGCATAACCCAGGGCGCACTGGAAGCAGGCATTGCCAAGGGACTGACACTGACCGGAATGCTCTTTGCCTCCCAGACCATCTTCGCCGCCCTGAACAGCAGGGGGCTGGGACAGGCAGGGGCACAATCCCGCCTGTTCGGTCCGGTGGGGAAGGTATTTGCAGACTTTGCCCGCCTGTCCGCCTGCAGGCTGGACATAAAGGGACAGGGCCTTATGGCTTCCCTCGACGGAAGGCTGTGCGAACTCTGGTCCGGCACGGACTGTTCCGAAGCAGCCTGCTGCGAAAATCCCGGCCGGACTGCGGAAGCTGCCCCCGGAGGAATGAAATGAAAAAAGGCATGACCATCATCTACCCCGAATATGAGGGGCTCTACATAAACCTGACCAACCGCTGCCCCTGCGCCTGTACTTTCTGCATACGGCAGCGCACCCCAAAGGCGGAGTTTGACAACGTGGATACCCTCTGGCTGGAACGGGAGCCGACTGCGCAGGAAGTCATTGACGCCATACAAAAGGAAAGCAGGACAGCCCGCTTTCAGTCGTACAGGGAGTTCGTCTTCTGCGGATACGGCGAACCGACGGAGGCGCTCGGCGTCCTGCTCGAAGTCGCCGCCTTCCTGAAGGCGCACTACCCGCTCCCCATCCGGCTCAACACGAACGGCCTTGCAGACCTCATCCAGGGCAAGCCCGTCGCCCCGCTCCTGCACGGAAAAATCGACGCCGTTTCAATCAGCCTGAACTCAAGCGACCCCGCAATATACGAGCGCACCGTCCGCCCCGTCTTTCGGGAAAAGGCATTCCCCGCCCTGCTTGCATTTGCCAGACAGGCAGCCCGCTTTGTTCCCAAGGTCATCCTGACGACCGTCGCGACGACCATCAGCAGGGAAGACGAAGCGGCATGCAGGAGGCTCTGCGAGCGGCTCGGCGTTACGTACCGGATCAGAAGCTACATCAAGCCATAAGGTAGACCGAAAGCAGATCTGACCAATTGTATGGCAGCAGGGGCCGCATACGCGAGCCCCAAATAAGGAGAACAGGATAGCATGAACGGAAATGAGCAGAACGAACGGAACGAATCAAACGAATTATTGATGGAAATTGCGGTTGAACTGCACGGGAATGCAGGCTTTGAAGGCCAGCATTCCAAAGTGACGCTGCTCCCCTTCTCGGCAAGGACGGAAGGAAAATACTTTACGGGCAGTACCGTCATGGACGGCGTGGACACCCAGCGTACGGATGCAGGGGGCAGTTTTTCGCTGTCGGCCCGCTACCTGCTCAGAGGAAAGGATTACACCGGAGCGGACTGCAGCATCTTCATAGAAAACAACGGCAGCTCGCTCGACAGCTGCATTCCTGCCATCCTGACGGACAGCGAAGCCCTGGCGTTTCTGGAGCAGACCCCGCTCAGGGCAACGGTCGAACCCGGGGAAGGCGGCGTCACGGTCAGAATCTACCGCGCATCATAGGCAGCCCCTTGCCGGAGGATCAGCTGCAGTCCCGGCTGACAGCCCCGCAACGGCCCCGGCCGCCAGCCCGGCTCAACCAGTCTCGGCTACCAGCCCGCAGCCTAGGCACCCGCACCTGCATCAAGGATTTCCGCAGCTTCCTTCATCAGCTTGATGATGGGAAGGTGCTGGGGGCACACGCCCTCACACTGACCGCACGCAACGCAGTCCGCCGCCCTGCCGCTGCGCGATACCACGCCCGAATAGAAGTTTTTCGCCCGCCAGTCGTCCGGGTAGCGGCGGAGGGTATTGATGGTCCGGAACACATCGGGAATGCTTATGTGCGCAGGACAGCCGTCCGTACAGTAGCGGCATGCCGTGCAGCCGATCTGTGGTATGCTCAGAATCGCATCCGTCACTTCATCGATAATCTTCATTTCGTCATCGGCGATCGGCTCGAAGTTCGTGAAGGTCCTGATGTTGTCGTCCATCTGCTCCTCGGTGGACATGCCGGAAAGCGTCGTCATCACGCCGGGGAGGGAGGCGACGTAGCGCAGGGCCCATGACGCGACGGACTTGTCCGGCTGGCGGGCCTTGAACTTTGCTTCAATCTCGGGAGCCATGTTCGCAAGCATGCCGCCGCGCACCGGTTCCATGACGATGATCGGAATATTCCGCGCGTGCAGGATGTCGTAGAGCTTCTGCGAATGGACGACCGGGTTCGTCCGGTCCAGGTAGTTCAGCTGTATCTGCACGAACTCCATCTCCGGGTGCCTGTCCAGCACCTTCTCAAGCAGCTCCGGGGTTCCGTGGAAGGAGAAGCCCAGGTGCCGGATACGGCCCTGCTCCTTTGCCATGAGCCCCCATGAGAAGCAGTCGTACTTCTCGTAGACAT
This sequence comes from uncultured Treponema sp., assembly GCA_946410085.1. Classification (GTDB taxonomy): domain Bacteria; phylum Spirochaetota; class Spirochaetia; order Treponematales; family Treponemataceae; genus Treponema_D. Next base: position 5,466 of record CAMJZA010000049.1, on the reverse strand, counting down.
CGTAGTTGGACCCGTCCTCGATTGAGTGGAGCAGGTAGAAGTCAAAGTAGTCGACACCAGCCCGTTCCTGCTGTTCCTTAAATATGCGCTCTATGTCCGCCTCTTTCTTTATCTCCCATGCAGGGAGCTTGGTCGCCAGCATGAAGCTGTCGCGCGGGTAGCGCTTGACCAGGCACTCGCGGGCGGCTACCTCGGACTTACCTCCGTGGTAGACGTATGCGGTGTCAAAGTAGTTCATGCCGCTCTTCATGTAGCGGTCAACCATATCGTTGACGCGGGCAAGGTCAATCGCCCCGTCCTTCTCCGGCAGCCTCATCAGGCCGAATCCCAGCCGGGGCATCCTGCTCAAATCTATAGCCATGCAATGCTCCTCCCTCATAAATCTCACCAGCCCCGGAATCAGATGCGGGACTTGCTTTCTTCCAGCGCGGCAATTACCCTGTCGCACCAGGAGTCGAACTCCGGGTCCGCCAGCTGACACTCCGGGTGGGACAGCACGTAGCCGAGCGCAATGCGCACTCCCCGGTTGAAAGGCACGGTCGTCCGCATGTCTGGAACCAGCCGCTTGAGCTTGCTGTTGTCAAAGACGACCGAAACGGACTTGTCCCCGAGCAGGCTGCCTCCAAAATCGAATCCGTACTTGTCACCGACCGCACTCAGGTAATCCGCGGCGACGTGGCAGGCCTTGAGCGGCACATCAAGCGCATCCGCAATCGTCCGGTAAATCTGGTCCCAGGTCAGGCTCTCGTCGCTCGTAATCTGGAATGCCTCGCCGATCGCGTGTACGTTCCCTATCAGGCCGACGTAGCCGGTCGCGAAGTCCTCGTTGTATGTCAGCGTCCAGAGCGACGAACCGTCCCCCTGTATGATGACGGGCTTGCCCTCAAGCATCCGCCTGATGACCTGATACGAACCCTTCTTGCCGTGCACGCCGAGCGGCACGCTCCGCTCATCATAGGTGTGGCTCGGGCGGACGATCGTCACGGGAAAGCCCTCCTCCCGCCACTTGTGCATCAGGAACTCCTCACAGGCTATCTTGTTCCGCGAGTATTCCCAGTGGGGGTTCGCGAGCGTCGTTCCTTCCGTGATGACGTAGCCCGCGGCCGGCTTGTTGTAGGCAGATGCGGAACTGATGTAGATGTACTGCCGCGTCCTGCCCTTGAAGAGACGGAAGTCGCGCTCCACCTGCTCCGGGACAAAGCCGATGAACTCGCTCACCACGTCGAACTCCATGCCCGCAAGCTTTTTGCGCGCATCCTCCTCGTCGGAGATGTCGCAGGTAATCGTCTGCACCCCTTCCGGGACGGCGGACGTGCGGGTCCCCCGGTTCAGGAGCCAGACTTCCCATGCAGGGTCCTTCGCGAGCCGTCTCACGATGGCGGCACTGATCGTGCCGGTTCCGCCGATGAACAGGGCCTTCTGTTTTCCTATAGTCGCCATCAGCTGTCCCTCCTAGAGCATCAGCCGGTAGATTTCCGCACAGTCCTTTTCGTCCAGCTTCACGAATCCTTCGATGTAGCCGGGCCTGCCGTCGCCGTTGCAGAGCTGCGAGACGAGCGCAGGAATGTCCGTTTCCTTTGCACCGAGCTCGGCAAAATTCTTCGGCATGCCGATTGAAATGAGGAAGCTTCTGAGCGCCCCGATTCCTTCAAGTGCAGTGACTTCCGGGTGGTCAAAGTCCATCTGGCAGCCCCAGACCCGGACGGCAACCTTGGCAAAGCGCATCACGTCGTGCTTCATCACGTACTTGAACACGGCGGGCATCGTGACGGCAAGGCCCGCGCCGTGCGCGCAGTCGTACAGGGCGGAAAGCTCGTGCTCGACGTTGTGGCTGTTCCAGTCCTGGGTCCGCCCGACCCCGCAGGAATTGTTGTGGGCCATCATGCCCGCCCACATAATGTTGGCACGGGCCTCGTAGTTATGCGGGTCGGCAATGACGCGCGGGCCTTCGTGCCGCATCGTCAGGAGCAGGGCCTCGATGAGCCGGTCGGTTACCTCGACTTCCTTCGTGTTGGTCAGGTAGCGCTCGTACAAGTGAGCCATGATGTCCGTGATTCCCGCCGCGCTCTGATAGGGAGGCAGGGTCTCCGTCAGCGCGGGGTTCAGTATGCTGAAGCGGGGCCGGATCGCATTGCCGCTCGCGCCGCGCTTGAACATTCCTTCTTCTTTCGTGATGACGGAGTCGGGACTGCCCTCGCTGCCCGCCGCCGCAATCGTGAGGACGGTTCCGACGGGCAGTGCCTTTTCGATCGGCTTTCCCGCGTAGAAATCCCAGAAGTCCCCCTCGTATACGACACCCGCCGCGATCGCCTTGGCGGAATCAATGACGCTGCCGCCGCCGACCGCAAGGATGAAGTCAACCTGCTCCTTACGGCAGAGCTCAATGCCCTCATAGACAAGACCGCTGCGGGGATTGGGCTTAACCCCGCCGAGGCTCACGTACGATACGCCCGCCTCTTTCAAGGATTTTTCAACCCGGTCCAGGAGTCCCGAGCTTTTCGCACTCTTTCCGCCAAAATGAACCAGCACCTTGCTGCCGCCGAACTGCCTGACGTATCTGCCCGTCTCTTTCTCGGTGTCCCTGCCGAACACAAAAAAAGTCGGTGAATAAAACGTAAAATTATCCATGGGTCAAAACTCCTTACTCCTCTATGATAAAGCAGGATTGGTGAAAAAGATAGAAGATTTTTACTGAAAACTGCCCGTTTTTTGCTCTCAGAGGGACGGGGGACGGAGGCAGGCAAAGCCCACCGGAACTCCGTCAGTCCGGTTCTTCACCCCTCCGGCGCTGGCCTGCGGCTGCCATTCCGCAGGGACCATACGCACAGAAGGCCCCCCGCCCGTCGGGCCGCCGGGCAGGGGAAGCTGTCTGTTACTACGCTTTCCGAATCGTTATGACATCAGAGACCGTAGATATTGCCGTCTTAAGGTTCTGCCTGCCGTTGCAGAAGAAGGTCCTGAGCTTGATGCGGTAGCCGATTCAGGCACGACTGAACTGTCGTGTGGGATGCGGCAGAATGTTTGACGGCTGTCCCCTTTTGAAGTACAATAAACCGACAGCGGACAGCCCTCCGAACCGAAAGGCAGGCACGCAGTAAAGAAAGTAAAGAAACAGAAATCAAACAGGGCAAAGGACACACAGATGGCAAAAGCAAAGGCATCCAGACAGAACGCCGCGACAATCGGCTTTGAGCAGCAGATTTGGGATGCGGCATGCGAGCTGTGGGGGCACATCCCCGCCGCCGATTACCGCAAGATCTTTACCGGCCTTATCTTCCTGAAATATATCTCCACCGCGTTCGAAAAGAAATACGATGAGCTTGTCGCCGAAGGCGACGGCTTTGAGGACGACCCGGACGCGTATGAGGCAGAAAGCATCTTCTTTGTCCCGCCGGAAGCCCGCTGGACACAGATCGCGAAAGCCGCCCACACGCCGGAAATAGGCACGGTCCTGGACAAGGCCATGACCAGCATAGAAGCCGGCAACAAAAGCCTGAAAGGGGTTCTCCCCAAGAACTACGCCAGCCCGGAGCTGGACAAGCGCGTCCTCGGCAACGTGGTGGACGTGTTCACCAACATGGACATGAGCGACACCGAGGCGAGCAAGGACCTGCTGGGCCGCACCTACGAGTACTGCATCGCGCAGTTCGCATCCTACGAAGGGGTGAAGGGCGGAGAGTTCTACACCCCGGCGAGCGTCGTAAAGACAATCGTCAGCATCCTGAAGCCGACGGAAGGCAAGCGCGTGTACGACCCCTGCTGCGGCTCGGGCGGCATGTTCGTGCAGTCCGTCAAGTTCATCCAGGAGCATCAGGGAAACCGCAGCAACATCAGCGTGTTCGGGCAGGAAGCCAACGCCGACACCTGGAAGATGGCGAAAATGAACATGGCAATCCGCGGGATTGACGCGAACTTCGGCGGACACCCGGAGGACACCTTCTTCCACGACCTGCATGCAACGCAGAAGTTCGACTTCATCATGGCAAACCCGCCGTTCAACCTGAGCAACTGGGGGCAGGACAAGCTGCAGGACGATCCCCGCTGGACATACGGCCTCCCGCCCGCAGGCAACGCGAACTACGCGTGGATCGAGCACATGATCTACCACCTTGCACCCGGCGGAAAAATCGGCCTCGTCCTTGCGAACGGCGCGCTCAGTACCCAGACAAGCGGCGAGGGCGAAATCCGCAGGCGCATCATCGAAGCCGACCTTGTGGAAGGAATCGTCGCCATGCCGACGCAGCTTTTCTACAGCGTGACGATTCCGGTCACCCTCTGGTTCATCAGCAGGGGCAAGAAGCAGGCGGGCAAGACCCTGTTCATCGATGCCCGCAGCATGGGCCACATGGTGGACCGCAAGCACCGCGACCTGAGCGACGAGGACATCGCCCGCCTTGCCGGCACGTTCACCGAGTTCCAGAAGGGCACGCTGAAAGACCAGAAAGGCTTCTGCGCCGCCGTCAGCACTGCCGATATTGCCGCGCAGGACTACATCCTGACCCCGGGCCGCTACGTCGGCATCGAAGAAAAGCAGGAGGACGACGAGCCCTTTGAGCAGAAGATGACCCGCCTCACCGCCGAGCTCGACGGGATGTTCGCCAAGAGCCACGAGCTGGAAGACCAGATACGGAAGAACCTCGGGGCGATTGGGTTTAAGATTTAGGGCGCTCCCTGCCTTACGGCAGGTCGGGCTTTCCGGGGTTCCGCTATCGCTCCATTCTCGCTTCGCGAGAACGGCTACGCCGCCCCTACAATCCCTAGCGCATTAGGGCAGTGCAGGCCGGAACTTTAAACCGGTCGCATATTGTGACCGGTTCGAGGGAGAAAGTAAAATAACGGGATGCCTTATTTTACTTTACGCCATAAAAGTAGAATAACTGCTTGCCTTATTTTACTTTCCGCGCTATTCTATACCTATAAGCCTACAAAGCAGAATATGGAACTCATTTGATTGATATGCTTGCAAAAGAACTTACAAAGGAGTTTGGCAAAAATTTCAGCAGACGGAATCTTTTTTATTACAGAAAATTTTATGAGTACTTTCCAGAACAAGAAATTGTGAACGCATGCGTTCATAATCTTACATGGACTCATTACCGCGAATTGCTCCGGGTTTCAGACGAAAACGCCCGACTCTGGTATCTGAAAGAGGCGAGCGAGCAAAATTGGACTTCCCGGAGTTTAGACAGGAACATTGCCACGCAATATTACTACAGACTTTTGCAGTCTCCCCAAAAAGAAAAAGTCATTGCGGAAATGAAAGAGTGGATTGTGAGCCGACAATTTCTTACGAAATTGCGGTCAAATCCAGTCATACCGCGACGCTTTCAGCGCACGGTAAATCAGTTTGTAAACTGACTCGCCTTTGGCTTGCGGTTAAAACCATAGGGAAAATAAAAACAAACGGATTGGTTCGTAGCTAACGCTACTCACTTTTTTAGAGTGAAGGTCGTTAGACCTGAACAA
>CAMJZA010000048.1 GCA_946410085.1 uncultured Treponema sp. | reverse complement strand
AGCGGCAGCCGCTCTCCCCGGGCCACCATCTCGGCGGCCTGTGCCAGCAGGGCCCTTGGGAAGACAGGCATTTGCGCTTTCCTCTGCTGTGCTTTTCGCTTTCTCTTTGTTGTCATACACAGATATATGTGTCCGCACCTGACAGGAATGTACACTTTCCCGGTTTTTTTTGTTTGGATGGGGCCACCCCGCGGGAACCGTCACGCCCGTTGGGCCGAAGCATCCCGACAATACGTTTCCGTTCGGGCACAACCGGCTGTACGTCCGTACATGTCCGGCTGTACGCTCGTACACGTCCGGCTGCACGTCCGTACACGTCCGGCTGTACGTCCGTACACGGCCGTCTGTCCGCCCGGGGGCAGTCCGGCAGCCATGGCCGGTGAAACTTCGGAACCGCCCCCTTTTTCCGTTGACTTTTTTTCGACTTTAGCATACTGTTTATGCAAGACTCTCTTAACGCTAGGGGCCGCGATGAGCCTTACAGGAAAACGGAAAGACGAACGCGTTTTTGAGGATAAACATCTTGCAGAGGTAGAGGAACTGAATTTTAAGGTCTTCAAGGCCCTGTCCCTGACCTCTGTACTGGTCGGCCTCCTGCTGAGCGCGGGGACGTTCATTCCCAGTTCGTATCTTTCCTCACAGGACTTTCGGATTCTCTTCTTGGCATCGACGGCAATCTTCGAAGCATTTTTCCTGCTCGGTCTGTTCCGTACGCCCTTCCTGCTGCACCATTCGACCTTCCTCCTGTATGTGAACATATTCTTCAATTTTGTTTTCTTCTTCCTGCTGGACCGGGTCATAGCGTTCCACCGGGGCAGTGAAGTGCCCTACACCCTGATACTCGGCCTGCTCATGGTGCAGCCCATCATCATTACCGACAAGTCGAACCGCCTGCTCGTCTGGACGCTCATCTCCGTTCTGGAATGCATCGTGCTGTCCGTACTCATGAAGCCCCTCCACATCGCCATGAACGACATAATCAACTGTTCGGTAATGAGCGTGGTGGGCATCATAACCGGCAGGATCTCCAGGACCTACTTCCTGAACTATACGGAAATGAAGGTGCAGGAAAAGGACATCGAGATACGGGCTGCGGAGGAAGCGAACAAGGCAAAGTCGGAATTCCTTGCGCTCATCAGCCATGAAGTCCGCACGCCGCTGAATGCGGTCGTCAACCTGAACGAAATGATACTGCGCGAGTCTTCCGATCAGACCGCAATCGGCTACTCCCGCGGCATCAAGCAGGCATGCCGGACGCTCACCTCGCTCATAAACGACATCCTCGACTTTTCCAAGCTGAACTCCGGGGAATTTTCCCTCATCCCGATTGAATACAGTCTGGACGGCCTGCTGAACGACACCTACAACATGATACTGCCCCGCGTCCGGGAAAAGGGACTGGCGTTCAGCATATACGTGCAGGAAGATACGCCGAACAGCCTGCAGGGAGACGACCTCAGGATCAAGCAGTGCCTGATGAACCTGCTTTCCAATGCCGTCAAGTATACGGACAGCGGAAGTATCCGTCTTTCCGTCAGCTGGCAGCAGCTGGAAGAAGACGACGAAAAGAACATCTACCTCACCTTCACGGTGATGGACACGGGCACCGGCATAAAGGAAAGCGACATAGACAAGATAGCCTACCCCTTTGAGCGGCTGGACGAACTGAAGAACAGGAGCGTTGAAGGCAGCGGCCTGGGGCTTGCAATCGTGCACGGCATTCTGGGCAAGATGGGGAGCAGCCTCCGCGTCAAGAGCGAATACGGCAAGGGATCCATTTTTTCCTTCACGATATGGCAGCCCGTGACTGCGAATACTCCCATCGGAAAGTACACGCCCCGGCCCCTCAGCGAGTCCGGGACCAGAGCGGCCCGCTACGGAACCTTTACCGCGCCCGGTGCACGCATCCTCATCGTCGATGACCTGCCGGTGAACCTTGACGTGATCTGTTCCCTGCTCAAATGTACGGAACTGCAGATAGACACGGCGACCAGCGGCAGGGAGGCCCTGCAGTACATCAGCGGCAACCACTACGACGTCGTGTTCATAGACCACCGGATGCCCGGCATGGACGGAATAGAAACCCTCCATGTCATCCAGCAGCTGGGCATTCCCGGTACGGAAGACATCAAGTTCATCGCCCTGACGGCAAATGCGGCAAAGGATTCCCGCAGCCAGTACCTGCAGGAAGGCTTTCACGATTACCTGTCCAAGCCCGTTGACCCGCAGGAACTGGAAGAACTGCTCATCCGGCACCTGCCCGTGGAGCTGGTCAGGCTTTCGGCGGAAGCGGAGATGCTGCCGGGACTGCCGGAAGGCGGTTACGCTGCGGCAGACGGCCCGGCTGCCATGACGGGTGCGGCTCCAGTTGCTCCGGCAGTTACATCGGCCGCAGGCCTGCCTGCTGCAGAAGAAGACGATTTCCTGCGGGCATACCGGCAGATAGACGGGGCGGACCCGGAAGCGGCGATGAAATACTGCCGGAACCCGGAGGCACTGAAAAAAGCCGTGCAGGCCTTCTGCAGCGATGCGGAACAGAACGCCGGCAGCCTCATGCAGGAGACGGGGGGCGGCAACTTTAGGGAGTGCGGCATGACGGCCCACAAGCTCAAGACCGAGCTGCGGCTGATCGGCTTTACGGAGCTTTCCCAGACTGCTGCCCGGCTGGAAGAATATGCAGATTCAGAATATGCGGCAGGCCTGCGGCTCCTTGTGCCGGACTTTACCGAGCAGGTCATCCTGTGCAGCAGCCGCCTCGGCGTCTGCCTGCAGGATCTGAACGGCGGAATGCCGGTGGAAGCGAAGCAGCCGCTTTCCGACGGGGTGCTCAGGGATGCCGTTTCGGCGCTCGGCGAGTGTGCTGAAGCAGGGGATCTCCGCACGGCAAGGCATATACTTGAAATGCTGGAAGAATATGAGCTTCCGGCAAGACTGCAGGAACTGGTCACCCAGGCGGAACAGGCCGTGCGGAACCAGCATGCGGACATTTTCAGGGAGCTGTCGGCGGATATGGCGCGTATGCCGGACAGTGCATAGAGCTGTCCTGGAAGCATAAAGCGGAACAGACTGTACAGAAGAAGCCGGTACAAACCGAATACATAAAACGGATGAACAAAAAGTATGAAAGGAGAACTTGGGTATGAGTACAAAACTTGCCTTTATAAGTGACAATGGAAGTCACTTTCTGGTGCGGAGCATGGTGTCGGAACTCCGGGAAGCCGGTTATGAGGTGGATATCTATCCGACGGGCATAAATACCCGCAGCTTCATGGACTCAGAGCACAGCATTTTCATTGTCTACATGGACGGCTTTACCGGCAGCCATGAAAAGTTCCTCCGTTCCATCGGCCTTGTCGTGGGCGACAAGAAGAAGGAGCGCCGCCTCTACCTCATCGGGACGGAAGAAGACCTCAGGCAGGCCTATGCCTGTACGGAGATGACGCTGGTAACCCATGCCTTCAAGCGGCCCGTCAGCATGGAAAGCGTGCTCAAGGAACTGCGCATATTTAACCCCTCGTACTCCTATGACGGAAACGTGAAATCTGCGGACGAAACGAACCTGGACGTAACCCGGAAAACCATCCTCATCGTCGATGACGACGACATCTACCTCAGGACAATCGAAAGCTGGTTTACCAATGAGTACAACGTATATACGGCAGCATCCGTAACGAGCGCACTTTCCCTGCTCAAGAAGATTCCGGCGGACCTCATCCTGCTGGACTACGAAATGCCCCTCCTGTCCGGCCTTGATTTCCTGCGCATACTCAAGAGCGACCCTGCCACGGAGAAGATTCCGGTCATCTTCCTGACCGCCAAGGACGACAAGGACATCATCCTCGAAATCCTCAAGGACGGCCCGACCGGTTACCTGCTCAAGACTACTGCCCCCATCCTGCTCAAGCACAGCATCAAGAGTTTCTTTGAAGGCAAGAAGCACTGGTGGAAGGACGAGTGAAACGCTGCTGAACACAGCCCTGCACGGTACGGTGCAGCGGGTGTGTTTCGAGCAGTGAAGCCCCCGTGTTTCGTGCAGTGAAGCCCCCGTGTTTCGTGCAGTGCGGCCCCGGTGTTTCGTGCAGTGAAGCCCCCGTGTTTCGTACGGTGCCTGCGGTTAATCTGCGTAGGGTGATGTTCCTGCTGCGGAATCCGGGCCTTTCCTGCCGTTCCGTCACTGACCGAGCGGGCGGCAGGATTTGCGCAGGACGAGAGACGGGGTTATGGAAACATGCCGCGGCGTGGAGTCGCTTCCGTGCAGGGCGTATTCCATCAGGTCCATCGCTGCAATGGCAACGCTCTTGATTTTCATGTCAACGCAGGTCAGGTTGTAGCTCTTTGCGAGCAGGGTATTGTCGTGGCTCATCAGGGAAACGTCTTCGGGAACGCGGAGCCCCATGTCATTCAGGGCTGCAATGACACCGAGCGCCATGATGTCGTTTGCCGTGAATATCGCGCTGGGACGGTTCCCTTCCTTGAGGTACTTGAGGACGGCCTCGTGGGTCGTTTCCACCCCTGCGCCGAAGTCGGCGTTTCCGACGACGATGTCGTCCTGCTTGAAAGCCTCTGCCCCTGCCTTTGCAAGTTCCTCTTTCCAGATGTTCCGCTTGAGCGTGAAGGAATAGCCTTCCGTGCCGTTCACGTAGGCAATGCGCCGGTGTCCCAGACCGAGCAGGTAGGCCATCGCATCCCGCATGCCCTTTTCCTGATTCACCGTGATTGAGTTGAACTCAAGGTCGGCGGGGAAGGAGTGGACGATGACGAGGGGCAGCCGCTGGCTGAGGCGGTTGTAGAGGTCCAGGATGCCGCCGCCTTCCGCCGGGTCATGGATGATTGCGCCGGTAATCCCCCGGGTAACGATGTCCATCACCGTGCGGTATTCCTCTTCGGCGTTCGTGCAGCAGAGGGTGTAGCACACGCCTCCCTGCTTGGAGAAGGTGTCGGAGACCACCTCCGTGAACTCGCTGGAGTAGAGGTTGCTCAGGCTGTGGGTGATGATGGCAATCGACGGAACCTTCGCATCCTGATTGATGATCTTGCGGGTGAAGGACTCGGGCACGTAGTTGAGCTTGAGGACTATCTGCTCCAGTTTCTTGCGGGTCTCTTCTTTTACCGGTCCGTTGTTCATGAAACGCGACACGGTCGCAACGGAAACGCCGGCTTCCTTTGCAATCTCGGAAATGGTCATGATTCTATAGTAGCATGAAAGCTCCTTTTTGTAAAGAAAAATGAAAACGTACTGAAAAGTTTTTCAAAAAAAATGAAAATATTTGTTGACAGCTGAAAAATTCCGTGTAATAATCAAAGCTATGAAGGTAAATACGTTAAAGAGGAACCTTGTTTCCTTCAGTTTTGTCCTGCCGTGCCTCATCGGTTTCGCATTCTTTTACCTGCTGCCGACGGTCCGGGGCTTCATATTCAGTTTCACGGACTGGGATTTGTTCTCACCGGCAAAGTTCGTCGGTTTGAAAAATTATGCAAAACTTTTCAGTGATAAAGACTTCTGGATTGCAATGAAGGTGACCGTCACCTATGTTCTGCTGAACATTCCGCTCCAGACGGTACTGGCGATGATCATCGCCCTCATCATGAACAAGGCGTCCAAGGCGACCGGCTTTATCCGCGGGGTCTTCCTGACTCCCTGGGTCATGTCGAACGTCGTTGTCGGCCTCCTCTGGTTCTGGATGCTCGATCCGCCGGTCGGTATCATTGACGCGGTCCTCGTGGACCTGGGCCTGTCCAAGATAAACTTCCTGACCGACGTGCGGACGGCCCTGCCTTCCATCGCCGGCATAAACATCTGGCGGCACATGGGCTACACCGCCCTGCTTGTCTTTGCAGGCCTGCAGAGCGTTCCCAAGGAAATAGAGGAAGCGGCCATCATTGACGGCTGCGGTTCCGTCAGGAAATTCTTTTCCGTTGTCCTTCCGTACATCCGCCCCGTCATGCTGTTCGTCATCGTGACGACGGTCATCGGTTCCTTCCAGATTTACGATACGATTGCCGTTACGACGAAAGGCGGTCCGGTCACGGCGACCTATGCGATTTATCTTTTCATCTATAAAAACGGTTTCGAGTCCTACAAGATGGGCTATTCGTCTGCGGCCTCGATCGTGCTCTTCGTTATCCTTGCCTTCGTCAGCTTCGTGCAGATGAAGTTCATGCGGGCGAATGAGTCCGACAACTAGGAAAAGGAGTTTTGCTGCTATGAATGCCAATGCTGTCAGGAATGTCGCGGTTGCCGGTAAGAAGAAAGACATCACCTTTGTCCGGGTGCTGGTGTGGCTCGTCATTGCCATCCTGCTCTTCGTGACCCTCTTTCCCTTCTACTGGGTCATACGGACTTCGTTTACGCCTGCCTCGCTGATTTATTCCGATGCGACGAAGCTCATACCCTCCCGGCTGACGGGCATGAACTACGTCCGCGTCCTGGGGTTCGTGACTGCGGAAGAGTCCCTCGCGCTCGGCGGTTCCGGGCAGAGCGTCAACTTTCTCGTGAACCTGCGGAATTCCCTTATCCTTGCAGTTGTTACGACGGTCTGCCAGGTTTTCTTCTGTTCCATGGCGGGCTACGGTTTTTCCCGTGTCCGCTTCCCCGGCCGGGACAAGATTTTCGCCCTCATCTTGGGGACGATGATGGTACCGGGCGTTGTCATGATGATACCGAATTTTGCGTTCATCCGGAAGCTCGGCCTGCTCAATACCTATCTGGGTATCATGCTGCCGGCGCTCTTCATGACCCCCTATTCGGTGTTCTTCATGCGCCAGTTCTTCATGGGCATAAACAGGGAGATCGAGGAAGCTGCCTACATTGACGGTGCGGGGCAGTACCGGACTTTCTTCATGATCATCATGCCGCTCATGCAGACGGCCGTGACGACCCTTGCCGTGACGATTGCGATAAACACCTGGAACGACTACATGTGGCCGCTGATCGTCGGCAGGAAGGAGGAACTTCGAACCCTTACCGTTGCGCTCGGCGTGTTCCGCTCGCAGACCCCCCAGGGGCAGCCTGACTGGAGCGGCATGATGGCGGGTACGGTGCTGGCAATCATCCCCGCGTTCATCATCTACGCGTTTCTGGGAAAGAAGATTGTCAATTCAATTCAGTTCAGCGGATTCCGTTGATGCGGCGTGTCCCGGAGCTGTATGTCTCCGGGTGCACTTCGGATGATGGTATAGATACGAATACATATCATGTGTTTAGAGGAGTGAAACATGAAAAAGTCATTTGCTGTTGCGGGTGCTGCACTTGCGGCTCTGGTTGCCCTGACGGGCATGTCCTGTTCCAAGAAAGACGGTGGAGCTGCGAACGCCCCCGCTTCTTCCGGCGGCGGAAAGACCGTAACGATTAAGTACGAACTGTGGGATTCCAACCAGCTTCCTGCCTATCAGGCTGCTGCGGATGAGTTTACCAGGCGGAACCCCAACATCAAGATTGAGATTTCCCAGCTCGGATGGGATGACTACTGGACGGGCCTCCAGACCGAGATGATCGGCGGTTCTGCTTCCGACGTCTTTACCGATCACCTGGCCAAGTACCTGGATTTTGCAAACAAGAACCAGCTCGTTGACCTGACCCCCTACATCAAGAAGGACAACGTTGACCTGTCAATCTACATGAACGACCTTGAAAAGCTCTGGCAGACCAAGGACGGCAAGACCTACGGCCTTCCCAAGGACTGGGATACGATCTGCATCGTCTACAACAAGAACATAACCGACAAGGCCGGCATCAGCCATGACGAGCTGAACAACCTGGACTGGAACTACAATGACGGCGGCAGCTTTGAGAAGATGATCCGCAAGCTTTCAGTAGACTCTGCCGGACGCAACGGCCTTGATCCCAAGTTTGACAAAAACAATGTCGTGCAGTACGGCCTTGTCCTTGCCCACAGCGACGACCGCGGACAGGCCCAGTACTCCGGTCTCGCCTGCTCCACCGGATGGATGTATACGGACGGCCTGTACGACTGGAACTACCACTACGACGATCCGCGCTTCATCAACACGATCAAGTGGATGAAGAAGATGCAGGATGACGGCTACCTGACCCCCTATACGGAAACTGCCAATGGAACCGCTGCCGTATTCAACTCGGAGAAATCAGCCCTCGTGCTTGACGGTTCATGGATGATCGGTTCCTACAAGACCAACGGCGTCTTTGACGTCGGCTTCGCCCGCCTGCCGGAAGGCTCTGCCGGACGCAAGAGCATGATCAACGGACTGGGAGATTCCATCTGGACGGGCAGCAAGCACAAGGATGAGGCATGGGAATGGGTGAAGTTCCTCGCATCCCGCGACGCCCAGGAAATCATCGGAAGCTACGGCGTTGTCTTCCCCGCAATCCAGTCCGGCGTTGACAAGGCCCTTGCAACCTACAAGCAGAAGGGATATGACGTTTCTGCCTTTACCGATGAGGCCGTTGCCCCCAACGGAACCTTCCTGTACCCGATCGTCGATCACTCTGTCGAAATCGGTCAGATCATGACGAGGGTCTTCGATCAGATCTTCCTCGGCGAGAAGGGTGTTGAACCTGCGCTCAAGGATGCCAATGCCGAAGTAAAGGCCCTGTTCAAATAATTTCTTCCTGTACAGAAGCCTCCTTTACGGGGGCTGCCGGAGAGCATTCGACGGTGGCTCCCGTTTTTTACGGGCTTGTGATACGGGCCGCTGCGTATGCTGCAATGTGTGCGCTGAAAGCTCTGCGCTGATTTATGTAAGGAAAACAGTATGTCTATTCGTTTTGATTCTGGGAAGCATGTATTTTTGCTTGAAACCCCTTCTTCGACCTATGTGATCCGCCTCTATGAAGGTCATGTCCTGCACGGGGGCTGGTTCCACCGCCTGCCGGACTGGAGCGGTGCCTGCGTCACCCCTTCGTGCGAGCGGCCCAGTTTTTCGCCCGTGCCCGAGGAGTTTGAGGGAAAAACATATTTTTCGCCGGATGTAATGCAGCAGGAATTCCCCGTGACGGGGCGGGGCGACTTCCGCGTTCCCGCCATAGAGGCCGTCGATGCTTCGGGGGTGAACGGGGCGGAATTCCGCTATGTCTCCCATACGATCGGTAAGGGCAAGAAGCCGCTGCCCGGCCTGCCTTCAACCTATGCGGATGAAAACGAGGCAGAGACGCTTGAGCTGGAGCTTGCGGACCCCTGCGGCCCGCTCAGGCTGACCCTGAGCTATACGGTCTGGGAAGGGTTTGATGCGGTCTGCCGGCATGTCCGGGTGAAGAATACGTCGGAAAGCGAGAGCGTTTCCCTGCGGTCCGTGATGAGTGCAAGCATTGACTTTCCCCACTACCGCTTCAAGATGCTCCAGCTTTCCGGTGCACATGTCCGTGAACGGCGGATGATTACCCGGGACCTGTGTCCCGGCATGCAGGCGGTGGAAAGCCGCCGCTGCATGAGCAGCCACCAGCAGAATCCTTTCATGGCCCTGCTGGAAACAAATGCGACGGAGAGCACGGGGGAGGTGTTCGGATTCAGTCTGGTCTACAGCGGGAACTTCATTGCACGGTCCGAGGTAGACCAGTTCGGAACCTGCCGGGCTCAGATAGGAATCAACCCCTATAATTTCAGCTGGAAGCTGGAGGCGGGGCAAGAGTTCTGCACGCCGGAAGCCGTTCTGGTGCGGAGCGAGCAGGGGCTCGGCGGCATGAGCCGGACTTACCATGAGCTGTACCGCAGGCACCTCTGCCGGGGCGAGTGGCGGGATAAAGTGCGGCCCATCGTCATAAACAACTGGGAGGCAACCTACTTTGACTTCAATGCCAAAAAGCTCTTCGCCCTTGCGGATACGGCGGCTTCCTGCGGCATGGAGCTGTTCGTCCTTGACGACGGCTGGTTCGGGCACCGGAACGACGACAGGAGTTCCCTCGGCGACTGGTTCATTTTCAAGGACAAGCTTCCCGAGGGCCTGAAGCAGATTTCCGACGGCATTCATGAACGGGGCATGAAATTCGGCCTCTGGTTTGAACCGGAGATGATTTCTCCCGACAGCGAACTCTTCCGTGCGCACCCTGACTGGTGCCTGCATGCGGGCGAACGGAAGCCCACCCTGGGCCGCCACCAGCTCGTGCTCGACATGAGCCGGAAGGATGTCGTCGACTATATTGAGCAGGCAGTTTCTTCCATAATAACGGAGAGCGGGCTTGACTACATAAAGTGGGATTTCAACCGCTGCCCGTCCGACGTTGCGTCTGCTTCCCTCCCGGCTGACCGCCAGATGGAAGTGTCGCACCGTTTCTACCTGGGCCTGTATGACCTGCTTGAGCGGCTCGTCGCGAAGTTCCCGCAGGTCCTCTTTGAGTCCTGTTCCGGCGGCGGCGGCAGGTTTGATCCGGGCATGCTTCATTATATGCCGCAGACCTGGACGAGCGACAATACCGATGCGCTTTCCCGCATTTCGATACAGCTGGGAACGGGCGTCGTCTATCCTGCGTCGGCAATGTCCTGCCACGTTTCCGCCTCGCCCAATCACCAGATAGGCCGCATGACGTCACTTTCCATGCGGGGGCATGTTGCAATGGCGGGAACCTTCGGCTACGAGCTTGACTTGAACCGGCTCTCTGCCGAAGAGATTGCCGGAATCAAGGCGCAGGTGGAACTGTACAAGCAGATCCGTGATGTCGTTCAGTTCGGCGACCTGTACCGGCTGGAAACGCCGCTGAGCTCGAACCGGCTTGAAGCGGCGTCATACGGAGCATGGCAGTACGTCTCCCGAGACAGAAAACGGTCTGTCGTTACCGTTGCCTGGTCCTTTGCCGAAGCAAATGCGGAGTATCTGCTCTTAAAGCCTCAGGGCCTGGAAGCGGATGCACGGTATGCAATACGCTGTTCCCCGGAGAACAATCCTCCTGTTCCCGCGGGAACCTGTGTTTCCGGCGGTGAGCTGATGTACTGCGGCCTGCGCATTGTGAATCAGGCTGCATACGGCGGCAGCCTGCTGTTTATCCTGGAAAAAGTGTAGGTGAGCCGGTAAAAGGCAGGGTGGCAGCCGGAGCGGAGGCCGTCTGCCGCCTGCACAGGTGAGGCAGTGCAAAAGGGACCGACTTTTGCAACTGGCTCAGGTTCATCTGGACGACAACTGCTTTTCCCCGCCGGATGTATGTCCGGCGGGTTTTTTTGTTTCCGCCCTGTAGCACAAGATACGGGAATCTGCTATGCTGTTCCCATGCAGGAAGACGAACAGGAACAGGGGCCGGGGGATCCGCAGCTTTCCCCCGCACAGATACGCGAACAGCTCCACCAGACGGCCCTGAAGGCCCCGGAGCTGAGCGGGGTCTATCTGTGGAAGAATGCCGCCGGTACGGTCCTGTATGTGGGTAAGGCGAAAAGCCTGAAGAACCGTCTCAGTTCCTATTTTACGGCGGGCCGGGACATAAAGACCCGCCTGCTTGTCTCCCGGGCGCGGAGCATCGAATACATCACGACGAACAACGAGTATGAGGCCTTCCTGCTCGAAAACAACCTGATAAAGAAATATACCCCCCGCTATAATATCGATTTGAAGGACGGAAAATCCTATCCCGTCCTGCGCGTTACGAAGGAAACGTATCCCCGGGTTTTCAAGACCCGCCGTGTGGTGCAGGACGGGTCGCTCTATTTCGGCCCTTTCCCTGATGCCGGTGCGCTGGATACCTTCATCGATACCCTCTACGAAATCTATCCCCTCCGCCACTGCAAGACCTTCCGGGTGAAGTCCGCGCCCTGCCTCTACTACCACATCGGCCGCTGCCTCGCCCCCTGCTGTAAGAAAATCGATGCATCAGACTACCGGGGCTACATTGATGAAGTGATTGCGCTGGTCGAAGGCTGCGGAACGCAGGATGCCCTTGTCAGGCTTGAGTCGCAGATGAAGGATGCCGCTGCCCGCATGGATTTTGAAAAGGCGGCGCGGATCCGCGACGGGCTCAAGGCGCTTTCGGTCCTGCACAATCAGAACAGCGTCGAGGGCTTTGACGGTGACGACCGGGATTACCTTGCCTCCTGGCGGGAGGGGGAGCTGGTCAGCTTTACGGTGCTGAAAATCCGTACCGGCAAGCTGCTCGGCAGGGACAACTACCGGACCGTCAGCCTGAACGAGGACACGGAACTGCTGCCTGAGTTCATGAGCTCCTATTACACGGAGAAAGAGAGCATTCCTCCCCATATTTACGTGATGACCGGTGACGGCATGGATATCATCAGCCGCTGGATTTCCGAGACCTACGGCATTTCGACGGACATCTGTCTGGTGCGGGCCGGCATGGAAGCCGAGCGGCTCCATACGGCGGCGCTTGAGATGGCGAGGCAGAATGCGAAAGAGGACATTATCCGCCGGGTGCGTGAGCGGGGTGACTTTCCGGCGATGGAGGAACTGCAGAAGGTGCTCGGCCTGCCGACCCTGCCGGTCCGCATTGAGGGCTTCGACATTGCGCACATCGGGGGGAAGTTCCCTGTCGCCTCGCTGATCAGCTTTTACAACGGCAATCCCGACAAGAAGAATTACCGTGAGTTCCGCCTGAAGACGACCGACGGCATTATCGATGACTTTGCTTCGATGAAGGAGGCGACGAGCCGCCGCTATTCCCGCCTGCTCAATGAGAAAAAGCCCCTGCCCGATTTGATCCTGATAGACGGCGGCATCGGGCAGGTCAACGCCGTTGATGCCGTCATTTCCTCGCTCGGTCTGGACATTCCGATTGCGGGCCTTGCCAAGCGTGACGAGGAAATCTGGCGGCCCCATGCTTCCAGGCCGGTCTGCCTGCCCAGGCGGAGCGATGCCCTGCGCCTGCTCCAGCGGGTCCGTGACGAAACCCACCGCTTTGCGACGAGCCGGAATCAGGAGCTGCGGACAAAGGAGAATACGGTTTCGCCCTTCGTCAGACTGCCCCACGTCGGCAGGGAGCGGGATACGCTGCTGATGAAGACATACGGAACGCTTGCGGCGCTTGCCGCGGCTCCGGAGGCGGACATTGCCCGCCTCCTGCATGTGCGGGCAAAGGATGCAAGTGAGATCCTTCTCGCTGCGAAGGAACTGCTGAAGAAGCAGGAGGCCGTGCAGGCCCGTGCCGCACTTTCGCTTGACCTGCCGGGAACGACGAAGGAGAAGGCTGCCCGCTACAAGCTCAATGCGGACCTTGCGGGCCTTGCGCTCGGGGACGAAGGAGGGGATTCCGGCCTGCAGGAGGTAGCCAGCCCCCTGACGGAAGGGGAGGGCTGAACAGGTTCCCGCAGGGAACCCGTAGAACCGTCGGTGCGGCTGTGCAACCGGTGCCGCTGTCCAGCTGTCCCGGTTCAGGCTGTCCGGATCAGGCCGACTCGGAGTTGTAGTTGATCAGGGTCGTTGCCTTGATGGGATCGAGGGCCTTTTCGTAGCCCAGGAAGGGGAGGCCGATGACGCCGAATACGTCGGTGACCTTTGCGCCGCCCTGTTCAATCAGGTTGTTCGCGGCACGGAGGGTTCCGCCCGTTGCAATCAGGTCGTCAACGAGGAGGATTTTCTGTCCCTTCTGGATATCCGTAACGTGGACTTCGATTTCCGCCTGTGCGTATTCCAGGCTGTACTTGCAGTTGTAGGTTTTGCCCGGCAGCTTGCCCGCCTTGCGGATCAGGATGAGCGGCACGCCGACCCGCTCCGCGAAGGGGGCGGCAAAGATGAATCCGCGGGATTCAATGCCTGCGACGGCGTCAATCTGCTTGTCCCTATAGATTTCTATCATGCGGTCAATGCAGTACTTGAAGGCATCGGGGTGGCGCAGGATACCCGTGATGTCGTAAAAGAGCACCCCGTGCTTGGGGAAATCCGGCACGCGGCCGACAACCTTGTCTAAAACTTCAAAATCCTTGTCCATTGTTTTCCTCGAAATAAAGTGTATTCCTAAATGACGTTCACTGTCAATTGCCGAATGTATCTGCGAGGCTGCCGGCCGGTTCCGCGAGTGAGGAATCGAATCCTGCCTGCCGGTATTCCTCCAGTCCTGCGAGCAGGTCGTCCGGCAGCGGGCTGCCGGCATCAAAATCGCCGGGATAGAATCGGGCGAGCATTTTGCTGAACAGGCAGGCACCCTTCAGGTTCATGTGGCCGATGGTGTCTACGAAGCAGTCCTCAGCAAGCCCGTGCTCAAACCAGGCAACCGTAATTCCCGGATAGTCATCCTTGAGTTTTGTGTAGTAGTCCGTGAACTCCTTCCGGTACTGGTCCGTGTACTGTATGGATGGATGCGGCGGAAGCTTGATGATTCTTACCCGGATTCCCCGGGAGGCGCAGAGGTCCAGAATCTTCCGGTAATAGGCTTCATTGACCGGGGCAATGGAAAAGCTGTCCTGTATGGCTTCGTATGTTCCGAAAGAAACCGTGACCGGCTGCATGTAGGCGCCTGCATGCATGTCTGCATGGCGGAGCCTGTCCCTGTTGCTTTCTTTCCTGCCGGAAAGCAGCCCCCGGGTGACCGACAGCTGGTAGACGCGGGGCGACAGGCAGTAGAACTCCCAGACGGGGTAATCCGGAACGGCCTTGAAGCGCTTGCCGTATTTTTTCCCTTCCGCCATAGCCTCACGGACCTCGGAAAGCGAAAAGAACTGTGCAGACGCAGGATTCAGGAAATCCCAGTCTGTATGCAGGATATGGTCAGCGAAGCTGATGTAGCAGCTTTCCGGCGGCGGATTGTGTTCCAGAAAACGCCGCAGAATATGATACTGGAGTAAGGGTGTTGAGCCGATGACGGAGATGTTTGCCGAATCCCCTGACAGGAAGTTCGGAATATAGCTGCAGTTTGCCAGTGAGTCTCCCAGAATGAGGACCTTGTACGGTGCATTGTGGCCGGAGTCTACGAAACGCCGTACCCAGATGCATGCTGCTGCATCCTGATCTGCATAGGACAGGGGGTCCTTCAGTGCAAAATGGAGCCAGAACAGGAACAGGGCAGCGAGGATAACGAGGATACGGCAGCTGAGTTTTTGCATGTCTTTTTTCATATACGTTTTTCGTGTGCGCTGCTCAGAACTGGAAGTACAGGAACTCTGTTTCAAGCAGGGACCTGAACAGGAGGATTCCGAATATGAGGGCCAGATACAGTGTCCACCGGGCGATGAGGGGCAGTCCGTTTACCAGTTCCCGTCCGTCCCGATGGCGGGTGATGAACGAGACTGAGAACAGCACGAAACAGAGGATGGCATTGACGAACATAAAGTCAAGTCCGACCCCCGTAACTTTCCTGTTCATCATCAGGATTGTCAGGAAGGGGCCCGTATCGCTTTCCGTATAGAGGGCCTGCTCTGCCATGGCAAGCTCTGAGGGAATTGCACGGAATTTCCTGAATGTCTTCAGCGCCTGACTCAGCCCCGGTGCCCGGAAGAATACCCAGCCGGCGCAGATGAGGCAGAAGGTCGTCAGGACCTGAAAGGGTTTCCAGAATCTCCGTATCCCCCTCTCGCTGTCTTCAAGTCCCAGTGCCAGGCGGATTTTCCGGCGGACTGGTGCGGTCAGCCTGCTGGCTGCCATGAAGATACCGTGCAGGGCGCCCCAGGCGACGAAATGCCAGGAAGCCCCGTGCCAGATACCGCTTATCAGAAAGGTTGTCAGGAGATTCAGGTAATGGCGGGGTCTGGAAACCCTGCTGCCTCCCAGGGGGATGTAGATGTAGTCGCGCAGCCAGCTGGACAGGGAGATGTGCCAGCGCCGCCAGAATTCAGGCACGGAAGCGGAAAAGTAGGGGTGGTCAAAGTTCTTCATGAGCCGGAAGCCCAGCACCTGGGCAGCACCGATTGCGATGCCGGAATAGCCCGCGAAGTCCGCGTAGACCTGCACGGCGAAGCAGACGGTCGCGAGGAGGAGGGCTGTACCGTACGCATCGTCCACGTAGCGGTAGACTGCGTTCACGTAGACAGCCATGCGGTCTGCAATGACGATCTTGAGGAAGAGGCCCCATGCCATGAGCTTGAGCCCGTCCGTTATCCGCCTGTAGTCGAAGCCGGGCTTTGCCTTGAACTGCGGCAGCAGGTTTTCTGCCCGCTCAATCGGACCTGCAACCAGCTGCGGGAAGAAGGTGACGAACAGGGCGTAGGTTATGAAGTCCCGTTCCGCCCTGAGTGTGCCCCGGTATACGTCAATGGAGTAGCCGACGGCCTGAAAGGTGTAGAACGAGATGCCGACGGGGAGGGCGACGTTCAGGAGGGGAAGGGAAGCTGTTCCTGCCAGCCAGTTGTAATACTTGAAGAAAAACAGGATTGCCAGGTTCAGGACGAGCGACGTAATGAGGACTGCCTTTTTCCTGCCGGGAAAGCGTTCCATTCCAAGCCCTGCCAGCCAGGTGATGACGACGGAAGTCAGGATGAGGAGCAGGTATGCCGGCTTCCAGTTTGCATAGAAATACAGGCTGGCAGCCAGCAGGAGGCATTGTGACGGCCTGCTGCCCTTCGCCTTTGCTGCCAGAAAAGCGTAGCTGACGCAGACGGCAGGGAAGAACAGCAGGAAGTGGACGGAATTGAAAGGCATTGGCTACCTTACATGCGCTGCGGCTCTTGTCCTTCGCTCAGCCCACGATGTCGCCGGTGTCGAAGGGGTCTCCGCACTCGGGACAGAACTTGGGCGGATTGTGGGGATCGGCAGGTTCCCAGCCGCACTTGTCGCACTTGTAGAGGGGGGCGCCGGCCGGCTTGGGCTTGCCGCACTCCTGGCAGAACTTGCCCTTGTTGACCGCGCCGCACGAGCAGGTCCAGCCTGCCGCTCCTGGGCCAACGGCCGCGGCGGGCTTCTGTGCGCCGCAGTTGGGGCAGAACTTGCCCGTGGCGCTTGTCCCGCACTGGGGACAGGTCCAGCCGCCTGTTGCGGGCTGTCCGGCACCCGGACCAGCGGCCGGGGCAACGCCCGTAGCGAAACTTCCCGGGCCAACGGCCGGAGCCACCTGGCCGCCCTGCGGATAGCCGCCCTGGGCCCAGGCGTTCATGCCCGGACCGCCTGCCATCATGCCCATGTTTCCGGCCATGCCCATGCCCATGAAGCCCATCGCCGCACCGTTGCTGTTGCTGGCGGCGGCCTTCATCGCTTCTACGGTTCCCATGCCCATCATCGTCTGGTATTTCCGCGGGTCTGATGCGTAGGTCACGTTCAGCTGGGCATCCTGCAGCTTCTTCTCGTCTTCCTCGTCCGCCTTGATGGACGAGATGCCGAAGGAGACGATTTCCATGCCGCGCAGGTTCTTCCATTTTGCGGAAAGCTGCTGGTTCAGTGCGTCGGCGAGCTCCATCGTGTGGGTCGTCAGGGAGGTGTAGCGGATGCCTTTTTCGGACAGGACGCCGAACGCAGGCTGCAGGGCGGTGAGCAGTTCGCTCTTCATCTGGCTGTCCAGCTGCTCCTTCTCGTATTCGGAGCTGACGTTGCTTGCTATGTTCGTGTAGAAGCGGATGGGGTCGCTGATCCTGAAGCTGTACTCGCCGAAGCACTTGAGGCGGATCAGCATTTCAAGGTTTGCCCGCTGGTCAATGACCGTAAAGGGGACGGGCTGGGCCGTTCCGTACTTGTTGCCGATGATTTCCTTTGTATTGACGTAGTAGACGCGCTGATCCTTTGCCGGTTCGCCGCCGAAGGTAAAGCGCTTGCCTATTTCCTTGAAGGTATTGATGATGCTTTCGCCGAGGTTACCTGCGAAGATGGACGGTTCCAGCGTGGAGTCATACTTGTATTCTCCCGGCTGGGCGCACAGCTCGGCGACCTTGCCGTTTTCTACGATGATCATGCACTGTCCGTCGGCGACGGCGATGACGGAGCCCTGGGAAATGACGTTGTCGGAGCCCTTTGTGTTTGACGAGCGCCCGCCTGTCTTCTTCTGGCCCTTGACCATCAGGAGGTCATTGCTGATTGACTCGCAGTAAAAGTACTCTTTCCACTGGTCGGCCAGGACTCCGCCTACCGTTCCTAATGCCGCTGCAATTAATCCCATAGTTACCTCGCTTGGAGTGAATATAACCGGAATTGTACCGCAATTCTTTCCATAAAACAAGGGGAAAATCCACCGGTGTCTCCGCCGTGGTGCAGGCAGCTGCACCGTATTGAACACAGAGGGTGCACCGTATTGAACACAGAGGCTGCACCGTAGTAAACATACCGGCTGCACCGTAGTAAACAGGGGGACTGCACCGTCCGCTTCCGCCCGGTGGATTTTTCCTTGACTTTAGCTTTAATGCCTTGCTATAATGGACTTCGGAATATGAGAGAAACGGCAAAAAAGGATACGGGTGCGAAACGAACCGGCAGTGACGGGCAGTTTGGAAAGATTCTGAGCAGGATTTCCCCGCACAGGAAAACCTCCAGCGTTCTGTTTGTCTTCCTTGTCCTCCTCTATGCGGCCAGCGCTATTGTTACCAACTATGTGGCCGGTCCGGGAATTGACCGGATCATCATGCTGGGCGGCCGTCCCATACCGCTCGTGATGCTCACCGGGGTGTTTTCGTCATTTTCAAACATGAGCGTCATCCTCCTCGTCTTCCTGTACGGCTGGAAAGGCTTCTATCTCTGCTTTGCGGTATACATGATCCGTATGCTCCGCGTTCTGCTGGGGGCGTTCGTGACGCACAACATCCCGAGCATTCCGGGGATTTTTACCAGCATGACCACGCTCATTGCCATCCTGATCATCTATCAGCGGAACCGGAATATAGAAAGCTACCAGGACAAGATGCAGACCCAGGCAATTACCGATGCCCTGACCGGCCTGCCCAACCGATTTGCCTGTACTGAGTTTGTGAAAAGCCTCATGCGGGAGGACGTGTCCTTTGCCCTCGTTTCCGTTGACCTGAATAACTTCAAGAGCATCAATGATACGATGGGCCAGAATGCCGGCAATAAGGTCCTGCTCGAGGTCGCTACCCGCTGGAAAACCGCCGCCGAAACGGGTCTGTCCGGAACAAACGACTTCCTGTCCCGCCTGAGCGGGGACGGGTTTGCCGTCGTCATTCAGGATTACCGGTCTGCCGATGATCTTGAGAAGGCCGTCCGCTATTACCAGACGGTGCTCGAAAACCGGATAACGGTCGATGACTGCGATCTGTACATAACGGGCAGCTTCGGCTATGCGGAATACCCCGCTGACGCCAAGGATGCCGACGCCCTCTTTTCCTATGCCGATGCGGCCATGTATGAGGTCAAGCGCACCAACAACAGCAACCGCATCCTCCGCTTTACGCCCGACATCCTGAAGATTGAGCGGACGATTGAGCTTGAGCGGATAATCAGGACGGCGCTGGAACACGATACGGTCTTCTTTAACCTGCAGCCCCAGTACGACATCTCCCATAAGCTGCGCGGATTTGAAGCCCTTGCCCGCATGAAGGACGAGGAAGGGAAGATTGTCAGCCCCGGTGAGTTCATTCCCGTTGCCGAAAAAGTCGGCCTGATTGACAAGCTTGACGGGGTTGTCATACGGAAGGCTGCCCTGTTCTTCGGAGAACTGGTGCGGAAGTCCGGGGCGGACATTACGCTCAGCGTGAACGCCTCGGTACGGCACCTGATGAAGAATGACTTTCTGGACGAACTGCGGGCGACCCTTGCGGAAAGCGGTCTGCCTGCCCGACAGCTGGAAGTCGAAATCACGGAGTCCATCATGATAGACTCCGCCGAGAAGGCCCTCCAGTGCATCAGCGAGATAAAGAAGATGGGGGTCAAGATAGCGATCGACGACTTCGGTACCGGCTACTCGTCGCTGAGCTACCTGAACAAGTTCCCGGCGAACCTGCTCAAGGTCGACAAGTCCTTCATCGACAAGATGAACTCGAGCGACTCGTCCAAGCAGTACGTCGCCGCGATAATCTCAATCGGCCACATCATGGGCTTTGACGTCATCGCCGAGGGCATTGAGGAGCAGGCCCAGCTGGACACCCTGCGGGAAATCGGCTGTGACTTCATCCAGGGCTTCTTCTGGGGCCGTCCCCTGCCGCAGGATGCCGCCGAAAAGCTCGTCATGGACTCCGTCTGCCAGTAGGCCCTCCCTCCCAGTCGGGGGATCTAGCGGCGGTGGTTGCCTTCTGCGCCCTCTGGAGGGGTGTCCTGTTGGTGGATCCCGTTTTAGAAAAACGTTACAAAAGTGATGCTTATGACCCGGAAAAACGTTACAAAGTAAGCGTGTAAAAGCCGGAAAAACGTTACAAAATTGTTGCTTCCAGTTCGGAAAAACGTTACAATATGAGTATGCTGAAACGGACCGTCACCCAAAAACTCCTTGCGTGGAAAGAAAATCCTCAGAAAAAGGCGCTGCTTATTGATGGCGCCCGCCAGATAGGAAAGACGTTCATAATACGCGAATTTGCAAAAGAACACTATACGCATTTTGTGGAACTCAATTTCCTGCTCCAGCCGCAGTCCCGGCTCATTTTTGAGAAGGGCGGGACGGCAGCTGAGATTATTACCGGAATTACGGCTTTTTCTGGAGCTTCTCTTGTTCCCGGAAAAACGCTCATATTCCTTGATGAAATACAGGAATGTCCCATGGCACGCATGGCAGTTAAAACGCTTGTTCAGGACGGTCGTTTTGACTACATAGAGTCGGGTTCTCTTCTGGGCATCCATTATAAGGAAGTTCCTTCCTATCCGGTTGGGTATGAAGAAGAGCTGACCATGTATCCGATGGGTTTTGAGGAGTTCTGCAGTGCGAATGGTGTGGGGGACGAGACGCTTTCATACCTGAAGGACTGCTTTGCATGCGAAACGCCTGTGCTGGATGCCGTGCACGAGAAGATGCTGAAGCTCTTCGGGTATTATATGATTGTCGGGGGGCTGCCTGCGGCTGTTCAGGAATTCGTCAACTCACATGATATCGGAAGGGTTGTGAAAATACAGAAAGATATTCTTGCCCTGTATCGTGAAGACATTGCAAAGTATTCAAAGAACGACAAGCCCCGGATCAAGCAGATTTTTGATTCCATACCTGCGGAACTGAACAAGCATAACCTCAGATTCATGCTTTCTGATCTGGATAAGAATGCCCGCGGCAACCGGTATGAGAGCAGTTTCTTGTGGTTGAGCGACGCCGGAGTGACGCTTCCCTGTTACAATCTTGAGGCTCCCCTTATTCCGTTCAGGATAAACGAGCGGCGGAACCTTTTCAGGCTTTTTTTGTGTGATACGGGACTGCTTTGTGCCATGTGCATGGAGAACGTGCAGTTTGAAATTTTGAAGGAGAATCTTGAGGTCAACATGGGGAGCATTGTGGAGAACTGCGCAGCACAGATTTTTGCGGCAAACGGTTTTTCCCTGCATTACTTTGACAGAAAGAACTTTGGTGAACTGGACTTCGTCTTGCAGGACGGAAGCCGTGTCCTTCCCGTCGAACTGAAAAGCGGCGCGGATTACAAGCGGCATCCGGCGCTTGACCACACGCTTGCCCAGTCAGAGTGGAACATAAAAAAGGGGTTTGTTTTTTGCCGGGGAAACATTGCACAGGACGGCGGCATAACATACTTTCCGCTGTATATGCTTATGTTCATGAAAGCTGTGTCGGTGACCGGAACGCTTATTGTTCCCGGCATTGCGTTCTGATTGCTGAAACGGGACTTTTGCAACTGACAGACTCTCTGCAGCGGGGGCGGTCGCCCTACCGGGCAAAAGGTCCACCCCGCCTGTGCCCTGCCGGGCACCGGGTTGAGGAAAGCGGGATATTCTGATACAATCGTCCAAATGTTCGCTTTCCGTTTCGCACTGCGCAACGTCGTTTCGCGCAAAAGTTCGCTCGTCATCGTCCTCTTCATTGCCTTTTCGATATCCCTCCTCTGTCTGTCCAATGCGGTGTTCGACGGAACGGATTCAGGTTTGGAGCGGACCTTCATCAACAGCTTTACCGGCGATATCGTCATCAGGCCCCGGTCGAACATGAGCCTGAGCCTCTTCGGGGACGACACCCCGATCATGGGCGAGTTTTCCTCCATTCCCTCCCTGATTCCCTACCGGGACGTGTCGGAGTATGTCTCGTCGATGGATGAGGTTGACGCCGTCCTGCCCCAGCTTTCGGGCTATGCGGCGGTACGGGGCGGCGACCACAGCCGGTCCTGGCTCAATTTCTTCGGTGTAGAGGCGGAGGACTATGTTCCGCGGATGAACGGCATCCGGGTGACTGCGGGCGGCGTGTACCGGAAGGGTGAGGCGGGCCTCATGCTGAGCCGGGGTGCCGTCAACGCCCTGAAGCGGTCCTTTGACCTGACGGAAGACCCTGCCATCGGCGAAAAGTTTCAGGTGCTGACCTCGAACGGAGCGACGATAAACGTCCGTCTCGTCACGCTGACGGGCATTTATGAATACATCGTTGACAATGCGACGATGAACAAGATTGCGCTGGTTTCCCCGGACGTGCTCCGGGACCTGCTGGACTTGAGTACGATTACGGCGGACGAGGACATCAATCCGAACGACATGGACCTGCTGAACGGCAGCTTTGACTCCATCGAAGACCTCTTTGCGGACGCTGACGATACGGTCGGCGTCGAGGCCGAGGAGCAGGATTTCGGCGTTGATGCGGACCGGGACGTTGGCCCGGAAAAAAGTGAAAGTCTGGTCTGGTCCTATCTTGTCATAAAGCTGAAAAAGGCCGCGAAGACCAGGGCCGTCATCCGGCATCTCAATCAGGTCTTTGCCCGGCGGGACTGGCCGGTGCAGGCTGCAAACTGGCGGACTGCGGCGGGCGGCACCGTTGCGATGGTCTTTTTTCTCCGTCTCGTGATGAATGTCGGCATCATCCTTATCCTCCTGACCGGCTTCATCGTCGTTGCAAACACCCTGATGATTTCTGCCCTGAGCCGCATGACCGAGACGGGGACCCTGCGTGCCATCGGGGCGAAGCGGGGCTTTATCCTGCTCCAGTTCTTCTGGGAAACCGCCCTGCTGACGCTGACGGCCGGCATACTGGGCTGCTTCCTGGGAAGCGGCTTCTGCGCGCTGGTCAACGCTGCGGGCATTGAGCTGCACAATTCGCTGCTGGTCCAGCTTTTCGGCGGGAACGTGCTCAAATGTACCCTCCTGCCGACCAATATTTCCCTGTGCATGGGGGTGGCAGTCGCCCTGACCTTCATCGGCTGGTATTTCCCTGTCCGCATTGCAATGGAGGCGAACCCGATCGTCGCCATGAGGGGGCAAATTTGAAACGGT
The DNA here is from genome assembly GCA_946410085.1 of uncultured Treponema sp. Lineage (GTDB taxonomy): Bacteria > Spirochaetota > Spirochaetia > Treponematales > Treponemataceae > Treponema_D. Next base: position 4,730 of record CAMJZA010000048.1, on the reverse strand, counting down.
TCTTTCAGGCAGCGCGCTTTTACACGAAGCTTGCGCTTAAAACCCTGCTCTACAACAAGAAGCAGTATGTGTCGCTCTTTACGGTCTGTGTTATCGGCTCTGCGGTCATGCTGCTGGTTGTCTTTTCGACGGACGGCATGCTCAAGTCCATCCGGGACAAGTCGCTGATTTACTACGGCGGCGACCTGGTCTTCCGGGGCGGCAGGGAAACGACGAGCAGCATTCCCGACCTTGACGGGAAGATTGCGGTGCTCAAATCCCTGATACCGCAGGAAGCGGAGTATTACCGGCGGATAGACTGCGATGCGACGAGTTCCACGCTGATTTTTGAAGGGGTGGAAACGCGGCTCTGGCAGTTCCGGGGGGTCGATTTTACCGCGGAAGAACACCTGCTTTCCGGACTCAACATCTCGGCCGGCGGCATTGCGGAGCTTTCCGGCCGGAACGGGATACTGATTTCTGAGTTTCTTGCCGATAAATTGAGCGCAAAGGTGGGAGATCAGCTGACGCTGCAGACGACCACTGACGACGGCTATACGAATACGGGAAGCGTTATAATAGAAGGAATCTTCTGTGATTCGAGCGTTTTCGGGACCTATACGGCCTATGTGGACATACAGGCTCTGGAAACCCTGATTGACCGGGGAGAGGGCTATGTGAACCGTATCAGCGTGTATTTTCCCGGGCGGGATTTGGAAAAAAAGGATATCGTGAGCTTGCAGAAGAAGCTGGAAGGCATCTACAATATGTTTCCTCTGACGGATGATAAGGATGATTTCCGCGATGCAATCCACGACTGGAATCCTGCCGACGGAGAGCTGTACGGGCTTATTCCCCTTGATTCGAACATAAAGGACCTGCAGTTCATCATCGATGCGCTGAAAGTCGTCGTCAGCCTGATAATCCTGATTCTCCTCGTGATAATCTGTGTCGGCATGGGGAGCACCTACCGCATCATCGTCATGAAGCGGACGACCGAAATCGGCACCTTCCGCGCCCTGGGCATGAAGCATCTGGGGGTGCGGATGGTCTTCCTGACCGAGGCCTTTTACCTGCTGGTCCTGGGCTTTGCTGTCGGGCTCATCCTTGCCCTCCTTGCCGGCTGGGGCTTTTCCTGCATGAATTTGTCCTTTGTTTCGGCGTTCGAGATCTTTTTAACGAAGAGCCACCTGGTTCCTTCCATAAACCTCTTGAAATCGCTTTCCCTCTTTTTGGTTGTGGTTGTAACTACGATTTCAGCAACGTTGTTTACTATTCGAAACGTTGTCCACATCAGTCCAGTCGGAGCGCTGGCGACGACAACATAAGTAAACTGGTTAGCTGCCACATTTCAAGAGGAGAAGAAAATGAAAAAGGCTATTTTCAGGTCAATAGGTGTGCTTGCCGCCGTTCTGTCCGGTGCGGTCTATGCTGCGGATTTGTCCCAGGCGGACGCAAAGAACCTGTTGCAGAAGGTTGATGAAACGACGTCATTTTTCGGAACTGATTTCGCGGCGAATTATTCGCTTGTCCAGGAGAAGCCGGGACAGGGAAAGTCTACGACGACCGTCGTCATGTACCGCCGCGATGATGCCGATGCCTACACGATCCTGATTACGGGACCGGAGAAGGACCGGGGCAAGGGATACGTTCAGTTTGACAATAACATCTGGTTCTACGATCCTTCTGACCGCCAGTTCGTCTTTACGTCTTCGAAGGACAATGTCGGCGGTACGAATGCAACCCCGGCTGACTTTACGCCCCAGCACTACAGCAAGCTGTACAAGATTGACAAGGCTGAGAAGGTCAAGCTCGGTAAGCTTGCCTGCGTTCAGATGACGCTGACGGCGACGAGCAAGAACGTCAATTATCCGACGATAAAGCTCTGGGTGACGGAAGACGACGGTCTTATCCGCATGAAGGAGGATTACAGCCTTTCGGGCCAGCTTTTACGCACCACTGCGATACCTTCCTACCAGAAGTTCAAGAACCATTCGGTTCCGAGCAAGATGGTGGTTGTTGACAATCTCCGCGGCAAGAAAATCAACGGGAAGATGCAGTACGAACAGACGCAGATTACCATCTCGAACGTCTCGTTCGACAAGCAGAAGGACAGCGTATATACGAAAAAATACGTCGAGATGATGAGTAAGTGATGCTGAGTCCCCGCCGAAGGAATCTCAGGGCCGGATTGGTTGCCGCCAGTGCTCTGTTGTGTATGACACTGTCTGATAAGCTGCCGTTTCCTGCCCTCGGTGCGGAATCCGCTGATTCCGCTTCCGGCGGGGGTGGTTATAGTGACCGGAGGGCCTATTCCTCGTCGGTTATCATGCCCTTTGATCCTGATTCCGGTGAAGGAATTTACAGCGATACGAGGGAATACAGCTCGCTGGATCTCCGTTCCTTTGATCCCGATTCCGGCGATGGCGTCTACAGCGATACGCGGACGGGAGTCCGCTATTACGCCTCTGCACCGGCGGTTGATGATGTTGCAGCTGATGACGGGTATTCCGGTGCGGATGACTGGGATACAGTTCCTGCACCGGTGCCTTCCGGCGGTCAGTCCGGTGCCGATATCTATTACTATTACGATGAGGCGGACAGGAGCGGCAGTACGGCGGCGGCAGCTTCCGATGCTGAGCCTGCTGCGAATGCAGTGGATGCAGTGGATGCAGCGGACTCGGAGGCCGTCCTTTCCGATGCCGCCGGTTCCGACGACGGGACGGAAGACCTCTTCGGACTCTTTGAAGATGCGGAGGACAGTCAGGGCGTAGAGTCTGCGCCCGTGACGGCTGCGGCATCTTCGTCTGCGTCGGATGAAAAAAAGATAGACTGGTGGGGGCACCTGAATGCGAACGGGGGCATGATTTTCAAGATGTTCCCCGAAGGGAGCATGTCGCCGTTTGCTTCTATGTCCAATACCCTTGGCTTTACGGCGAAGCCCTTTGAGGATTTTGTCGTGCGGGGCAGCTTTTACAGTGAGTTTCCCGAATTCAAGTTTGACCTGACGACACTCTACTTTGACTACATCATGAATGACAAGCTCTACATCACGGCCGGCAAGACGGGGACGGGATGGGGTAACTCGCAGATATTCGACACGAACATCCTTGACGATGAAGGGGACGGTAAGGTCGTCAACCCCTATACGGATGAAACGTCAACGGGACAGCGTTTTGATGCCATCTTTACGCTCCCCATCTGGAAGGGTGAAATTCAGGGCGTCGGCATGTACGCAATCGGTTCGGAGCTCTCCCGGGACAACCTCTCCTTTGCCGGTAAGATACAGTACCCCTTCGGTCCCGTATCGCTGGAGCTCTTCGGCAGGAAGTGGGCGACGAGCGATAAGTACTGGATGCAGCCTGCCGTCGGTGCATCGCTGACGACCGACCTCTTCAGGAACCATCTGACTCTCTGGGGCATGACTCACTTTGACCCCGATGATCCGCTGGATTTCGGCTTCATGCGCTTTGTGGGCGGACTGAGCCGTGTGATCGAGACGAATTCCCGCGGGAAAATCGGTTTTGCGGCTGAATATCAGCTGACCTATGACCCTGACAAGCCGAAGGACGATCAGCTGACCCACGACATCGGTCTGACCCTGGGCTGGTCCCATATACTGGGCTCTTCTTTCTCGCCTGCCGTCCGCTGGTGGTACAATCCGATCAGCAAACAGGGCTATGTCCTGCCGAGCCTGACCTTTACCGGCCTGCGCCACGTTGACATAACGCTGACCGCTCCCTATATATTCGGCGGTGCAACCTATAATTACGGGAATGTATCGTGGTCTTCCACGCCGGACGAACCGCTGCTCGTATTCGGCCTGATATTCTCCCTGTCCGTGCCGTATTAAGCGTGCCCCGGCCCAACGGGCCCTTTGCTTGAAGTTATACTGCCACTTGCCGAGCCTCCGAAAAGCTGATAGAATGGGCTACCATCTGAAAGGGGGACTGGAATAATGCCGTATTCTGAACCTACCAATCTCGCCATCGTGTCCTGTCCGGGCGGCGAGTCTTTTGCGAACGAGGTCATCACGCACCTCCGCCACATGTACAAGCACCGCTTCTCATTGAAGAGCGATGTCATTTCCAAGCGCTACAACCTTGACAAGGAAAATGTTGTCCAGCAGATGAACCTTGACAACGACCTGCACACGAGCGACCTCTGTGTCCGGGGAATGACGGACAAGTACCGGCCGCCGGTCTTCAAGGTGAACAGCCGCTGTACCTACTTTGCCAACGGTGAGTTCAAGTGCGAGCTGCTGGAATGCATACGCGGAAAGGATGTCTTTATATTCCAGGATGTCGAAAACCACGAGCCGATAAGCTTCAATGACGGAAAAAATACCTTTACCCTCAGCGTCAATGACCATGTCATGGCCCTGCTGGTCACGATAGACACCGTGCGGCAGGCGGGGGCCAAGCAGATTACCCTCGTGCTCCCCGTCTACCCCTACAGCCGCCAGCACAAGAAGAAGGGGCGGGAAGGCCTGACGGCAGCCCTGCTGGGCCACATCTATGAGAACATGGACGTGAACCGCATCATCACGCTCGACCTGCACTCCCGTGAAATCGTCAATGCCTTCAGCCATACCCACTGCGAAAACCTGCATGCCTCCTATCAGATCATCAGGGAGCTTGCCAAGGCGGTTGACCTGACGAAAGAGGACCTCGTCGTCGTCAGCCCCGACACCGGTGCGATTGACCGCAACAAGTTCTATGCGACCGGCCTCAAGAAGCCCCTCGCAATGA
>CAMJZA010000047.1 GCA_946410085.1 uncultured Treponema sp. | reverse complement strand
AACCCATGTTGTCGGGATGAAAACCCGATGTCCTAACCACTAGACGAAGGAGACAAAATTCGTCCCAAACGAACGAATGAATACTATCATTTTTTCACAACAGCGTCAAGAGCCGGATACAGTGATTTACATCCCCATATCAAACTTTTTCAGGATCTGCGAACGCAGCTGCCGCGTATCATCATTATCCAGCCCCAATTCAAAGGCCTTATTGATGTCGCTCATCGCTTCCTCATACTTCCCGTTTTCAAAATAGGAAACGGACCGGCGGTAGTAGACGTGACTCTGGAAGGGATCAATTGCAAGCGAGCGGTTAAAGCAGTCTATGGCATCATCATATTTCTTCAGGACTTCATAGACGATTCCCTGGTAGTAGATGGAACGGAAGGCCTTGGAATCATACGATTCGCTCTGCTTAAAATCCTCTATCGCCTTATCATATTCGTTCTGGGCAAAGTGTGCCATGCCGCGATGCTTCAATATGACGGACATCATCGTTCCCTGCAGGACATCTTTCTTATCGAGGATCTGCGTATAAATCGAAATTGCATGATCAAAGTTGCCGAGATTGTGTTCATGCAGGGCAGAAAGGACCAGATCGTCAATGCTCCCCTTTTCATAGATTGAAGGCACTGCCGCATACAGACTTGCACGCTCCGCAGAACTTTCAATACCCAGTTCGTCATCGGTAATGCGGTCCGCTTTGTCATAAAAGGTATTGCGGCGTATCCCGAGCTCAGCCTGCAGCTTGTTCTGGTAATCACGGATTTCCTGAAAAATCGTGTCGGCAAGGTTCAGATTGGCATTGATGGCAGCCAGCTTTCTCCGGAGCGGCTTGTCAAAGGGATTAAAGTCTGTCTTGTAGATAAGCTCATGCTCAACTTCCGCCCAGGCATCCTGCAGAATGGTACGTACCTGAATTTCAAAAACCATATCCTCAGGAAGGACGGGGGTCAGATGTTCGGTCGGACGGCAGTCCTCCGGAATGTTTATCAGGACATGGACCGACTCATAGCCGAACTCCCGGAATGACTGCCCGAAGCCCTTATGCTCAATTTCCCGAACCGTCAGAAAAGAACTGAGCTGGGTAACGACATTCTCCGTATCTTCCATGAATGCACAGATTATGCGGAGTCCCAGCATATCCGTCAGCGTCACAAGCTTATCCGTCTGAGAACTTTCCTTCGGCTTTTGCCGCAGAATCTTCTTGTAATAACTGGGGAAAGACTTTATCCGCGCCTTGTAGGTCGGCATGGACTGAAGCCGGATATGTGCCTTCAGCTTATCCTCTATCTTTGAAAGTACTTCATTAAAAACAGGCGTATAACTGGTATACAGACGCTCAATTTTGACTTTCTTTGGGAGTTCATTTGCTTCTCTCATGGCTACCTGCATCAACGTGGATTACATAAAAAAGCCGTCCAAGAAGGACGGCCTTTATAAACACCCGAAAGGGTGGTTTCTCTCCGCATCCAGGCACAAAACCCGTTCATGCCTGGACACGCTGCTTAGCAATCAAGCACCTGGTACTTACTTACTGAGCGTTAGCGTTAGAATTGGAATTCTCATAGAGAGAAGAAGTGAACTCGGACTCCGTAGCTTCCTTGCTCTTCTCAAGATAGCGGTTGACCTGCTTCGTTCCGAAGTTGGACATCTCGACATCCTGACGATGCTTCTCTTCCTGCTTGATGATTCCCCACAGATCCTCTTCATTGATGTCGCGGTCAGTGCTCAGGACAGCGAGGTCGTAGATAACCTTAACATCCTTGAAGTATCCGACATAGTGTCCGCCGTCATCAGCAGCATCGCGGGTGATCTGGAATCCCTCAAACTTCACATAGGGAAGTCCACGGGGATAGATCGGATACACGCGGATCTCACGGGCGCGGACATCTGACAGGTAGTTCGGGTTGTTCCAAACCAGCGTCTTCCATCCGTCGAACAGGAGCGTACCCATATAGTAGCGGCGAGAAACGCCATCCTGGTCGCCCAAGAGGACATAGAGCTTGTGAGGATAGTTGTCACCAAAAGTCGTAACAGAAACAGACTTCAAGGTTCCAACATTGCGGACAACACCATAGCCGTTGTCGAAGAGATACTGTCCCTTCTGCTCGTCGGTCGGAGCCTGGCGGTTTCCGTTGGCATCTGCATCAGAGAGCTCCTCGTATGCCTGAATCTGGAACGGAGGAACGATCTTTGCGCTTGCATTGTGTGCCCACTTGGGGAACAGAATGTATGCACCGAGGACATTCTGTCCGGCGAACGGAACATTTGCACTCTGGTTCACAGGAGCAGCAACCGTGCGTGACGTTGCAAGAGCAACAGGCTCCTTAGCAGATGAGTTCAACTCAACTTCCCACTGGTTCAGAGCCAGAGAAGTCTTCATAAGGGCCTTCTGCTCGCTCGTCCAGCTTGATCCGGCAGCCTTAGCATAATCCATCACAGTCCTAGCGTTCTGCGTGGGGTTTCCGTTCTCGTCTGCGACTGAATCAGCCGTCAGCAGAGAAAAGTCGATAACAGTTGACTCCCTCGCAAATGCAAAGCTTCCTGCCAAGAACATGGCAGCAGTGATTAACATAAAAGTTCTCTTCATTCGAAACTCCTTTTATACTTTTGATGTAGCCTTGATACATTCTAGTATCTAATATGAAGCCGATTTTGTCAACTTCTTTTAATTGAAATTCACCCGTTTTTTTGGGTGCTCCAATCAAAGCAGCGCAATCCGAATTCATTCATAGACACTGATGCCGTCAATTGCAACATCAATTTTATTTAAATATGTGAAGTTCTTCACAATATTTAATTTCAATACATCTACCTCTTCCCGTACGGAAAGAAGATCGCCGGCAAACAGGGCATCCCGGCTCAGCCCCAGGTACAGGACGGTATTTCCAGCCCCGTCCGTACCGGTAAAACAGTATTCGGCCCGCGTCCCCCGCGGGAAAATCCGTCCGAAGCGGTTCGTCATGGGCCCCAGAAGCAGGTCGTCCACAAATGCGGCCAGAGCCTGCTGCTCATCGGCATGCTTCACCAGACAGCGGGGTTCGGCATATATTCCCTCGCCGTCATACGACGGAAAATACATCAGCCGCCGGTCCAGCCGGTGTCCCTTCATATAAAAGAACAGCGACAGGGCAAAGGCAAGGACAGCCAGCGCAACGGCTGCAATCCGTATATGCCCCCTGCTGTTGTTATGCTTCACGACTTCCATACTACCCTCACACAGGCCGGGAAGCTAGTTGCCGGTAAACCCCCTCGACCGTTCAAAGTGCGTTATAAACGCACCCAGACCATTATATATCCCAAGGGACAGTTTTTTCAAGTAGTCAGCATCCGAGAGGAGGGCCGCTTCCTTCTCATTGGAAAGGAAGCCCGTCTCGACGAGGACGCTCGGCATCTTCGCATTCCGCACGACGAACCACTCTTCCTCCTTGATGCCCCGCTGCGGACTGAGCGAACCAACCTGTGCATTCAACCCGTCCTCTATGAACTTCGCCATCAGGATGGACTCGGTCGTGTACTCCTCCTCCATCATGCTGTTCAGGATTGTCAGGAGGCCCTTGTCCTCATCGCTCTCGCTGTCTATGACCTGCCGCCGGTAGCCGGGAGACAGGTACCAGACCTCAAAGCCCGTTGCGCTCTTATCAAGGCTTGCATTAACGTGAATGGACAGGTACAGGACCGCTTCATTCTGTCCCAGCTTCACGGAATTCGCAATCGTCGTCCGTTCCTCGAGGGTCAGGTACTTGTCGGTATTCCGCGTCATCAGGATCCGTTTTTTCGGGTAAGCCTTCGTCAGCATGTCATAGAGCTTCAGGCCGATGCTGAGGTTTATGTCCTTCTCAACGACGGTCGTCTTCTTACCCTTTATCATGCACGTGGCACTGGCACCGGGATCCTTTCCCCCGTGTCCGGGATCTATGAGGATTGCACCGATGCTGTAGGCACGTGAGTCTCCGGCCGCAGATCCCCCCGCTTCGGGGACGCTGAGGCCCGGCAAGGCAGACGAAAGGGCTGCCTGCTGTCCGGCTGATGCCTGTCCGGCGGCGGAATCAGATCCGGCAGGGGACGGCTTTTTCAGCGAAACGGAAACGGCCCCCTGATCCGTAAAATACTGCTTCGCCTCGTTGAAAAAGCTGCTGCTCGCCACAAGGCTCCCGTTCTTCATCTCCGGAGCTTTCTGCTGCTCAATCGAAGCATAATCCTTTATGATGTAGCTCCCGCCGGAAAGGAAGGATATCTGATGTCCCCCCTTCTCGAGGATACAGTTCTGCGTAAGCGGATCCCAGTATACGGCTATGCCTTCCGCACGGGCCTCCTGCAGCAGGTCCAGCTCAGAAGCTGCCAGCCCGCAGAAGGGAAGACAAAGGAGGAAGAACATGTACCATATACCATGCCTGATATTCATCGGAAACCTAACCTCTCAGCACGAGTCCCGCATATACAGGAGGCCCTGTATGCCACCACGGAGCACCGTGGTAAAGAAAGCAAGCGCATCAAACGCCGGATGCTCAGGACACAGCCTGTCAAACAGCTGCAGGGTCGAAAGCAGACTCCGGTGGTTATAGTCCCTTTTATTTTCGGCAATTTCCAGAAATCTCCCATCCTCAATTTGTGTGCAGGGAGCATCTTTTTCAATCTTTCCCAGCTGCTCCGCACAGGAAAGGACCGTCTGCCGCTCTTCATCCGACAGGAGAAAGGCATCCGGCGGGAAGCCCTGCTCGCAGAACTGCTCGGTGCCCGCAAGGAAGGCATCGGTTTCCCGGTTTCCCGCTTCAAGGCGGAGGACAATCGATGAAACCGCATGCTCAGCCGCCTGAACCGCCAGATCATACCCGTCCGAGAGGGCAATGACGTTGCCGCATTTCTCGACATTATTGCGGGGAAAGGAAACCCGCTCGCCCGCTGTAAGCCTCGGCATGACATTGCGAACGTAGGGTTCCGTTTCCGCCCTGCCGAGTGCCACAATCTCCTTAATCCGTCCCGGAATCGAAATCCAGGCCCGTTCCGCACTGACCCGGCTGCAGGGAAGGTCATACATCGCAAACGGCAGTCCCTCCCCCATATCCAGCGGAATCCGCTTTTCTTCCAGGACCGCAGGCCGCTGGCCCAGAGCAATCCGCAGGGCTTCCTTCGTCAGGTTCACCCCCGATGCATAGGGATAGGTCCAGCCGGACATGTAGCCGCCCGACAGCCTGGCAGCAATCTCACCGATCATCGGACCGGAAGACGTATACTTGATGTCCGCCTTTGCGGCCCCGCAGGTCAGACCGAGCGATGCAATGCCCTTCGCAAAAGCCGCAAGCAGTTCCTTCTTCTTGTCTTCGGCAAAGACGGTCGGCATCGTATGCCCCATTTCGATAAAATAAGGCTTATAGAAAATATGCCGGTCGGCAAAGCCCGTTATGGTCAGCGTTCCGTCATACAGAAGGGCATCGATCGAAAATTCGGGACCGTCCATGAAGTCCTCAAGGATGGCCGTACCGGTCCGGGAATAGGAAACGGCAGTTTCCACCGAATGGAGGAACTCACCGGCATTCCGTATGAGGCGGCAGCCGCGTGCCCCCATGTTGTCAACCGGTTTCACCACCTTGGGAAAGCTCATTGTCTCAAGGCCCTGCTTGAGGTACTGGGCAATGTCTCCCCGCCCCACCTTTACGAACGCAGGAGACGGAACGCCGGCCTTCGCAAAGCAGCCCCGCATCAGGGTCTTGTCGCTCGCATTGAGTGCCGCCTGGAACGGATGCGCGCGCAGGCCGCATTTTTCAGCAACATAGGAAACGGAGGCGGAAAAATCCGTTCCGGCCGTAAAGACGGCAGCAAGGCGGTCACCGACCGACAGCGCAAGCTCTGCCAGCCCCGTGCGGTCCTTCAGGTCAACCTGTTCAAAGCGGTCCGCAAAGGGAACGCACACGGCCGCAGGATTCGCGTCTACCACGAGCGTCCTGTAGCCCAGCTCGCGGGCCGCCTCTATCGACGGCCGCTGCATGAGCCCTGCACCCAAAATCAGAATGTATCTTTCACCGGCAGATTCCGCCATAGCTACTCCTTCCTGCAATAAATTTCAAAGGTATCCCCCAGCTTAAACAGCCTGCTCGCAAGGGACAGCGTTGAAGCCGAAAACTTCTGCCTGTCTGCGGGAAAGCGCTCCGGATGAATTCCCGTCGAAACGATCTTCCTGACCGAAAAGCCGTACTTCTTCAGTATCGATGCCGCCCGCCGGGGCTCCCAGAGCGTATAGTGGTCGGCAGGACTCTGTTCAAAGAACTTTTCAGTGTTATAACGCGCACTCACCCCCGAAGCAGACGGCGTACTGAACGCAAAGACTCCCCCCTTCTTCACGAGGGACGAAACGGCACTGAGCACGTTGTCAAGGTCCTGAAAATGCTCTATGACATACCACATCGTCAGGGCATCAAAGCGGTCTATGCCGAACTGCTCCCGTATGCCGGCATCAGGGAAAGAGGCACACACGGCAGGATAGTGCAGCTCATTCGTCACATGACTCACGGCATCCTGCGAAACGTCAATTCCGAATACCTGCCAGCCCGAATCGTTTGCCGCATCCAGGAAGGGGCCGAGTGCACAGCCCACGTCAAGGATTGTCGGTGTTACGGAAGCATGACGGCGGCGGTAGATGAGGTCAATGAAGCTCATCCGCCTGACTCCCTGGGCCTTTATGGAAGCAAAGTCTTCTACATAGGTCTTGCCGTACTGCTTTTCATAGTCCTCATAAAAATAAGCCCGGTTGTACTCGGTCTGCTTCTCATCAACCGTCCAGGACATATAGAGCATGCCGCAGGAAGCACAGCGGCGGAAGGTCCGCACCTTCGTACGGGCAACAACAGGATCCTTCTGCTCAGGCAGCGTACGGCAGACCGGGCAGAGAATCCGCTTTCCCTTCGAAAGTTCCCGGACAAAGACCGCAAGGTCCGCCTGCTTTTCCGGCTCCGGCGCTTCTGAGGCTTCCGGCACAGGCGCCGCAGTGCTTTCTGAAACGGTCTCCGGCTCCGGTGCAGCTCCTGTTTCCTCCCTGCCGTCCGGCACAGCATCCTGCCCGGGCGCCTGTGTCCGGTACAGCCTGCCGGGTTCTGCCAGCAGGGTCCTGAAAGCCCGTTCGTTTACGCTGCCGGCAGGAATGCAGGCGAACGAATACTTCCCGGCAAGCCGCTCGTGCAGGGGCGTTGTCCCGAGCAGGATCACGGCGCAGCCTGCGGCAGAAGCCTCGAATGCGGTAAAGCCGTAATGACTGACAACCAGATCATACAGGCAGAGCTGCTCCTTCAGGTTCTCGATGGGGCCGGATATGCTCACGCCGGGACACTTTCCCCCGACCGTCTCGCGGAGCTGCGCCGCCTTCCCGTCAGACGATGCAACGCAGCAGACCGTAAGGCCGCAGGCGGCAAGGGCGACCGAGGCAGGCAGGGCCAGAGACGCAGGATCTTCCCCGCCCAGCACCACAATGGCACTCTGGAGGGGCACATTCCGCTCCGTTTCCAGCCTTCTGTTTTTGGGCAGGGGGATAAATGCAGGCGCAGACAGGTTGACCAGCCTTCCGTCCTGGGCCGGAGGCAGGACATCCAGCAGGTAATCAGCCCATGCCGTTTCAGCAGCGCCTTCGTCTATCGCGGCAACAGGGCATTTCGCCGCAAGACCGGCAGCAAAAGCCGCATCCGCAGCAAAAAGGTCCGTGACGGCAAGCGAATACAGTTCGGCATGGTCCGTATCCTTCACCAGCTGCCGGTCTTTCAGACCCTTCTTTTTATACTCTTCCAGCAGCAGCGGGGCTTCATCCAGCGTACAGGATTCGGGAATCAGGATATCCGCCCCCGTCTCAAGCGCAAGTCCCAGACAGCGGCGCAGGTGCCCCGTCCCGTGCCCCTTTTCCACGCTCGGTATCAGCAGCAGCGGGTATTTGACGGACTCCCGTTCCAGGGCCGCCAGTATCTGGGAACAGGTAAACGGCTCCTTTACGGGCAGACTGAGCTTCCCGTCGGCTTCCAGTACCGCATCAACGACGGCAAGGGCACGCCGGTAATCCCCGTACACGTCTACCGTCGTCCGCAGGTCGGGATAGTAGAATTCCTTCGGTGCGCGGAGCATGAGGCAGTTGAATTTGTCCGCATGCCTGTAGAGGGCAGGTCCGACATGCTCATGATCATAGGGAGAATCCGTCTGGGCAGCTGCCTCCTGCAGGGAATGGGCATTAAAAATCTCCACTCCCGACCCGTGGGGCAGGCCGGTCCAGGTTATGTAGTCAACGGCCTCTCCCCGGGCCCGTTCCCGGTACTCATCCAGCAGGGCTGCGGCAGCTTCATAGAAGAGGAAGGGGTTGTCGGCAGTCGCACGGATTACGACATCAGCCCGGGAAAGCTCAATCGTCTTGAGGAAGCGGTCAAGCACGTCGTCTTTTGAACCGGCATAGAACGAATAGCCGGCCGCCCTTGCAATTGCCTCAAGTTCGGGTCCGGACTCCACATCCGTTGCCAGATAATAGGCGTCGGCCCTGACCTTCTTCATCGCCGCAAGGGTCCACTCAAGCAGGCTCCTGCCTCCCAGCGGAAGCAGGGCCTTCCGGGCAAGTCTCGTCGAAGAAAGGCGGCACTGGACAATGACAACCGTCCGTCCCTTCTTCCGGTCAAACAGATCTCTGATGCGCATCAGGCTCCTTCCTCCAGGTTCCAGTTTTCCAGCAGGGAGACCGCATCCCGCTTAAAGCGGAAGCGGTTCAGCTTTACCCAGTCCCGTGCCCGGCAGAACAGGCGGAACGCCTCATTCAGACCGCAGTGGCTCCGCATCTTGAACGAAGGGAAGGAGGCAAGGGAAATCTCCCCGTGGTCCCGCCTAAAATTCGGGAGCAGGTTCTTGAGGTAGAACTGCAGATACGATATGTTCGCAGTACGGTCAGAAACAGGCAGTTCGTCAAAGAATTCCAGCGTAAATGCGGAAGAAAGCTGTATCTTCTCACCCCAGAGCCAGGCCCTGAAAAACAAATCCATCTCCTGCCAGTAGGGGGCTTCGATCGTATAGTCAAAGCCGCCGAGCAGCCGGAAGGTATTCACGTCATAAAACCCCGCAAGGTCAAAGGGGTAGAGCGTCAGTGCCTTGTCAACGACGGCAAGGGACGACTCCACGTCAAAGACCATGCTCTTCACCTTCGGCGTAAAGCGGACGGGAATTCCCTGCCGGTCGGTATTCAGCAGGCGGGCAGCGACACAGAATATCCTGCATTCGACAAGCTTCTGGACAAGCGTCCTGCTGAACTTAAAGTTCTGGACGCACAAATCGTCGTGGAGGACCAGTGCATAGGGAGAGTCAACCTCCCCCATTCCCAGGTTCACCAGTTCACCGTCGTTCATCCTGCCGTGCGCACGGACAAATTTTACCTCGGGAAAATCATTCGAGAGGCTCTCCGTATTAAAGGCAGGATTAAAGGTTTCGACGCTTATGATCTTCTTAAAGCCGCAGGCAAGCAGGTTCCTGAACACCTGTCCCCGATACTGGTTTACCGTCCGCTTTATGACGATACAGGAAACGTCCATGAGGATGCGGGACGACTCTTCCATCCCGCCTAAGATAGTCATCCGCACCTGCTGCGCATTAAAAGTTGAAGGTATAGTATTCATCACATGTTCCGCATTTATCGGGATAGCGCCCCTGTATATGGTCCGCAGCGAGGTTCCCCATCTTTTTCCAGACCGCTTCCACCCCTTCGCTAAAGACATTGCCGCAGGACGCATCCAGCACGTATTCACGGCAGGGAGGAACGCTTCCGTCCGGCAGGATCAGCATGTCGCGCTTGCAGTGCCAGCAGGGATTGCGCTCCAGGGGTGCCAGATCCGCACTCTTCAAGTCGGGCAGCAGGCCGCAGAAAGCGTCATACTTCTGGATTATCAGCTTGCCTTCCGTTCCGGCTTCCGGGTCATGGTAAAAGCGGTAAAAGCGTTCCAGTTCTTCCTCATTGTCCTTCATCCTGACAAACTGGGGATAGACGTCACCGGGGAAATAATGTTCCAGTGTCACGAGGGCAGCTTTTGCACTTTCAAAGCAGCGGATACCGTTCCCGTTCGTAAAGGCATTCGTATGCATTTTCCCGTACATTTCATCGGTCACCGCATCAATTGCCACAATCCACATGACGGCAGGCCAGTTTCCCGTCCGCTCGGGGGAATCCTTCACGATTTCCGCCGCCTGCTGGGCAAGGGGTGCGGTCAGCAGGGTGCCGTCTGTTTCTATGAGCAGCGAAATGCCCGGCTTTGCGAGGGCAACCCGGACGAACTGCAGGAAATCAGGATGCGTCAGCGGTTCCGAAAAACCGCTCAGGCCCACGACGGCCGTCTCGGAAAGGCCGGCAATTCCTTCCACAAGGTCCGTAAAGGAGGCCAGACTCATGTTGACCGGTTCCGGGTTCTCCTTTTTGACCGGACTGCAGCCGTATTTCTGACTGAATGCCGCAGGATAGGGATTGTAGACCGTCAGCGTCGAAAGGTTCTGGGCAATCTGCACGTTGTAGAATGCAGGAACAGTCCGCTGTACTTCGGGCGAAGAAGCGGCACATTCGGCAAGCGAAAGGGCATCAAAGCCGGTCCCCCTTTGAACTGCAAGGCGGAAAAGCTGGACGCAGGCAATCGTCTGTGCCCGGGAAGAACAGGAGAAGTCAAGCCTGAGCATGCGGAAGTCCTTCGGAGCAATGACCGTCTCAATCTCAAAGGAGTTTATGTCTTCCCGCAGGACATTGAAAAGACTCTCCCTGCCCACCCGGTCGGACGCAAACGACGGTTTCTTTGTCGCAAGGGCAAGCATGATGTTCAGTGAACCGGCAGCGACGACCTCCGGCGACAGTCCCGCAGGATAGCCGTCCGCAAAGGTGTATTCGGAAAGGTAGTGTTCATGGTCAGCAAGAATCAGGTCTGTCAGACGGCAGTCCAGGAAGGGCCTGTCCGCCGCACTGTAGACGACACAGGCAGCCCCGTTCTGCGAAACGGCCTCCGCCATCCGCTTTAAAAGGAGCATCGTTGACCAGCGCTGCTCGACAATGACATCACACTCGTCTTCCAGGCCTGCCTTCAGGATTTCGCGCCGTGCCTTGTCCTCGGTCTGCCTGCTTACGGCAACGACGATTTTTACCCGGTCCTTCAGCCGGGCAGCCCAGTCAAGGGAAAGGGCAAAGGCGGACTTTTCCCGTCCGGCAGCCCCCTCCACCGGAGCAGCAGTAAAATCTTTCGGGAACAGCATGTCAAATGCGTGGGTCTGTACAAATCCTGCATACAGGAAGACGACGTTTTTCATCGCTTATAGTATCGGAAAGCTCAGATTGACAATTTACTGGTATTGGGATAGCCTGTCGGAAGCATGGAAGCGTTCGTATACACGGTCTCACAGCTGACGGGACTCATAAAATCGATGCTGCAGGAAAGCTTCCCCTCCGTGCAGCTCAAGGGCGAAATCTCAAATTTCAAGGCAAACAGCACGGGACACCTGTATTTTTCCCTCAAGGACAGCACGGCACAGATAAGCGCGGTCATGTTCCGCGGACAGGCCGGCCGACTGAGCTTTCAGCCCAGGGACGGCATGCTCGTCCTGGTAAAGGGCAAAATCAGCGTCTACGAAGCCCAGGGCCGCTACCAGATCATCATAGACTCCATGACGCAGGCCGGTCTGGGCGACATCATGGAGATGATAGAAGCACGCAAGCGGGCGCTTGCCGACGAAGGCCTGTTTGACAATGACCGGAAGCGCCCCCTCCCCCCCTACCCCGCCACGATCGGCGTCGTAACGAGCCCGACCGGGGCAGCCCTCCGGGACATCCTGAACATAACGCGGCGGCGCAACGACACGGTCAGCGTCGTCGTCCTCCCCGCCCAGGTACAGGGAGAAGGCGCCGCCGAGACAATCATCCGCATGATACAGACCGCCGATCAGTACCGGCTCTGCGACACCCTCATCGTCGGACGGGGCGGCGGCTCCCTCGAAGACCTGCTGCCCTTCAGCGACGAGGGCGTCGTCCGGGCAATCGCGGCATGTTCCATTCCGACCATCTCGGCGGTCGGACACGAAATTGACTGGGCATTGAGCGACTTCGCCGCCGACGTCCGGGCACCGACCCCCAGCGCCGCCGCAGAGCTGGCGGTCCCCGAAAAGCGGACCATAGCAGAAAACATACGGGAATACCGGGAAATCATGCATGAGAGCATAAGCGCCCGGCTGGAACGGGAACGGTTGAAGCTGAAAAGCTTTTCCTGCGAAAATCTGGAACTCCAGTTCCACCTGCTGGAACAGCCCTACCTGCAGCGGCTGGAAGCAGGGAAAAAGCTCCTGCAGGAGGGCATGAGCAGGCGGCTGGAAGGTCAGCGGTCAAAGCTTACCCTCCTCATGCAGACGCTCGCCTACTGCAATCCGCAGACCATCTTTGACCGGGGCTATGCCATGGTAACGGATGCGGAAAACGGAAACGTCATACGGGATGCGGAAAGCGTTCCTGCAGGGAAAGAGCTGCTCATCAGGCCGGCAAAAGGCAGTCTGAAGGCAAAGGTCCTGTAGCCGTCAGGCCAGACACCGGCGGGAAAAGACGTTTTTCCGGGAAAGCGGGGGCCCGCTTCCTACAGTTCGTCGAAATTTTCGATGAAATCTTCTATATTAATTTCTTCCTCACCGCTGCGGTCAACCTTGGGCTTTTTGGGGGCGGCATAGGACACCGCCTTGGGCCGGACATACTCAGCTTCCTTCGGTCTGTCAAATGAAGACACATCAACGGCTTCAGAGGAAGCTGATTGAGGTAACGTCTTTACGGGAGTTTCAAGAACAGCCGGTCTCGTAACGAGCGGCTCGGACACTTGAGCAGCGGGAAGCTCCGGGATATCCTCAACCTCGACACCATCAGTCCACAGGTAGGGGATTTCCCACCGCCTCAACGCCTCAAGATGATACTTCTTTGCAGGACAGCCAGCGGCAAGGAACATATTCTTACCGTCATTAAAAAATACAGGCTTGCTAAATCGTATGCCTTCCGTTATCTTCGAACATTCAAGTTTAGTCTTTACGCTGCCCATACAAAGCCGTCCTGCAAAGTACAGGAGGAATAGGTTGCTGGCACAGGAACAAACCCGAAGCTCATGCCGGAGCCGGATCCGTCCTCCATGCCGCCCTTCCCCAAAAAGACTCATGGGGTCAAGGACGGCGGTAATGTACAGCACCGCACTTCCTTATCCTGCATCAATAATTTATTATAGCACGGTTTTTCTGTTTGTAAAGAAAAAAATGCAGAAAAAACAAAAAAAAATCAGTCCAGGTTCAGCTTTTTATGGACGGTCAGGCCGCCCGTCGCCTCGACACTGATATTGTACACATCTCCGGGATTCATGACAAAGTGGTTCACGGTTCCGTTTGTGCTGCGGATCCCCATCTCACGGCTCAGCTCTTCGTCCTTGAGTATGGCAAACAGTTCCCTGAGCCGCTGAAAAAACACATCCTCCGTCATGCCGTATATCGAATCCGCTTCCAGGCAGTAGATGACGGGAAGCTCTTCATCATTGAACATGCAGGTGAGCGGGACGGCATCTTCAGGCTTCATCAGCTCCGAATACACCCGATAGGGATAGGCTATGTTCTGCCGCCTGCCGCTTTCAATCTCGGAATACTCAAAGTTTACCGTAATGGAGTCAATCGCAATGCGGTTTCCCCTGAGCGTCACTTCCTGGCTGGAAACAACTTCGCCGTCCTCGGAAAGGATTTCCACCCGGTAGCGTTTTTCCATGTCGCCGGGGGTCACCCCCACCAGCCTGTCCAGCATGGTAATCCGCGCTACGTCCTCTGACCGGGACAGGTTCCTGACCATGATTCCCAGCTCCTTTATGCGCTTCAAGTTGTCCGCAATCCGGGTCACCCGGTTCACGCTGAGAAAGAGGGAATTGATTCCGACTGCGGTCACGAACAGGACTGTGGCAACAGGAGCAACTTTCAGGAATGAAAAGCAGAACTGCTGCAGCGAATCCCCGATGATGACGCAGGCCGTCCCTGTCTTGAGCCTGCCGAACCTGCGGCTTTCCATCGCAAGGTTCCTTGCGGCAAACAGGAGGAAGCAGACAAAGAGGATGGCCGCCACGGGCAGGAGGACCGGCAGGAAGAGCGGCAGCACCCTCCGCAAGGCAGCCAACAGCAGCTGCAGGACCGGCATGTTCTCCCACGACAGATACGCTCCGCAGCCTGCAAGCAGCTGCTCCACCACATGCACGGCCAGCAGTGCCAGCGCCGTCAGGCAGGACAGGAGGAATGCAAGCCACAGCAGCAGGCGCTTTTTACCGGAAGCGGCTTTCCTGCAGGAAGGGGATTCCTGCTTCCGCCCGTCGGCCTTCTGTGCTTCCGTCTTGTGAAATTCCATGCCGCCTCCCGTCAGTCAGCTTTCCGTATTTCTATGCCGCCCGTATGAGGATGACACAAGAGTTCGTATACGAAGCCCGCCTTGAACTGGGAAATGCTCTTGAGTTCATGGATTGCCGTTCCGTACTGTTCGGCAGACTGGCTTTCCCCGCCGTTCTTGACGAGGGTAAAATAACCCGTCAGCTCCTTTCCCAGGGCAACCCGGTCATCCTGAGAAACTGCCGAACCGTCGTCCTTCAAGTTTATGACACCGGCATAAATGGAAGGAAAGCCGTTTTCATCGTACAGGGCATACAGCTTCTCGCTGTCCGTCATGGCCATTGCATCAGTGTACAGGCCGCAGGGAAAAAAGATGAAGTTTTCATCCGACAGCTTTATGACCTGGGAGTCGACATGCAGCTCTTCACCCGAAAGCGTAAACGTTCCGCTCCTGCCGACCTTCTTTTCCGTCTGAACGTCATACATCGAAACCTTTACCTGTATTTCCGAATCCTTTTTCTGAACTATCTCAAAGCGCAGGGGAACACAGTCTTCTTTCATAAAGGCGACCCGCTCTTCCAGTTCGGCAACTTTCCTGTCCGTGCTTTCCAGGTATTTCTTTGTGCCGACCGCCAGGGCTGCAACCGCCGCAACCGTACAGACTCCCACCGCAAGCTTCTTCATACTGCTACCTCCACCCCGCAAGTATAGCACAAGGCAGCCCGGTTGCCTAGAGTGCACAGCCGACATACGAGGCAAGCTCCCCGTATGGCAGCCTCCGTGACATTTCCCCTTGCCAACGGCTTTGCCGCGTGCTACGATGCTCTATATGATTGCAACGAACGATTTTCCCATTCTGGAATTCGACACGGAAAAAGTCGCAAAGCTGAATCCGTCGGCGCTTGCAGACAGGAAATTTGACGCTCACAGGATGATAATCACATTCTTCCCCGATGTCATGAACAAGCTGTGCGCAAGCGGAGAGATAGAGGCCTACCACGAGATAGGCGGCGAGAACCCGTTCACGATTTACCGTTTCGTGAAGGACAGCGATGTCCTCATCGTCCAGGGGCAGGTGGGCTGCCCGGCCTGCGGCGGGAACCTCGACCTGTTTTACGCGCTCGGAGTCACCAAGGTGATGTTCTGCGGCGGAGGCGGCGTGCTTGACAGGAACATCAAGGTGGGCCAGCTCCTCCTTGTGGACGGTGCTATCCGCGACGAGGGCTTTTCCTATCATTACGTGGAGCCGTCGCGCTTCATCCACACCGACCGGAAGGTGACTGACAAAATCGCCTCCTATCTTGACGGGCACGGCATTCCTTATATCCGTGGCCTCACATGGACGACCGATGCCCTGTTCCGCGAGACTCCCGGGAAAGTCGAGCTGCGAAAGAGCGAGGGGGCCAAAATCGTGGAGATGGAGCAGGCGGGCTGCATTGCGGTAGCGCAGTTCCGTGGCTTTGACTACGGCGCGATTATCTACGGCGGTGACGATGTCGCCTCGGAGGAATGGAATCACCGGGGCTGGAACACCCGGGAGGGTATACGGTTCAACCTCGTGATGCTGTGCAAGGAACTCGTCAAGGAGATGTAGGAAGTGCCGGATCGCTGCGCCCCCATATTCCGCCAGCAGCCCTAAATGCTCACGGGCGGGGGCTGGCGGCCACCAGCAGCCTCAGCCCTTTCTGACCAGGGCCTCTTTCTGGAAGAAGGCGATGCCGTAGCAGAGTACCTGCGTGTAGCCGTAGAGCCCTTCCGCGTATTTCCGCGTGTCCACCTGCTCCAGTGCCCTGCCGCAGTCTTTTTCCATGTCGGCCCGATTCGCGGACTTCTTTGCTTCTATGATGATGGCCCGGCGGTGCTTCTTGTCCTTCAAGACTATGTCCGGCCTGCCAAGTCCTTTCTCTTTGTTTGACTCAACCAGATATCCGCATCCGACGAATACCCCCGCCAGGAAAGCATGGTAGTAGTCCTCGTGGTAGTCGTTGTAACTGATGGTGTTCCACAACAAATCGGAGACAGCCTTGCCCGCGGCATCCTCGTCCCCGTTCCACAGGGCTTCCATCATGGACTTCTGCCCGTTTTTATCTATCGTGTCCCGGAAGAGCGACACCACCGTGTCCTGAAATATCGTCGCGACCTCCTTGTTGGGAATACGCAGGGATACAGTGCCATCTTCATCTTCCAGGCCGGCCTTTGTGACGTAGCCCGTCATCAGAAGCACGCTCCACAGGTTGTCCTCCGAGGCATGGAGGGTATCATAGATAAGCATGTCCGTGATGGTCTGACTGACCGTCCCGCCGTTCATCAGGGTCTCGAACTTGTCCGCGACATCAAATTCCGTCTGCCCCACGAAAGTCCGCAGGATTCCGTTGTGGCTTGAGTCCTTCCAGAAAGCCTTCGGCCGGGCATTAGGATTCGTCCGCAAGGATGCAATATAGTTTATCACGTCCCAGGGGCAGTACACGTGGCTCGTGCCGAACACGTAGCCGTCGTACCATTCCCGCACGACAGCCTCTTTGTCACTCCTGCCCGCAGCCTCAAGCAGGGCACGGACCTCCACGTCCGTAAAGCCGAAGTACTCGGAAAAGTCCCCGTCCAGCACCATCTTGAGCGAGCATTGAAGCTCCGCGTCAGAGGCCGTGTTGGACATAAGGCGGGCAAAAAGCTTTCTGTCATTCTCGTTGGTCAAGGCATTGCCGGCTATGTCCGGTATCTTCTTGCAAAAATCCGCTATGCAGTTCCTGAGCATATCATACGCGACATCGAAATCATAGCCATCGACATCCTTGAGCGATATAAAGAGGACGGGGCGGCTGTTCAAACAAAAAACAGCTTGAACGGTTTATAATCATCCACAATGCCATCAAGTCAGGAATATACCCGGACAACAAGGAACTCCGCGCCATCTACTGCAAGAAAACAGGATACAAAAAAGTAGGAGTGGCTACGATACAACGAGCCATAGAGGACCTCCGCGTATATTTCGATGCCCCAATCGAATACGACAGGAAGAAAGGTTGATTCTACTATCAGAACGACAAATTTGAGCTGAAGCTCAACAGTATCTCTCCGCAGGAAGTCTTCTATCTTTCCGCGGCGAAAACCATGCTCTCATCGTTCGAAGGAAGCTCCGTGTACGATTCCATATCAAAAGCGATTACTTTTGTGACGGGCACGATGGACACGCAAGAAAATGAAAAAAGCAAGCTGCTCAATCGGATTGCCGTCCCTCCTGTCCCCCTCGTCGCAGCAAAATACAAGAGCATCTGGGGACAGATTCTGGGAGCCCTGCAGGACAACCGCATCATCGAGTTCGACTACAACGGCAGATGGAATCCAGAAACAACGCACCGCCGGGTCCGCCCCTACCAGCTCGTGCTGGATAACGGGCTCTGCTACATCTTCGGTTATTCCGAGGAGCGCGGTGAGGAGCGGCTTTTCACCCTGAACAGAATAACGAACCTTGCCGTAACGGACGACAGCTTTGAGCTGCCAGAGGACTACGAATTCTCCCACCGGACCGGAGGCGGAAGGTTCGGGGCGTTCATCGGGGAAGGGCCCGTCGAGTTCGTCGTGGACTTTTACGGCGATGCCCGCGAGTACATCAAGGCATGTATCTGGGCGGACGATCAGAAACTGGAGGATTTTGACGAGGAGGACAAGACCCGCGTCACCTTCTCCTGTTCGCAGGAGCTGCCGGTCAAGCAGTGGATTCTCAGGCAAGCAGGGAACGCCATCCCCGTCAGCCCGGACTGGTTCGTGGAGCAGTGGAAGAGCGTCATCCGCGAGATGGCCGAGAGCGCAGGTCTCCTCTGAGCCGTCCGCCCTGCCGGATGACAGGGGCGTGGCAAAACACCCCGAGCGTATCGGAGCGATTAGTTCCCCATGCCCGCCCATGTCCGCAGATGTATGCCCAGAGTGTTGTCATGCCTCAGCCCTTTCTGACCAGGGCCTCTTTCTGGTCGAGCATCTTATCATAGAAATGATTCTCAGCCGTATCCTTTTCGCTGGCCTTGGAGAGGGGAATGTCGTACTCATCGATGATCAGTATGACCTTCCTGCCGTAGACTGCGCTCAGCATCATCGGGCAGTTCACCCCAGGCAATCCAGTTTGCAGATTCCGCACGCTGCAAGCAGTCCGTCCACGTCCGTGACGTTCCATTTTTCTGCGGCAAGGGCAACCAGCCTGCCGCAGGTCCTTGAATCTTCCAGCGCGTCGTGGGCGGTGTAGACAATCCCGAAGTGCTCCCCCAGGTACGTCAGCTTGTGGCTCTCCAGTTCCGGCCAGGTCCGCCTTGCGACGGCGAGGGAATCGAAATAGCGTATCTGCGGAACTTCCATCCCGTAGTTACCGCAGCACTGCAGGATCACGTTCATGTCGAACGCCGCATTGTGGGCAACGAGCGGAAGCCCCGGGGTTTTCCGGATGAAGGGCATGACAAGCGTATCCCAGATTTCCGGGAAGTACGGCTTGTCCTTCACGTCACCGTAGCTGATGTGGTGGATTTCCTCCGTCCATTCCGGGATGAAGTACATCTTCGCCGGGTGGATGAGCGAATGCACGCTGTCCGTTTCCTTCCCGCCGATGAAGCGCACGAGCCCCACCGAACACGCGCTGTTCGCATACGTGTTCGCAGTCTCGAAATCAATCGCAATGTAATCAAATGCCATGTCAATTCCCCATCTGCGATTTCCGCCCGCTGACATTCGCCTTTCCTTCCATATTCGATTCTCCTCAAAAATATGCTGTCCGCAAGGTTTTGCCCTGCGTTTATGCCTCCATTCTACAACCGACGACTATCAAATCGCGATGGTACAAAAAAAATTTAAAAAACGTTTTACCAAAACTCATTCCTTTATATATCAAGAAGTTGGAACAGTCAATATTAGTTCAGTGCCGCACAAAGCGTGCAGCACTTGTATAAAAATGGCGGGATGCCTCTACTGACAGGAGTTCTGACTATGACCAAAGCGTTGCACAAAAAAAACGGATCACCCGCAGCCTCATTCTCCCGCTTTATTGCAAACGAAGCGCATTACCGCAAAGTCATCGGCCGTCAGGCAGTCCGACGATGTCTGGACGGGTACACACTGCAAGTTCTGCCGCAGGAAACAGTTCTGCGCCGCCCCGATTGCGGCAGACCCGATTACGGCAGACCCGCCTGTATAAACTCATTACAGCCCGGAAAAAGAACAAGGGCTCCACGGCAGGAATCTTTTCTGCCACGGAACCCTTGTCTCCTGTCATTTCATCATTCTCGCATTCTGTCACTACAGCTGGTTCAGTGCGGACACTACGGCCTCAATTCCGGCGCGTCCGACGCTCGTTGACTTACCGACGCCCCAGAGCTGCCGGCCGTCTTCCACCGTCAGCTGGATGTAGGCGTATGCACTCGTATCGTTTCCCGTTCCGACCGAATGCTCGTGGAAGGCGGTCGTGGAGAAGCGCGGGGCCGGGGTCTTGCTGAGTGCGTTGCAGAACGCATCGAGCGGTCCGTTTCCCTTGTCGCCGATCGTATACTGCGTGCCCTGCCAGACCACAACGCCGCGGCACATCGTCGTCTCTTCGGCAGCTTCTTTTCCTTCTACCTGCGTCTGTGCGAGGTCAACGATGGAAAGGTTCTTCCGGTTCTTGAGCCAGATACGCTCGAACAGCGCGTAAATCTCTGCCGGCTTGAGCTCACGCTGCGCCTCGTCCGCCGCAGCCTTGACGACGGCCCCGAGCGCCGGGTGCATGGCCTTGGGCACGGAAAGCCCGTAGTCCTGTTCCAGAATGAAGGCAGCCCCGCCCTTCCCGGACTGGCTGTTTATCCTGATGATGCCCTCGTACTGGCGGCCGATGTCGTGCGGATCGATGAGCAGGTAGGGAACGTCCCAGAGCGCATCTGAGTCCATCTTTGCCCGGGCTGCCATGCCCTTGCGGATTGCATCCTGATGGCTGCCGGAGAAGGCCGTAAACACAAGGTCGCCCACATAGGGCGTGCGCGGGAAAATCTCCATGCCGGTGAACTCCTTATACTGCTCGGCAATCGCCGTGATGTCGCGGAAGTCCAGCTCCGGATCCACGCCCTGGCTGAACATGTTGAGCGCGACGTTCACGATGTCCAGGTTTCCCGTCCGCTCCCCGTTGCCGAAGAGGCAGCCTTCCACGCGGTCCGCACCGGCAAGCAGGCCCAGCTCGGCGGAAGCGACTCCGGTTCCGCGGTCATTGTGGCAGTGGGTACTCAGGATAACCTTGTCGCGCTCGCTGATGTGTCTGGAAAAGTACTCCACCTGATCGGCGTAGACGTTCGGGCTGGAACACTCCACCGTCGTAGGCAGGTTCATGATGATCTTCTCGCCCGGCAGCAGGCCCCAGGCGCCCTTGACCGCCTCGCAGATTTCCAGCGCATAGTCTATTTCCGTCATGGAAAAGCTTTCCGGTGAATACTCAATGCGGATCTTCCTGCGCTCTTCTTCACTCAGGCAGCCCTTGATGCATTCTACGCCGTCAACGGCGATTTTCGTGATTTCATCCTTGCTCATGCCGAAGGTATACTTGCGCTGGGCAGGAGACGTAGAATTATAGATATGGAAGATCGCCTTTGACACCCCTTCAAGGCTCTTGACGGTCTTCTTGACCAGCTGCTCGCGGGCCTGGCACAGGACCTGAATCGTCACGTCATCGGGGATATGGTTCTCCTCTATCAGGCGGCGGATAAACTCATACTCCGTATCGCTCGCTGCGGGAAAGCCGACTTCGACTTCCTTGAACCCCAGCTTAACCAGCAGGTCAAAGAACGCGAGCTTGGTCTCGATTCCCATCGGGTTCACGAGGGCCTGATTTCCGTCGCGAAGGTCAACCGAACACCAGAGCGGTGCCTTGGTGATGTGACGGGACGGCCACTCCCGGTGTTCCAGGGGAATGTCCGCAATCGGCGCGTACTTGCCTTTTGGATTCATGACTGACATATACAACTCCTTTCAAAAGAATTTCGCCTTTAAAAATAAAAAAGACCCGCCGCCGAAGCAGCAGGTCTGGTAATTCCACAATCTAAGACAGATAATGAACAGACAACGGACCCGTCGCTACTTCCGGCACAAGAGAGGAAAATATAGCTGTAGTCCTAGCAGTTTCACCATCATATCCTGCACTATAGAGCAATTCCGCCGTTTCGTCAAGTCCCGCACAGTGGACTTGCGCGAAGCGGACTGTGCAGCGGGCACTTGACACGGCAGCACAGCCTAGAAAAGCTCGTCGGGACTGGGCCGGTCCTCCGATGCGGCCATTGCCAGAGAGAGGGTGCTCGAAGAAGCCGCATCGGGCCCGGCTGACGCAGAGGCCTTCGGCCTGCCGCGGGCTGCCTTTGCCGGAGCCTCCTTTGCAGGCGCAGGCGAAGCTGCCGGGGCCGGCCTGACGGCTTCCGGCGCGGCAGGCTGTTCCGCATCGGTTGCAAGGCTGCCCGTCCCGACACCCTTTGCCCGCATCTGGCGCTCGTACTCCTGTATCTCCGCCTCGGTTACAACCTCCCCTTCCTTGGTCCGCAGGACCTGACCGGGGAACAGCTTCTCGCGCAGGGCATGCTCCAGTTCAATCCGGTAGGCGGGATCGCCTTCTATGAAGGAAACGGCGTTCTCCTTGCCCTGGCCGACCTTCTCGTCACCCCGCGTGTACCAGGCCCCCTTCTTGTCGATGATGCCGTGCTTGACGGCGGAATCCAGCAGGGAAGCCGCAGCGGACACGCCCTTGCCGAAGTAGATGTCCAGTTCCACCTTGCGGAAAGGCGGCGCAACCTTGTTCTTTACGACCTTCACGCGCACGCGGTTACCGAGGACGTCCTCTTCGCCCTTGCCGCCGATTGACTCGACGCGGCGGATTTCCAGACGCACCGATGAATAGAACTTGAGCGCGTTGCCGCCCGTCGTCGTCTCGGGATTTCCGAACATGACGCCGATCTTCATGCGGATCTGGTTGATGAACACGACGATGCACTTGCTCTTGCCGACAATTGCCGTCAGCTTGCGCAGGGCCTGGCTCATGAGGCGGGCCTGCAGGCCCATCACCGAGTCACCCATCTCGCCTTCAATCTCTTTCTGGGGTGTCAGGGCGGCAACGGAATCGACGATGATGATGTCGACCGCGCCCGAACGGACCAGGTTCTCGCAGATTTCCAGCGCCTGCTCACCGGTGTCCGGCTGCGAGACCCACAGCTCGTCAATGTTTACGCCGAGGTTTTTCGCATAGACCGGATCAAGGGCATGCTCCGCATCGATGAAGGCCGCAATGCCGTGCAGCTTCTGGGCCTCGGCGACCGCATGCAGGGCAAGCGTCGTCTTTCCCGAGCTTTCCGGGCCGTACATTTCGATAATCCTGCCGCGCGGATATCCGCCGATGCCCAGCGCCTCATCCAGCAGGATGGAACCGGACGGCACCACATCGATCGAACTCATGTCCGTCTTGGTCCCCAGCTTCATGAGGGACCCGGCCCCGAACTCCTTTTCAATCTGCAGTCTGGCAGCCTCAAGCGCCTTCAGCTTTTCCGACATTTCTGCCGGAGCTTTTTCTTCTGTCATCTTTGCCACAATTTCCTCCAAAAACAAAACGGAACTGGACAGGCCTGCCGCAGCGGGCAATCGGCAGCCCGCCACGAGCCCGGCCCGGGCATTCGCCCGCAGCCAGTCCCTTCCCTCTCTTTATATGAAGACAACTCCCTACAATTACCACTTTACACGGCAAAAAAAACGCTTTTTTTTAAAAAAACTGCCTGCATTCACCGTTAAGATTCTTTCCGCCTGTTTATCCCCCTATTATAGAGAATAACGGGTAAAATTCAAGAGGATTGCAAAGCCTGCGGCAGAGCCCGGAAGCGCCCCTCCCCGGCTTACCGGAGAACTATTTAGATTTTTTTCTAAATAGTTATTGACAAAACTGCGTTCCGGCTGTATAAAAGTATTTAGAAATATTTCTAAATACTTTAACCAAAGGAGGCGCTGCATGCCGTTTGCGGATACGTTCAAGGCTCTTTCAGATCCGATCCGCAGGGAAATACTCGAACTGCTAAAAAACGGCCGCCTGTCGGCGGGCGACATCGGTTCACAGTTCGACATGACGGGGGCAACGATTTCGTACCACCTGTCTATCCTGAAGAAAGCGGACCTTGTCCGCGAATCGAGGGAGAAGAATTTCATCTATTATGAACTGAACGCAAGTGTCTTTGAGGAACTGATGATGTGGTTCAGCCAGTTCCACCCGCAGGAAAAAGGGGAAAAAAAGACAGCGCAGAAAACAACAAAGAAATAAGGAGGTCTGTATGTCAGATACGTCAGAAAAAAATTCAGAAAAGAAAGCTTTCTCAGTGACCACATGCATGCTCACGAGCGGCATCTGCCTGCTGCCGGTTGCCCTCGGCTTCGTGCTCTGGGACAAACTGCCCGAACAGATTCCCCAGCAGTACGGCTGGAACGGTCAGGTGAACTGGACCCTGCCGAAACCGATCGGATTCATCCTCTGCCCCGTCATCCTTGTCCTGGCAAACGCCGTACTCCTGACCGCTCCCCTGCTGGCAAAAAAACGGCTCAACAGAAAAATAGAACTGCTCCTGTGCTGGCTCATTCCCGTCATCTCGCTCATCGTGAACAGCCTGCTGCTGCTCAAGGCTGCAGGCATGGACATAGATATCGTCAGTGCAGTCATTGCCCTGCTTTCGCTGATGTTCATCGTCATAGGCAACTATCTGCCGAAGACTGAACCGAACAGCGTTGTCGGCATCCGGGCACCCTGGATAAACAATAATCCTGATGTCTGGGCAAAGACGAACCGGCTCGGCGGCATCCTCTTTGTTGCAGCGGGCATCGCATGCTTCATCAGCTGCTTCACGCCGGCCGGGAAATATGTATTCATCATAAGCCTGTCTCTCGTGGCAATCATCAGCTTCGTCTATTCCATCGTACTCGCCGTGCACTCACGGAAAGCAGTGCAGGAAGACAGCGCAACGGTGTAGAAATCCAAACAGGTTACCGGCTTGCTGCCGGCAGGAGCAGGGACAGCTCCTGCCCCCACTGGTGGCGGAGCTAGGGCCGGTAGCTTTCATATTCGCGGGCAGCAGCCTTTCATGAAGCCCGACACGCCGCCGTTCCCGTACCAAGCATTTACAGCGCGTTCTCGGGGCAGTTCCGCTTGCACTCCATGCACAGGATGCATTCCGTCCCGTTCTTACGCTTCCTGGAATTGTCCGTCATGTGCATGTTTTTTTATGAACAGCAGCATTCCCAGCGATACGGCTAGACCTATGTAGCTGAAGTTGAACAGATAGAACACATTGTCCTTATCCTCACACCCTCCTGACCAGGAACTCTCCGCAGCTTACGGATTTGCTTGCACCAGGCCTGTACGGAAAGAACGTGACCTTATACGTCCCGGGCTGCGGGAAGCTGAAGGTCAGGATTGTCTTGTCGCCGTCCGGTTTGCTGGTGCAGCATCTGTTCAGCGTTTCGCCCGTGGACAAGCTGGTAACGGAAGCATTCAGGGAATATGATTCCGCAAGTTTCAGTTCAAGTTCAAGCGTGCCTTTACAGCGGTTCATCCGCTCAAGTTTGGGATGGCACTTGCGCACGGCATCAAAGAAGCTGGGGCGGAGCGCGGGCAGGGAAATGAACTCTTTCCATGAAACTTTGTTGGCAAGCAGCTGGTCAAGCCGCGAGTCCGTGGGATAGTGCGTGTAGATGAATGCCTCCGGAGCGGCAAAGAGCCATTCGGTCTTGTATTCGCGTGTCGTCGTATTGCCGTTCATATAGCCTTCGTCCCAGGTACAGTCAACGAGGTACTTCCTGCCTTTTATGCTGACGATGTTCCATGCGTGATTTGCGTCCGGCTTGCTGCCTCCCTCCGACTCAAGCCGGAAGCCCTTGCCCCGTGCATAGCCGTGGACCACCCGGCACTTTACGCTGAGCTCGTCGCAGAATGCCTTGAACGTGTTGGCAAACCCCTCGCAGACGGCAGTTCCCCTGCGCAGTACGGAGATGCAGTCCTGTGCCGGTATGTTTCCGCTCAGGTATGCAGGTCCGTCATACGCTATCGTGAGCGCGATGAGGTCATGCGCCATTTTCACCTGCAAGAACTCGTCGCCCGAAGCGGCCTGAATCGTAGCGGCGACAGACCTGACGTAGACAAGGCCGTCACCGCTCCGGGCCGCCGGCATGCCGGATGCAACAAGCGACTGCATCTCGGGTTCCGGGCTGCCGGTCCTGTACGAGTATGCCGATGAGGAAAAGTCGCTCTTTGACGGCATGGGCATCCCTGCCCCGGCCGCCTGTGCGGAAATAAGCGGAGCTGCCGCGAGCATGATGCCCGCCATGACGGACTTGAATGGTACGCGCATCACCAGAAACCT
Source organism: uncultured Treponema sp. (assembly GCA_946410085.1). Lineage (GTDB taxonomy): Bacteria > Spirochaetota > Spirochaetia > Treponematales > Treponemataceae > Treponema_D. The sequence goes on along the minus strand of CAMJZA010000047.1, from coordinate 2,415 downwards.
CCCTCGCCGGAGCCGAAGTCAAAGCCGTCACCGGAGCCGGGACAGCGGTCTTCTTCGTAGTCGGATTCCGCTTCTGCCCCGAATCCGAAGCCTGAACCGAATCCGGGATTAAAGCCGGGATTGAAGCCCGTACCGAACGCCGGGCCGAACCCGCTGCCGTAATCCCGGTCCCTGTGCCCCCCGCCGTGCCGCATTCCGCCGTGCGGGGCCCCGTATGAACTGCCATGCGTCGGGGCAAAGCTTTCTTCCAGGTTCCGTATTTCCCTGCCGCACTGCGAACAGCGGTATACGCAGATCTGTCCGCGGCTGCCGTACTCTGTACCGGCGTACTGGAGCATCCCATAGCAGTAGGTACCGTCAATGTCATTGTGTATCGTATTCAGCAGTTCAAACATCTGTCGTCCTCCTCGGTCTTAAGATACCTTCATTATAGCACCTGTCCCGTTTAAAAGGTCGCCTTTTAGGCGACTTTTTTGATGCTACATCCCTTCTGCCTTGAAGAACATGCGGCCGGCCCAAAACAGAAGGCTCAATGCTGCCGGCATACGGAGTGTATTGCAGGCACAATACACAGTGTATAGCGGCCGTATGCAGTCCCGCATGCGGCAAGGTGCGGGATGTACTGCATGAATCGGCGTAGGAATAAAGGCTGAGAGTAGAGGCGGTCTGCAGGACAATTCCTTGTCCTGCTATTATGACTGCTTACCCTGCCCGGTCCTGTTCGTTGCAATGACGAACTCTTCCTTTAAGAACCGCTTCAATAAAAAAGTGCAGAAATACGGAACCGTGTAGAACCTCCCGTTAAAGCCTATGTTCCTGTGCGCAAGCTTTATTCCGAACCTGATGTCAGGATACGACGGATATGAGATCAGGTTGTTCAGCGAGATTGTTGCCCCATCCTTTGCCTTCACTTCAAGCGGCACCAGGCTTTCCGATGTGCGGACAAAGAAATCCATCTCAAGCCGGGAATTTTCCTTTTTGTAGTAGAACAGTTCCTGTCCCTGTGCCGTGAGAATCTGGCCTATCAGGTTCTCGTAAATCGCCCCCTTGTAAGTTCCAAGGTTCTGATTCTTCCGCAAATCGTCGCTGGACTCCTCGTCAAGATTTGCAATCAAAAGCCCTGTATCATGATAATAGACTTTATACTTTGAGCTGTCATAATTCCCCTTGAGCGGAAGCGCCGCATCATTCAGGCAGTAGCAGAGGTTTATGACACCGGCATCCCTGAGCCACTCGGCACATCCGGCATAATCCCGGTTACGTGCGTTTTTCGCGAGTTTTGTAATCTGAAACTTCTTGTTCTCCTGCGCAAGAAAAACCGGAATATTCCGGTACAGATTCCTTATCTTCGCCTTGTCCATGCCGTCCGCATATTTCGTGATATCCTCCTCATAATCCAGAACAAGCTGCCGTTGAAGCGGAAGAATTTTTGTATAGGTACCGTCATCAAGGAACTGTTTCACAACAGCGGGCATTCCGCCGATGACGGCATATTCGACAAAACAGTCGTTCAGTATCTTGAATTCGTTTTCAGAGAAAGGCTTCTGCTCCTTGAGGTGGGAATAGATTTCTTCCGTAAAATCATCCATGTACCCCTTTGCCCAAAGGAACTCCTCGAAATCAACGGAATGCATCATGACATCGGTTTTATATCCCACGGAGTTTGATGAAATTTTCTTATAATTCAATCCCATCATGGAACCGGAGCAGATTACATCGAAACGACCGTCCTCCGCAAAAAACTTGAGGCTTGTGACGCAGTCCGGGTATTCCTGCAGTTCATCAAAAAAAATGAGCGTCTCGTGCGGGATAAAACGGAACTTGGGATTTCTGAAGGAGATTCGTTTGACCACTGCATCGGTCGAATATCCACCGTCAAAAATATCCTTGAATTCGGGATTGTCGACAAAATTGATTTCGACAAAGGATTTGTACGAGCGGCCGAATTCCCTAATGGAATAGGTCTTTCCAATCTGCCGTGCGCCCCGTATAATCAGGGGGAGCCGGTTCTCCGAGGCTTTCCATTCCGAGAGGAAGCGGTCGATTTTCCGCCTGAAGACGATTTTTCCACTCATAGAATGGATTGTACCACATTTTATGCATGAAATTCCAGTAAAATTTCACATTTTATGCATAAAATTCTACTCGAATTTCACATTTCATGCACAAAATACAGGCGACTTTTTGTGATGCTGCATCCCTTCCGCCTTGAAGAACATGCGGCCGGCCTAAAACTGAAGGCTCAATGCGGCCGGCATACGGGGTGTATTGCAGGTACAATACACAGTGTATAGCGGCCGTGTGCAGTCCTGCATGCAGCAAGGTGCGGGATGTACTGTTACTGCTATACAGGCCGTATTGCGGCCGTGTGCAGTCCTGCATACAGCAAGGTGCGGGATGTACTGTTACTGCTAT
>CAMJZA010000046.1 GCA_946410085.1 uncultured Treponema sp. | reverse complement strand
TGCGGACTGCGGACTGCGGACTGCGGACTGCGGACTGCGGACTGCGGACTGCGGACTGCGGACTGCGGACTGCGGACTGGCGGACTGCGTCAGCGACGGCATAGCACACACTCAAACAGCACAATCCTTACAGACAGACCATGCCTCACGCACGTGCCTTCGGGGCACAGGAGGGCCGGCAGCATGAAAGCACGTTTCCTTGCTACAGCCACTGCCTGCTTCTGCGCCCTGCTCCTTGCTGCCTGTGACGGCATCGGCACGTCCATTCACGCAGACAATCCCTACGGGGGACTGGGCGGGTGGACCGGGGACGGCAGTTCCGGGGGGGCAGACAGCTCAGGGGGCTCGTCCCTGGGCTTTGATGCCGGAAGCCTGCTGGGCTTTTCCAATACCGGGGACGTCGAGGCAATCGTCAGACTCTTTACGACCGCCATTAGCAGTCCGGACGCCGGCGGTACGACCGAAGTCGTTTTCAGTGCGGCGGACCTGGGGCTTCCCGCAGACGGTACGGTCACCCTGAGCCTCCGGGGAAACGGCATAGACTACGAGAACACGAAAGGAGCGGACGCTGACGGTACCGTCCGCTTTACCGTCCCCCTCATCGCTTCAGGAACGGAAATAACGGTCAGCCTTACCCTTTGGGAGGCAGACGGCACCCTCGTCTGTACCGGCACGAAGACGCAGCGGGTAACCGGCCTTTCCAGCGACATTGCCGTCAGTCTCTCCGGTGGCGGCAGTACGCCCGTCCCGACACCTGCCCCGGCACCGGTGCCTGCACCGGCAGGCTTTGTCAGCATTCCCGCCGGGACCTTCATGAGGGGGACATACAGCGTCACCCTGACGCGGGCTTTCTATATCTGCGAGCACGAGGTAACACAGGCAGAATACGAAACCTACTGCTCCTATGGCAACTGCTCCTATGGCAGCTCCGTCCCCATCGTCGCGTACGGTCTCGGTCCCGGCTACCCTGCCTATGGGGTATCCTGGTGCGATGCCCTCGTCTACTGCAACCTCAGGAGCATGGCGGAGGACCTGACCCCCTGCTATACAATAGACGGGAGCACAGACCCTGCGGACTGGCCCGGCGTGCAGAGCACAGGCGGCAAGTACTGGGGGCCAGACGTTGAGCCGGATGCCTGGGACAATGCCGTCTGCGACTGGAATGCGGACGGCTACCGGCTGCCGACGGAGGCAGAATGGGAGTATGCCGCCCGTGCGGGCACGACGGGGAACACCTATAGCGGAACCACGTCATTAAGCAGCTTGGGCGACTACGCCTGGTACGATGCAAATTCCGACAATACGACGTATCCGGTCAAGACGACGCATCCGGTCAAGACGAAGCTGCCGAACGCCTGGGGCCTGTATGACATGAGCGGAAATGTGCCGGAGTGGAGCTGGGACAAGCATGGCAGCTACAGCGGGGATGTGACGGATCCGACCGATCATTCTGGTTCGGGATACAGCACTCTGCACGGCGGGAGCAGCTGGGAGAGCGCAAGCTGGTGTGGGATTGGCAGCAGTTACACCACCAACCTGTTTCAGCGTAGTGCTGAAATCGGCTCCGAACGCTTTGGCTTCCGCGTGGTGCGTACGGCACCCTAGGGGCAGATTTACAGGAATCCACTGCAGAGGGTGCCCGGGCACAATCTGCAGGTGTATATAATCAATTTTTAAGGAGAACATTTTATGGAAAGGACTTTTAAGATCAAGACCCGCTTTGAATACAGCGATGAAAGCAGAACGGCGTTCGAGCCCATCGGCTGTGAAAACGTGTACCTGACGGGAACACTGTACCAAGAGCTGTTTGGCAGGACACTCAAGGGAACAGACCGCAGGAAGCGCTTTTTGAAAATCACTTCAAAACAGACCGGCAGGTCGGTGTACCGCCTGTTCCGCGGTGCACCGGGCGGCGTACTGAATGAGGGGATTCTGTATATTGACAGCGACGGCAAGGGCGTTCTGCAGGAGTCCGGCGACGAGTGTGAGCTTTCCATCCGGAAATGCACTCCGCCCGGATTCTATTGGAACACGTCAAACAGTGCGACGCGCACGTCTTTTCGACTGGGATTGCCTTCCCTCGTGCTCGCCATAGTGTCGCTTGCCCTGACCCTTCTGTTTGAGCTGTTCTAATCCGCCGTGCATCTGGCTGTCCGCCCAATCCGGTCCGTATACGCCCCTCAGTTCGACCCGTATACGCCTCCCAGTTCGACAAATCACTTCTTCCAATAGGAGGGGAAGAAGTAGATGACCATCGTGTAGAATTCCAGGCGGCCGGCGAGCATTGCAAAGCAGTAGACCCACTTGACGGACACGGGCAGGGGGGCGCAGCTGTAGGAGGGGCCCAGCAGGCCGAAGGCAGGTCCCACGTTGCCGACCATGCTCAGCGCACCGGTCAGGGAGGTAAAGACGTCCAGCCCCGCAAGACAGGAGGCAAAGGAGGTCAGGAGCACCAGCAGCAGGTACAGGAAGAAGAAGGCCGACACATTGTACACGATGTCCTTCCGGCCGGGCATGTCGTTTATCCGGATGGTAAAGATGCCGTGCGGGTGGAGCATGCGCTGAATCTCGTTGTGCAGCTGCTTGGCAAGGACCGTAAGCCTGATGACCTTGAAGCCGCCGCCCGTCGAACCCGCACAGCCGCCGATCAGGAAAAGGGCGAAGATGAGCATCTGGCTTGCCGGCTTCCAGAGGGTATAGTCCCAGGTTCCGTAGCCGGTCGTCGTAATAACCGATATGACCTGAAAGAAGGAATAGCGGAAGGAGGTCCAGAAGCTGCCGAAGCCCCCCAGTTCAATCAGGGTCACCGAAAAACCCGCCAGAAGGACGATGGAAACATAGACCTTGAGTTCCGTATCCTTGCGGATCTGCGCAAAGCGCCCCGTAAACAGGTAGAAGTAGAGGGTAAAGTTGATGCCGGACAGGAACATGAACAGCGAACAGATGAAGTCGATTGCAGGGGAGTCGTAGGCGGCAATGCTCGCCGCCCGCGGTGAAAAGCCGCCCGTCCCCATCGAAGAGAAGGCGTGGCAGAAGGCATCTATGACGTCCATTCCCGCGAGGAGGAGGAGGAGGGCATGCAGGAGCGTCATGCCGAAGTAGATGAACCAGAGGACCTTCGCGGTCGTCGTAATCTTGGGGGTAAACTTGCCCTTGTCCGGGCCCGTCGTTTCTGCCTTGATCAGCTGAAAGCCGCCGACCCCCAGGATGGGCAGGAGGGCGACCGTGAGGGCAACGATTCCCATGCCGCCGAGCCAGTGGGTCTGGCAGCGCCAGAGGTTGATGCTGCGGGGCAGGGATTCTATGTCGGCAACGTTCGTTGCCCCCGTCGTCGTAAAGCCGGAAACGCTTTCAAAGACGGCACCGACCACGCTCGGAATGGCCCCAGTATAATAGAAGGGAATTGCCCCCATCAGGCTGGCACTGATCCAGGAGAGCGCAACGACGGCAAAGGAACCGCGGATGCTTAAGGGACTGCCCCGCTTCCAGGTCAGGGGGAGGACGACGGCGGCAAGGGCAAGGCTCGCCGCCAGGGGGACGGCAAACGCGGGAATGACCGCCCATTCCCCGCAGGAAACGGCAGCTCCGATCGGTATGGAGAAGGTCAGGCCGACAACCGCCATGACGACGGATACGATTTTCAAGACGGTGACAAGCATCGGGGGAAGTATAGCAGAAAAAACGAATCGTTTAAAGGCGGGCGGGACGGAACAGCTGAACCGGCGGGACGGGACGCTCCGCCGGCAATTCCACTTGCTCAAACGGGAATGCCCGTACTATAATAGGCTATGCTGCAGAAGACATTTGCCCTGCATGATGAACAGGAAGTCCCCGAGCTCTTGAAATCCGTACGTCCCGACGTGGAACGGTACGGAGCCGGAAAGGTGCTCCTGCAGCTGTTCGCTGATGACGGCAGCGAAGCACACATGGGAAAGCTCCAGACGCTGATACGAAATGAGCTGCCCGACATAGCCGTTATAGGGGCATCCCTTGCCATGGGGGACGGCGACTATCATGCTTCCCGCAAAAAGATTTTCCTTTCATTCCTCTTTTTCCAGAGTTCCGGCTTCCAGCTCCTTATGCTTGAAGGAACGCGTTTTTCCGAAGCGGAAGCAGGACAGGAACTGCACCGGAAGCTCCGGGAAACGGCAGACCCCAAAGCCGTCCTGCTCCTGCCTGCCGGAATGGGAATCGACGTCCAGAAATTCCTTGTCGAAGCCTATGACGGGCAGCTCAAGGTGCCCATTTTTGGAACCCAGGCGGGAGTCAGCCGCTGGGACGATCCTGAAGCCCCCAAGAAGATGACCCTCTTTGCAGGCGATTCCCCGCTCATCCATCTGGGATTTGCCGCCGTCATCCTGACCGGCAGGACGCTGGACATCAGAATCAAGTTCAATCTGGGCTGGAAGCCGATCGGAAAGGCAATGACGGTAACCGGCGTAGACGGCATTGTCCTGCAGACGATTGACGGTATAAAGGCAATAGACGTCTACCGCAAGTACCTGGGAACCTCCCTGTCGGACGGGGATCTGGCGCGGAATCTCAGTGAGTTTCCGCTCATCCTCCGCCGGGGGCAGCGGAACCTGTCCCGCATTGCAATCGGCGGTGACGGAAAGGGCGGTCTTGTTTTTCCCGGGGACATTGCGGAAGGGGATCAGGCCAAGATTGCCTACGGCAGCATCGACGAGATTCTTGCGGAAAGCTACGAGGATTCGCTTGCGGTCAGGGAATTTGAGCCGCAGGCGGTCATGCTGATCGTGTGCGGCAGCCGCAAGCTTTTCATGCATCTGGATGCGGACAAGGAAATCGCCCTCTACGAGGAAGCCTTTCCCCAGACGGTTGCCGTCCAGGGCTTTTCGGAAATCCTCTACGATGAGCACGGGGGCGGGTCCTCCTTCAGCGCGCTTGTTTCCGTCGCAATGAAGGAAACGGACACGGCTTCCTGCCGGCCCGCCGGACAGCAGGCGGCTTCCTGCGGGGTCCGCCACGAAGAATTCTTTGACCGCTTTAAGGCGGCCGATGACGCGACCGTTCCCCTCTACCGCAGGCTCTCGCATTTCCTGACCGCCATTTCACGGGAACTTGAAGAGTCCGTGCAGGCGGCGGACGCGGCGAGCAGGGCAAAGGGCGAGTTCCTGTCCCGGATGAGCCATGAAATCCGCACCCCGATCAATGCCGTTCTGGGACTGGACGAGATGATCCTGCGGGAAAGCCGGGAAGAAAACATTCTGGGCTATGCGCGGGACATCAAGTCGAGCGGAAGATCGCTGCTTTCCATCATCAACGACATCCTTGACTTTTCAAAGATAGAAGCGGGCAAGATGGACATAATCCCCGCCCCCTACGACCTGCGCCAGGCTATCACGGACATCACGAACATGACCGAAGGCCGGGCACTGGCGAAGGGCCTTTCCTTCCTCGTTGACGTCGACGTGTCCATGCCGCACCTGCTCACCGGCGATGAGCCGCGGATAAAGCAGTGCGCCGTGAATATCCTGACAAATGCGATTAAATACACGGAACAGGGCTTTGCAAAGCTTGCCGTCTCCTGCGAGCGGCATGACGAAAGCCATATCGGCCTCCGCTTCAGGATTACGGACAGCGGCATCGGCATAAAGCCGGAGGATCTGGAACGGCTGTACCGGCCCTTTGAGCGGATAGAAGAGAGCCGCAACCGGAACATCGAGGGAACGGGCCTGGGCATGAACATCGTAAACGGGCTGCTGATGAAGATGGGAACGCAGCTGGAAGTACGGAGCGAATACGGGAAGGGTTCTGATTTTTCCTTCGTCGTCCTGCAGGAAGTCCGGGACTGGGAGCCGATCGGAAGCCGGGAAGAAGCGGTCAGCGCCCTCCGCGCCCAGACGGAACGCTACCGGGAGCGCTTTCAGGCACCCGACGCACGGATTCTTGTCGTTGACGACACCCCCATGAACCTCACCGTCATCAGGGGCCTGCTCAAGCGGACGCGGATTCAGCTGGATACCGCCCAAGATGCCGCAGCAGGCCTGATGCTGGCACAGGATACGCCCTATCAGCTGATTTTCATAGACCACCTGATGCCCGGCATGGACGGCCTTGCAATGCTTTCCCGGCTCAGGCAGGATGCGTCTTCCGTCAACCGGGACACCCCCTGCGTCATCCTGACGGCGAACGCAATCAGCGGGGCCCGGGAGCAGTACCTTGCAGCGGGATTCAGCGAGTACCTGTCCAAGCCCGTCGATCCTGCCGGTCTTGAGGCCCTGCTCTGCCGCCTCCTGCCGGAAGAGCTGCTGGTGTTCGAAGGGGATGCAGGCTTCGTGGACCAGAGCGCCCCGGATAACCCGACTGCCGCGGGCGGACATGCGGGCGGGCCTGCCCCCGGTCAGGGCCACGGCCGGGCCAACGGCCGGGCCAACGGCCGTTGGCCCGGCGACGAGCTGTTTCTTGACCTGTTCGGCCTGGACAGTGCGGAAGCCCTGCGGAACTGCGGGGGAAAAGACTTCTTCCTGACGATCCTGCTGACCTTCTGCGAGTCCATCCCGGAAACGGCCGATGCCCTGGAAGCCTTTGCCGGGGCAGAGGACTGGAAGAACTATACAATACTCGTCCACTCGCTCAAGAGTTCCGCACGGCTCATCGGGGCGGTAACGCTTTCCGAAGCGGCACGGGAGCTTGAGCAGTTCGGAAAACTCGCGCAGGACGGGAACGGGGAGGCCGTTGCCCAGCTCAGGCAGCGGACACCCGGCTTCCTGCAGGAAACCCGGTCCTCCGTTGCCCGGCTTGCCCCCCTCTGCAATGCTGCCGTCATGAAACAGGCAGGAGGCGGCCCGGCAGACTAACGGCCCCGGCGGTCCTGCCCCCCGCAAGGGCCCGCCAGACAGACCGGCGGCCCGGCGGCAAAAGATTTTTCTTGTGCATTGTTTTTTCCTGTGCTATAATGATGATGGACTAATATTATAAGTGTTCACGAGGGGAAAACTCTACCTATGCTTCTAGCAGACGAAGGGAAATATAAAATTCTTTACCAGATGGCAGTCGAAGTATCCCGGCTTGGCATATGGGAATATGATATACAGAAAAAGACTACTACCCCGGTAGAAAACAGCTTTACAGAACAATCTCACAAGGCATTAGCCCTTCCGACCATCATACAGGATGTTCCCCGCTCGCTCGAAAGCAATCTTGAACCCGGCAGCATTGCCGACTACCGGAATATGTTCGAGCAGATTACTTCCGGCAAAAGCACAAAAGCTGAATGTACCATCCAGTACAAGCTCACCGGTCCCATGGCAGGGCGCTATGAACATATCATTCTGATAGCCATGCCGGATGCCACGGGAAAAGTTGTCTCGGCCATCGGAATTTCACAGGACATAAGCGAACTGATGAACGAGTACAAACGTTTCAGTGACATGAACCGGACGTTTGAAATGACCCTGCACAGTTCCATTTCTTCCGCACGGCTGGATTTAACCAGCGACAGCTTTATCCTCATGCGGAGCATTTTCCCGGATGTGGAAGAAAGGCAGCATTCCCTCAAAGCCAGCGAGTTCCTGACGAAAGTTGCCGACGACATCGTTGACGAGGACATAAAGAAGAAATTCCTCGAGAAAATGAACGTCAGGAAACTGCTGGCACTCTTCAAGGAAGGTGAACAGCAGATTTCCATAGACTATCCAGTCCTCGGCTTTGAAGGCGACTACAAGTGGATGCACGGCTGCCTGTTCATGACCCACAACCCGGAAACCGGCCACATCGAAGCCGTTACATGGGCGGAAGACATCACCAACACGATGAACATGAAGCTGATTCTGGACCGCCTGATAGCGACGGCAATCCGCTATGTCGGCATCATAAACACAAAGACGCGCAAGATGATGTTCCTGAGCAATTCTGGAGAAGACGACACGATGCCGGTCGGCAGGAGCATCCCCTTTGCCGACATCGTGAAGCAGCGGGCAAAGGATGTCGTCGTAAAGGACGAACGGGAATTCTATGAAAACCACATGGACCTTGACCGCATCCTCAAGGTCCTGGAAGAAAAAGAGGATTACAAGATTCCCTATTCGGCCCGGGACGGCAGCACCCAGCGCCGCCTGCAGGCCCAGTTTTTGTACCTGAACAGGAATTTCGGACAGATTATGACCGTCATCTCGGACATAACGGAAAGCTATGCGCAGGAACGCAAGCGCATTCAGGCCATGGAAGACGCCCTGCTGGAAGCCGAACAGGCAAACATCGCCCGTCTGGACTTCATTGCCCGCATCAGCCACGACATCCGCACTCCGATGGGCATCATCAGCAACATGTCGGACTTTGCCCTCCGCGACATCAATGACAAGGCAAAGCTGACCGAAGACCTGAAGAAGATAAAGTCCGCCAATACCTTCCTCCTGAGCCTGATAAACGACGTGCTCGACGTGTCGAACTTTGAAAACGAGCGGGTCAAGCTCCAGTCGGAACCCTATTACATCACCGATTTCATCCATGAAATCAAGAGCGTGTTCGAAACGGTCTGCGAACAGCAGGGCATCAACTTTACGATTGCCCATAACGGTCCTGCGGCCGCCATCCTCTGCGACAAGGTCCGCTTCCGCCAGATTGCCCTGAACCTGCTGAACAACGCCGTCAACTTTACGCGGCGGGGCGGAAAGATAACCTTCATCCTCGCAGTCCAGCCTCTGGAGGGGAATAGAGTAAAGCTCGAGATGAGCGTCACGGACACGGGAATCGGCATGAGCGAGGAATTCGCAAAGACGATGTTCCGCCCCTTCTCGCAGGAAGTCAACAACCCCTATCGGGCAAAGAATGCGGCGGGCGCGGGACTGGGCCTGTACATCGTCAAGAATATCCTGAACCTCATGGAAGGCAGCATTGACGTCAAGACGAAGCTCGGCGAGGGCACGCAGATAAAGTGTACCATCGAAGTTCCCGTCATACCCACGCCGGAAGACAACGGGGAAGCAAAAAAGGAAGCGGAAGAAAAGCAGGATGACGGGGATGAAAAACTGTCCGGTACGGTCCTGCTGGTTGACGACAACGATATAAACCGGGAAATCGCCATCCGCATCCTGAGTTCACTGGGCCTTGATGCGGACGAGGCGGAAAACGGAGAGGTCGCCGTCAAGAAGATGCAGCAGGCCGGCGCAAAGGCATACATCGCCGTCCTCATGGACATCCAGATGCCGATCATGAACGGCTACGAGGCAACGAGCGCCATCAGGGAACTGGGCGACGAGGGCTACGATACGCTCCCGATCATCGCCCTGACCGCAAATGCCTTCAAGGACGCTGCCGACAAGGCAAAAGAGAGCGGCATGAACGACATCATTACGAAGCCCCTGCAGCCGGATGTACTCAAGCACATCCTCAAGCGCTTCGTGGGCCGGAACATCCGCGGCTGGATGCACGAGGCTCCGATCGGTTAAGCGAAAAAAACGCCCGGTGACGGCAGGTCGTCCGGCTGACAGACAGCGGCGGGCTTTCCAGGCGGCACAGCAGGCGAAACAGTTCAGCAGCGGGCGGGCTGCCCGCATAATTCCTAGAACAGGTACCAGACGGCAAAGAAATGCAGGATGCTTCCCACAAGGGTAAAGACGTGAAAGATGCTGTGGCACCACTTGTAGCGGGGCATCAGGAAGAAGATGCCGCCGGAGCTGTAGACAACAGCGCCCGCAAGAAGCAGGTTCCTGCTCTGAGCGGGCAGCCCGCCCACCCCGAATGCAGTAAAGAGCAGGACAAAGAACCAGCCCAGCAGCAGGTAGGCGGCAATGGAAAATGCCCGTACCTTCTTGCCGAGCGATGAATACAGGGCTATGAGCGCCGCAACGAGTCCCCAGAGGACGGCAAAGACGATCCAGGCAGAATTTCCCGCAATTTCAAGCAGGACAAAGGGGGTAAAGGTTCCGCCTATAAGGAAATAGATTGCGTCATGGGTCAGGATGGAAAACACCCGCCGCGCCCCGTAAGGGTTCATCGCGTGGTAGAGGGTCGAAAGGATGTACATGACAAAAACGGCCGACGCAAAGAGGGTACAGGCGAATACGGACAGGTTTATGCGGGAAGGGACGGAATGGTTTATCGCGCGGAGTATCAGGAGAACCAGGGCGGCAACGCTCAGCCCCGCCCCGATGCCGTGGCTTATGGAGTTGAAGATGTCTTCCCCGACCGTATATTCCCGGGGCATTTTGGCGGAATAGGCAATGCTCGCCGCAAGACGCTCGGACCGCAGGATTTTCTTCTGCTCCCTGCTCAGCACCGGCTCATCTTCTTCCGCGTCAAAGGCTTCCTTCTTGAGGTTTTCTATCTTTTCCCGTGCCTGCGCCTTGACGGTCTTAATTGCAGCCTTCTGCTTTGCCTTCAGAGACTTACGCGTAATGATTGCGGATATGTCAGCCATATATACTCCCGTTTGCTTGCATTTTGCGTTTCGTTGCGACGCGCTCTATCCTTCCATATTATGACATAATTTCAAAAAATGTAAAGGGGGCAGGTCAGCTGTCCCGGCGGGTCACTGCTGTCCGCCGCCCCCGGCAAGTCAGTTGCCGAAGGCAATCAGTTGCCGAAGGCAACTAGTTGCTCGGCCGCTTGCAGAAGCGCCAGGTGAACCAGGCACCGGCGTAGCGGCCCACAAAGCGGGAGGCTGCCGCCTTGAACTTCCACTTGAAGGCCATGATCGCATAGAGCCGCCCCTTCCGCGACTGTTTCAGGCAGTGGGCGACGGTTTTTTCCGCCGAAAGTCCGTGCCGCACTTCCTTCCGGGCACCTTTTGAGGCGACGTCGGCGAATTCCGTTGAAACCGGACCGGGACACAGGGCCGTTACCCGTATGCCCCGGTCCTTCAGTTCGGCACGGAGGGCAACCGTAAAGCTCAGGACGTATGCCTTGCAGGCCCCGTAGACGGCAAAGTTCCCGAGGGGCAGGAAGGAGGCAAGGCTTGCCGTATTGATTATCCGCGCCCCCCGCTCCATGAAGGGCAGGGCATAGCCCGTAATCCCCGTCAGGCTCGTACAGTCCAGGTCTACCATGTCCATTTCGCGCTCCGGATCCGTGTCGGCAAACTCCCCGTAGGTTCCGAAGCCGGCGTTGTTGACCAGGACGCGTACCGTACAGGCTCCCCTCCCCTGCTCTTCGTCCAGCCGTTCCTTGAGCCGCAGGGCCCCAGCCTTGCCCGCCAGGTCAAAGGGCAGCGCTACGACTGCAGGGCAGCCGCCCGGTCCCGCAGGCCCCTGCTCAATCCCGGCCTTCAGCTGTTCCAGCCGGTCGGCCCGCCTCGCCACAATCCACAGCTCGTCAAAGCTTTCCCTGCCTTCCTGCGCAAGCTGCCGTGCAAAGCAGTCGCCCATTCCGCTGGAAGCTCCGGTTACAATGCATATCCGCTTCATAGCGACAGTATAGCCCTCCGCCCGGCGCTTGTAAATATTTGGCTCCAAAGTGCCGATACTGACGGTATGGAAAAAATCGCCTTTATTCCGCTTGTCATGGAGGTTCTCAAGGACTGGCGGGTTATATTCATAACGATTCTCATGATCCTGTTCGTCGCAATAGGCAACTATGTCCAGCACTACGTCAAGAAAGTAAAGCCGACCAAGAAGAAGAAGGCAGCCCCGCCGCCGCCACCGCCGCCAAAGAAGGAGGAAGAAGGAAATGAAGAAGAGGGAGGCGAAGAAGAGTAAGCGGCCGTCATGAGCCGCCGGCAGGAACGGGCAGCCGGCAGCAGAAAGCTGCTGATAACAAAGCGCAGCCGGCAGCGCTCAAATCCTTTTTGAGCCCCCTTAACTTGCCCATCTGAAAATCCGATAAAAAGGATTGAAAAGGTGGGTACCAATGATAAAAAAAACACATAACAGAACATCTGCCGCCGTCAGCTACGTACTTTTCGCGCTTGCGGCACTCCTGACAGTCATTTTAATCGCAGGAATCATACAGCTTCACGCTGCCGCAGGCAGCAGCGGCGCCTTGAGCATTACCCGTCTGGGAGCCGCCCTCTACGCCGTCTACGGCTTTTCTGCTTTCCTTATACCGGTATTCCTCGTTGTGTCGGGGATGTTCTGTCTGGACGACCGCTGGTCCCCCCAGGGGCTCATCTGCCTGGCAATCAGCTTCATTCCCTTCTTTACGATTGCGTTCGCGGAGCATATCTCCCGCAAAATCGCCGTCGAAGACATCGGTCCCGTTGCCGTAACGAAGATCATCATCCTCATGGCGATAGCAATCCTTGTGGCCGTCATGGAATACCTGACGGCCCTCGTGCTTTCGACACCCGCGCTGCGGAAGGAGCTGAAGCCCAAGCTGCAGGAATATAAGGAAAAGACCCTGACAAAGGCATGCAGCTTCATCAAAAAGAATACAGAGTCCTTCTCGCTCAAGTTCAAGAAAGACGTACTCGAAGCAGACGATGAGGGCCCTGCCGGAGCCGACCTGGCGGAACAGGCAGGACAGGACGCAGCGGCAGCCCCCGTGAGCCGCGAAGGGGTGCCGCAGGAAGACAGCGCAGACCCGGCAGGAGCTGCCCCGGCAGAAGCGGCACTTGACGGAGGGGCTTCTCCCGCTGCAGGAGCGGCAGGACAGGATGCAGGGGCGGCTCCTGTATCTGCGGATCACGCGGGCGGCAGCGCAGAAGCGACGGCGGATGCAGGACAGGCGGATGCCGCACAGCAGGCAGCGGACGACCGCCTCTTTGACGAAGCAGACCATGAAGCCGGCATGCTGCTGGACGAGGATACGGCGATTGAACAGGCTGTTGCCCGGAGCATTGACGCCGCCGTCGAAAGCATGTTCGACGCAGACGGCAGCCTGCTGGAAGCAGGCAGTGCCGACAGCCAAGACAACGGCACACAGGCAGCAGGACCCGGCACTGCGCAGGACGCAGGATCGTATACCGCGCAGGACGCACTGAATGCGGCAGACAGCCCCGCTCAGGCAGGCACTCCCGTTCAGGCATACGGTCCCGTTCAGGCATATAGTCCCGCTCAGGCGGACAGCCGCCAGGACAGCGATTATATTGAACCGTATGAAGATGCGGAAATCGACGGCGGGAACGTTGACTATAACTTCCGGACAAAATCACCGGGCTTCTGCGCCCGCTCCTTTCAGGTCTGCGAGGAAGCTCCGATTCAGGACGACAGCGACGGATCGGATTATTCCGTGGATACCTGGGAGTCCGCAGCATACCGCGAGGCAGCAGTCCTCCCGACCGAAGCACTTGCGGACATGCCTTCCCTCTCACCCGTCTTTACCAAGATGGAATACGATGCAAAGGAAGCGGTCGGCGATACGGTTCCCCCGGCCATGCAGGAGCTCCGTGCGGAAGAGGGAGACGGCGGCAGGGACATTCTGGACGATGACGGGCAGCTTTCCGATGAACAGCTGCTCGACGTCAGCGACGAGTTCCCGCTCGAAGAAGATGATGACACCGAGGACCGCTTCCTGCATGACGACGACAGTGCCTTTGATATCGTAGAAGACGATGCCGAAGACGGCGCAGCGCCGCAGGACGAGGCAGAGGAATCCCTGCCGGAACACGTCGATGCCCTGCTCGAAGCGGCAGATGATGATGCGGACACGGAGGACCGGGCAGCGGCGGAAGACCGCGCAGGCACGCCTGCATCCGCCGTCCAGATGCAGCAGCAGGATGCGGCAGCGGCAGGAACGAAGGCAGCTGCGGCTTCGGCGGCTCTGCCCCGGAAGTCCCGTGCCCCCTACAGCATTTCCACAGACCTGCTCAATGAATACGATGACAATCCCTACTGGATCATCGACGATGAAACGAAGCAGGCAGCGACGAACCTCATGGCAACCCTGAGCGAGTTCGGCATACAGGCAGACGTAACGGGAATACGCAAGGGACCGGTCGTCACGATGTTTGAACTGCTGCCGGCCCCCGGCGTCAAGCTGTCCAAGATTGCGGGCCTGCAGGACAACATCGCGCTCCGCCTCGCCGCAAGTTCCGTCCGCATCGTTGCGCCCATTCCCGGCAAAAAGGCCGTCGGCATTGAAATTCCGAACAAGAGCAGGGCGACGGTTTCCTTCCGCGAGTGCATCGAAGAAGACCTGCCCGAATGGAAGAAGTTCGGCGTCCCCGTCGTGCTCGGCAAGAACATCGAAGGCGAGAAGGTCGTCATTGACCTCGTCAAGACGCCCCACCTGCTCATCGCCGGTTCAACGGGAAGCGGAAAGTCCGTCTGCGTCAACTCGATGATTCTTTCGATTCTCTACAAGCGGAGTCCCGATCAGGTCAAGATGATCCTGATAGACCCGAAAATCGTCGAACTCAAGCTCTACAACGACATTCCCCACCTGCTCACGCCGGTCATCACGGAACCCAAGCGGGCCATGCAGGCGCTGCAGTACTGCCTCTGCGAGATGGAACGCCGCTACTCCCTGCTCGACGGTATGGGAGCGCGCGACATATCCAACTACAACAAGAAAATCAGCGAACGCCGGATTGCCGCCGAAAAGCTTCCCTACCTGATCGTCGTCATCGACGAGTTTGCCGATCTCATGGCAACGACGGGCAAGCAGCTGGAAACCGTCCTTGCACGGCTTGCTGCAATGAGCCGCGCCGTCGGCATTCACCTCGTGCTTGCAACCCAGCGGCCTTCGATCGACGTCATTACGGGACTGATCAAGGCAAACATACCGAGCCGGATTGCGTTCATGGTCGCCAGCAAGACGGACAGCCGCATCATCATCGATCAGATGGGGGCGGAAAAGCTGCTCGGAAAGGGAGACATGCTGTACGCAAGTTCAACGGACCCCTTCCCCGTCCGCATACAGGGAACCTTCGTTTCCGATCAGGAAGTGGAAAACGTCGTCGCCAGGGTCAAGGAATGGGGCGAACCTGAATACATCGACGATGAGATTTTCGTTCCCGAGGATGACGAAGAAGAGGCAGAACAGATGACCTTCAGCGACGGGAACGACCCGCTCTATGACAAGGCGCTGGACATTGTCGTGCAGGCAGGGAAGGCAAGCGCATCGTACATCCAGCGCCGGCTCAAAATCGGCTATAACCGGGCAGCCCGGCTTGTTGAAGAGATGGAAGAGCGGGGAATCGTCGGTCCGGCACAGGGAAGCAAACCCCGTGAACTCATTCAGATTCCATAAGCAAGAAAACAGAAAAAAAGGGAAAACGTAAGATGAAACGATCGCATTGCGCTATTGCACTGGCAGCCGCCTGTCTGGCATCAAGCTTCAGCATCGCCTTTGCAAACGGCACGAAGGATACCGCTGCAACCGAAGCTGCCGTCAGCGTTGACGAGAAGGGAGAGAATACCGCCGTCGCAAGTGAGGAAGCAGAAAAGAAGGCGGAAAAGGGAGAGTTCGCCTATTTCCACGATATACCTGAAGGGGGCCCCGTTGAGTTTCACGAGGTATGGGGCTACGTCATGCAAAACCGGGAAAACGAGTTCAAGGATGACATGAAGGTGACCGACCTCGTCTATTTCAGTGCGGACTTGAACTGCTACGGAGAGTTTGACAGCATTCCCAAGGCTTCCCGCTTTTCAAGCTTCAAGGGACGGAAGCACCTGAGCGTTACCTGCCAGAGCCGTTCGCTTGCGCATTTCGTGCTCGATCCCCAGTTCGGCATAACGAAGAAGGTCATTGCAACGCTGACCGATGCAGCGAAGAGCTACGACGGCATCAACATTGATTTTGAACTTATTCCCGCCCGGGACACGCAGCACTTCCGCAACTTCGTCCGCGACCTGCGGGCAAGCCTGGGACAGGAAAAATGGCTGACGATTGCCGTCCCTGCCCGGCTCAAGACGATTGCCGACGATGCCTTTAACTATGAAAAACTGGAGCCCTATGTGGACCGGATTTTCATCATGGCATACGACGAACACTGGAGCACGAGCAAACCGGGTGCAATTGCCAGTACCGACTGGTGCCGGAGGATTGCAGACTACGCCATGTCTGTCCTCCCCAAGAAGAAAGTTGTCATGGGTCTCCCCTTCTACGGCAGGACCTGGCAGGCAGAATCCTACGGTCAGGCCTGGTATTTTTCGGGCGTCAACCGCATCATGGGAGAAAACAAGGTGCGGGAAGTTCAGCGGGAAAACGGCGTCCCCCACTTTACGTTCGACAAGACGATTAAGGTAACCGGCTACTTTGAGGATGCCTATTCGACCGTCGAAAAATGCAAGCAGTATAAGGAAGCCGGCTGTGACCGCATCGGGTTCTGGAGGATCGGTCAGGAAGACCCGAGCTTCTGGGACTGGCTGCGGATAAAATAAGCTTGACGAAAAAAAACGAAAAGAAGTATCTTAAAGACCAGGAGGCATGTACATGGTCAGGACAATTTTTGCAATGCTCGCTTCGGTGATTTCAATATACGCAATCCTCTGCGTCGTACGGATTGTCCTCACCTGGGTTCCGCAGGCAACATTTCACCCCGTCACGAAATTCCTCGCTTCCATCTGTGATCCCTTCCTTGACCTCTTTCACGGAATCCGCTGGATGCGGATCGGCGGGCTGGACTTCAGTCCGGCAATCGCCCTCTGTACGCTGGGGGCGGTCAGCACGATATTGAGCCACCTTGCAAACAGTTCTTCCCTGCGGCTCGGCTTTATTCTCGGCCTCCTCGTGCAGACAATCTGGAGCATCGCATCCTCGGTCATCAGCTTCCTCATCATCGTGCTGATTGTCCGCCTGATTGTCATGCTCGTTTCCGGTTCATCCTTTTCAAACAATTCCCTGCTCTACCAGCTGGACCAGACGCTCGGCGGCATCGTCAGGTCAATCTCAAGGACTTTTGCAGGAAACCGGCAGATAAGCTACAAGACGGGACTCATCATAGCGGTTGTTGCGCTCATCGTGCTGAACTTCATCGGCAATCTCGTCATCGCGAGGCTTGCAATCCTGCTGTCCGGCTTACCGCTCTGACAAGCAGGGCTGCCACCCGGCGGTCTAGTCGATATTCCGGTATTTCAGGGGCGTAACGCCCTTATAGTTCCGGAAGGTTTTGATAAAATAACTCAGATCATTAAAGCCGCAGTCAGAGGCGATGTCGGCAAGTTTCCGGTCGCTTCCCCGCAGCCTGTCACACGCCATGTTAATGCGGAACCAGTTCAGGTACTCGATGGGAGCCCTGCCCGTTACTTCCCGGAACAGACGGCAGAAATACTTCGGAGACAGGCTGACAATTGACGCAAGCGTTTCCAGCCCGATCTGCTCCCGGTAATGCTCCTTGATGTAGTTCAGGACGGTCTCAAACTGCTGCGTTTGCCGGGCCTTTTTCTCGGAAAGCACTTTCTTTCTCCGGTAGAGGTGCTGCCGCTTCAGCTCGGAAAACAAAAGCAGGATCAGCGCAGGAATCCTGAGCTCATAGCCCTCACCCATGTCCCTGCAACTCTGAAAGAGCCGGTCCGCAATGAGAAGGATCTCCTTGTTGCCGGCAGGCAGGATGCAGTCCAGTTCCAGCTCTCCGCTGCCGGCTGCACTGATGAAATCATCGCTTTCGTAACGGTGAATCCGGATCATGTCAAGGTCGAACACGATGGATTCAAACAGGGCGATTGACTTCTGCTCCGCATCCCCGTGCAGCATCTTTCCCGGTATGAGGCACAGGTCATCTTTCTGCAGTTCAAAGACCTGATGCCCCACCAGCACATGATACACGCCCGATATGATATGAATCAGCTCGAATTCCTTGTGCCAATGTACCGGCAGGTCATAATAGGGATCAACGGTATTGGAAAGGGTATACTGCATGGGAAACACGAGGGATTCCCGTTTCAGGGTCTCCCCGTCCCCGCTCCTGAGCGTCCGCATGCTGCGGGAAAGCCTTGAATGCTCATTGACCGTCACGGGTACCATAGGCTATTCCAGTTCCGCACGATACTTTGCGACGGTCCGGCGGGCAACCTTCATGCCCCGCTCGGCAAGCATGTCGCTTATTTTCTGGTCGGAAAGCTTCTTTCTGCGGGCGGGGGCGGCAGACGCCTGCGCCTCGTACTCCCGGATAATCTGTGCAATCGCAGTCTTCACCTTATCCCGGCTTGCGCCGCCCCCGCCGTCTGCCCCGTCAGATCCGACGGCATTGACAAAGAAATACTTCAGGGAAAACAGGCCCCACGAACACTGGAGGTACTTGCTGCCCGCCATGCGGGAAACGGTTGTCTCGTGGACGCCCAGAACGGCGGCAACATCTTTCTGCCTGAATGCAGCAAGGTGCCCGGGGCCGGATTCAAAGAATTCAAACTGCTTTTTCACGATCATGCAGCATCCCCTCAGCAGGGTGTCCTGCCGGCTCTCAATTGCGCTGATGAACTCCTTCGCCTTCCTGATTCCGCCGCTTATGACGGCATCACCATCCCTGTCCGCATAATTCGCCGCATAGTGCATATATGACGGGTTGACCGCAACGGAAGGTATGCTGCCGCCCGCAAGCCGGACCTGCCAGACCCTGCCGTTCTGCACGACAATTCCCCGGCTGAAGTCTTCCTTCATATCTGCGGCATCCGCTTTCAGCACTTCTTCAACATACACATCGGGTGCAACATAACCGGCCGGATCAGAACTGTAATCCCTCGCCGGATAGGGGTCGAGCGTGCGGATAAAGGCAAGGGCCTCCCCGGCAGCAGCGTCATCGATCGTCATTCCGTCCCAGGAAGCATCATCTTCCAGCGCAAAGAGTTTGGAGCGGGCTTCAAAAAATGCCCGGGCCTTGCGGACAATCGAAGGAATCTTGGGCGGATTCAGGAAATCAAAATGCCCGTCAAGCAGAAAGAGGGCAAAAAGCGGCGCATCGGGGCGCTGCTCAGCCTGAACCAACAGGCTTTCTTCCATATCCTTGCAGCAGCAGCCGGGCGGATCGAGCCGCTGGATAATGGACATGACTTTTTCTAGGGTCCGTGCATCTTCAGCTTCCCGCTCCTTGTCCAGCAGGGAAACGGGAGCAAGGATATGAAAGCCGCGGGAATCAAGATTGCCGATCAGCCGCTCGCCGAGCTGCATCTCACGGGGCGTCAGATCCCGGACATGCAGCTGGGAAAGCAGGTAATCCTGCAGGGAACGCCGTGTGTCCGCACAGGCTTCCAGCGCCGCCTGATGCCGGTCGCTTTCCAGCTCGCCCGCCGCACTGGAAGCAGCAAGCCTGCTTGTTTCAAGAGGTCCGCGCTTGACACGGACATTACCGCCGGCCGCATCTTTCGTTATGATGAGCGCAGGATTTTCCTGTACTTCCGCATAGATGGCGTCACGAAGGTCATCCCCTCCCATCGCAAGGATGTCGAGCGACTGAATCTGCGCCTGACTCATCACCTGAACTTGAGACTGATTCTGCCGCTGCGAAAGATTGGGTGCCGTCATTGCCGCCTGATTATGTTCGGTACGGGGGTTCCTGCCGGACGCTTCTGGAGAAAATCTTTTTCCAGTATGCCAGAAGCAGGATGACCGTCAGCAGGATGGAAAGGAGGTCCGAAACGGGACCAGCCCACAGTACCCCCTCAACACCCATGAACATGGGGATAATCAGGGTTGCGGGCACCTGGAAGATAATCTGCTTGGAAAGGGAAAGCAGGGACGCCTGTACCGGATAGCCGAGCGACTGGAAGAAAATGCCGCTCATAATCTGAACGCCCGCCGTCGGAATGAGCATCAGGAAAATCCGCATGCACTTTACGGCAAACTCGTTGTACAGGTCGCTCTCCGATCCGAAAATACTGATGACCGCCATAGGCCTGAGCTGGGCAATCAGGAAGGCGACGACGCAGACCGCCGTGCACAGAACGGCGACGAGCTTATAGCACTCCTTGACCCGCCCGTAGCGGCCGCTGCCGTAGTTATAGCCGAAAATCGGCTGGGCACCGGCGGAAAGACCTATGACGATGCTGATGATGATGGCGAAAACCTTCATCGTGATACCGAGCGTCGTAATGGGGATGTCGGGCCCGTACTTGCTCTGCATGCCGTACTGCAACAGGACATTGTTGCGGGCGGCAATCGCAACGACCATGGACATCTGCGTGATGAAGCTCGACACCCCCAGGCGGGCAACCTTGGGAATATAGCTGACGCTTTTCTTCCACAGGGAAAGGTTCAGCTCAACATTGCTCATCTTATGGGTAAAATAGTAGATGTTGAGGACGGCGTTGACGAACTGTCCCAGTATCGTCGCAAAGGCAGCCCCCTTTACTCCCCAGTGGAACACGAAAATGAACAGGGGATCGCAGATAAGGTTTATGACCGTACCGGAAAAGAGCCCGATCATGTTGTAGCGGGGATTGCCGTCCGCCCGGATAAGGCTTGACCCGCCCGCGCAGATTGCAAAGAAGGGCAGACCGCAAGTGATTATCGTACCGTAGTCAATGGCATAGGGCAGGATTGCGTCGGACGCACCGAAGATACGGCAGAGCTGGGGAAAGAAAAGCAGGTAACCGGCAGCAATCAGCAGCCCGCCCGCCGCAAAGCCGCTTATTCCCGCAAGGCTGCTCTTTGCAGCCTCTTCCCGCTGGTTCTCGCCGAGCTTCAGGCTGAACAGCGCTGCGGCCCCGTCACCGAACAGGAGGGAAAAGGCCATCGCAAAGGCTGTCATCGGAAATACAACCGTCGTTGCACCGTTTCCCAGGTATCCGACTCCCTGCCCGATAAAAATCTGATCGATTATGTTGTACAGCGCGTTGACGACCATCGAAACGATGCCCGGAACGGCAAATTTTACCAAAAGCCTGCTTATCTTTTCTGTTCCAAGGATATTTTCTTTTATATCCTTACCTGTCTTCTCCAAATCCATAGCGGGAATAATAGCAGGTAACAGGAATAAATTCAATAAAATGGAATAAATGAACTAATCATAGAAGCGTATTCCCGCGGAATACCGGCTTCGCTCACCGAGCCAGCATTTGTGCCATCAGCATTTTCAAGCAATGCTGACAGGCACATAGGCCGTCCTTGGCTGGCAAATGTTCGCTCACCGGCGAGTTCCGCTCCATACGCTTTTATATATTCTATCTTTTTTTATCGGATTAGAACACTGCAATGACGTCGCCGTTCGGATACTTCTTCTGGATCCACTGGCGGACGGTGTCGCTCTGGAGCGCCTTCACGAGCGCCCTGATCGCCTCATCGTTCTCATGACCCTTCCTGACGGCAACGATGTTGACGTAAGGAGAGTCGGCGCCTTCAACAAAGAGTCCGTCCTTGCTTGCGTTCAGTCCGGCAGGAATGGCATAGTTGCCGTTGATGACGGCAGCATCAACATCGGGAAGAATGCGGGGAACGGAAGCAGCCTCAACCTCGGTGAACTTCAGGCCCTTCGGGTTGGAAGCGATGTCAAGCGGCGTAGCCGTAATGCCTGCGCCGTCCTTGAGCGTAATGAGTCCGGCAGACTGGAGCAGCAGGAGGGCGCGTCCCTCGTTCGTCGGGTCATTGGGAACACCGATCTTTGCTCCGGCAGGAAGCTCGCTCAGGCTCTTGTACTTGCGGGAATAGACCGCAATCGGCTCAATATGAACGCCGCCCGCATTGGCAAGATGCGTTCCCTGTTCCGCATTGAATGAGTCCATGTAGGGCAGGTGCTGGAAGTAGTTCGCGTCAATCTGGCCGTCCTCGAGGGCCTTGTTCGGCGTTACGTAGTCCGTAAACTCAACGATCTTGAGCTTAATGCCCTGGGCCTTGAGGTCCTTCTGGATCAGCTTCAGGATTTCCGCATGGGGCTCCGGAGTCGCTCCAACCTTGAGCGTCGTGGTCTTGCCCTTTGCCGTAGCAAGGGCGGCAACCGCTGCAAATGCAATAACTGCACTCAGAATCTTTTTCATACCTATACCTCCAAAGTATCTTTAACTTCTGTATTTGTAACCAACGAAAAAAAGCGGGGATACATCCGGGCCTGCGCAAAACCCGGTTTATTTACCGACTTAGTTCCTAGGTTTTTATTAGTTATACCGAGAACGCACCAGCACGTCAAGAGCTTTTGCAAAAAGCTTTTGAAAAATAGCGCAGAATTCCCCGTCCTGCAGGGGATGGCACCCCGCTCCGGGGCTTCCTTCCCCGCCCCCCCCCCCTGACTTCCCCTCCACAGGGGCATTTCACCCCGAATGGTCTCCCGTACGGAAAGGCGCAGCTTTACCTTCACATTTTCCCGCTGCCCGTGGTATAATAGCAGCATTACAGCTGACAGAGGAGCACACTATGCGCATAATCATCGTGCGTCACGGTGAACCGGATTACGAAAAAGACTGCCTCACCCCGCTCGGCCGCCTGCAGGCCCGGGCAGCAGCAAGACGGCTCCAAGACGAGGGAATTCGTGAAATCTTCAGTTCTCCCATGGGGCGGGCACGGGAAACTGCCGCCTGTACGGCTGGCCTGCTCGGCATCCGGCAGGTACAGCTGCTTGACTTCATGCACGAGCTCAAGTGGGGAAGTGCGGACGGAACGCCGGTTTTTGCCGACGGCCATCCCTGGACGATTGCCGACGAACTGGTCAGGCGCGGCTGGGACTTGAACGACCCGGACTGGCCGGAACACGAGTTCTTCAGGAACAACACGGTCACCGCTGCGTGTGCGGCAGTCGCCCGGGAAGCGGACTGCTGGCTCGGCGGATTCGGCTACAGACGGGAAGGCCTGTATTACCGGAACACCCGCAGCGACGATGCGCAGTACAGCATCGCCCTTTTCTGTCACGGAGGCTCTTCTTCCGCCCTGATTGCCCGCGTCATGAACCAGACATTTCCCTACGTCTGTGCGACGGAACACGCTGATTTTACGGGGATTACGATCCTGCGCCTTGACCGGAATCCCGGCAGCCTCTGCATTCCGTCGCTGGAAATCGCCTGCGATGCCCGGCACATTACCGGGCTGACGGCTGCGCCCTCCCCCGCATCCTGAGATAAACGCCCCGTTCCGTCAGTCCTCCCCCCCCGATTCCGTCAATCCACCCCGTTCCCGTGCCGGACAAAAAAATGTCCCCGTCCGCACGAGGCAGGCAGGGGCAATTACAGGCGGTACTCAGCCGGACCTAGGGCTTTACGATGACCTCGGCAAGGTGGGGAAGCTTCTTCAAGTCTTTCTTGAGGCCTTCCTCACGGGCCTTGTTCACGTATGCCGGATCCTGGAAGCTGTAGGTAAAGTTCGTATGGACGTCATAGGTTCCCTTCATGAGGGCATATGCGTCTTCAGTCATAACCAGCTCTTCGTCGGTCGGAATGACGAATATCTTTACCTGGCTGTCAGGAGCAGAGATGCAGGTCTCTGCATTGCCCGTAAAGCTGAATTCGTTCTTCTGCAGGTCAATCTTGATTCCCATGTGTTCAAGCCCGCGAAGGGTTCCGGCCCTCGTAATCGGAGAGCGCTCGCCGACACCGGCCGTAAAGACGATTGCGTCCACGCGGCCGAGTTCTGCCATGAAGGCACCGACATACTTCTTGAGGCGGGCGCAGTACATGTCAATCGCAAGGAGGGCCTGCTTGTCGCCCTTGCTTGCCGCTTCCTCAACATCGCGGTCATCGGAGAAGCGGCCGCCGGTAATGCCGAGCAGTCCGCACTTCTTGTTCAGGGTCCGGTCCATCTCTTCCGCACTCATGCCCGTCTTGCGCATGATGTAGAAAGGCAGGGCAGGATCCAGGTCACCGCAGCGGGTTCCCATGACGAGACCTTCAAGAGGCGTAATGCCCATTGACGTGTCGAAACACTTGCCGTCCTTGACGGCGCAGACAGAGGCACCGTTTCCGACATGGCAGATGATGACGTTCGTCTCGGACGGCTTCTTGTGCAGCAGGACCGAAGCGCGTTTTGCCGTATACAGGAACGAAGTTCCGTGGAAGCCGTAGCGGCGGGCTGAATACTTGGTGTACCACTCCTGGGGAATGGCGTACATGAAGTTCTGCTCGGGCATCGTCTGGTGCCAGGCAGTGTCCATGATGGCGCACTGGGGAACGCCGGGCATGACCTTCTGGGCAGCTTCGATTCCCATGATGTTCGCCGGATTGTGGAGGGGGCCCAGATCCTGAACGGAACGGAAGGTCTCAAGGACTTCCGGCGTAATGATGACAGACTTGGTAAACTTGTCGCCGCCGTGCAGGACGCGGTGTCCAACGGACTTGATAACGGACATATCGGAGATGACACCGATCTTCGGGTCGGTAATCGTCTTCAGGACAAGCTCTATCGCTTCCTTGTGCGTCGGGCAGGGGCTCTTTATTTCAGTTTTCTCACCCTTAGCCTTGTGGGTGATTCCAGAACCTTCAGCTCCAATCCGCTCAACGACGCCGGAGGCGAGGACGGACTTGCTGTCCCAGTCATAAACCTGATATTTTGCGGACGATGAGCCGCAGTTCAAAGTAAGAATAACCATTGCCATAGTTTACAGTATAGAAGAATTCGCTGTATTTGGCAAGGCTGAACACGGCGGTCTGTATCTGAGCACGGCGGTCCCGGTAAATCTAGCACAACCCCAGCAATGCCTGTATAATAGCAGCATGCAGAATCAACTTCCGACAGCGGAGCAGGTCAGGCGGCTCCAGCTATTGCAGGGCGTGGACGCGGGCGTGTTCACGCTTGCCGTGTTTTCGGTCATAGAGGCTTACATCAGGGACTGCCTTGGCGGGGACGCTGACCAGAACACCAGTTTCCCCAATCTGGTGAATATGTTCCGGGACCTCCACGGGCATCATGGCTACAAGGAGAACAATCTCTTCCGTAACATCAAGCGGATCCACGGATGTACGAACTCTGTCCGGCACAACTTCGGGAACCTCTCGGTGGAGGAGGCGAACGGGGCCGTATATCTGCTCAGGGATTTGGCGTCCCTGTTCCGCCTGCCCAATCAGGACGGAATTGCTGTCCTGACGAGGAGGCTCGACAGCTGGGATGCGCGGAAAAGCCCCGCCGAGACGGCGGTGGAACTGGAGAAGGCGAACCGCGAGATAGAACGGCTTTCCAAACTGAACGGCAACATGGCGGAGAAGGCCGCCTTGTTCGACGAGCGGCAGAAAGAGCTTGAGCGGCTGGAGATACAGCTGAAGGCCGTCCAGGCAGACTATGACCTGCAGCTTGAGCGGAACAAAAAAGACAAGGAGAAGATAGACGAGCTGCGGCAGAAGAAGCACCTTGCGGAGGAAGAAAGCCGCAAGTCCCAGAAAGAGCTGAGGGCGCAGCTCGCGGAGCTTTCGGACGCGAAGGACTACATAGAGAACCTGAGCCGCATGGTGAGCTACACGCGGACCCGCTACGACTACGAGCAGGGGCTTGTCCGCCTGACGGCCGAGCAGGAGTCCATCGTCAGGCAGGTGAACTTCGGACGCGACTTCCTCGTGAAGGGGAGCGCGGGAACAGGAAAGTCCCTCGTCCTTCTCAAGACGCTGGAGAAGCTGCTCCTTGACAACGAGGGACGGCTTTTTCAGGAACGGGAGTCGGTCGCCCTCATAACGTTCAGCAGGAGCCTTGAGAAATACAACCGCTACGTCGCCCGGCTCATGGACATACGGGCCTCGTCCGCCCCGGATGACGCTGGCAGCGGAAAGGCCGGGGACATGATAATGACATCGGAGAGCTTCCTCGGCAGGATACTCAGGGACGCATTCCCCGGCGTAAAGCCGGTCTACGGGAGCGCGAGATGCCTTGAGGACACGCCTGTCATCAAGGAGAACCCCCTCGGCAGTGAAATCTGGGCCGAGCTGGACAGGTTCATCCTTCCCGGGTTCGTCTCGCGGGACGAATACTGCGGGGAGGGCAAGCAGGGGATAAAACGGACCGGAATGCGCAAGCCCCTCGCCCCCGGGGCCCGTGCGAAGGTCTGGGAGGCCGTGGAGGCAATTTTCTCGGAATGGGAGAAACGCGAGGCACAGCCGGTTCCCTACCTGACCTACAGGCTGCTCAGGAAAATTGACGGCGGGGAATACTCCGTCCCCGAATCCCTGCAGGTGGACTATCTCTTCGTGGACGAGGCTCAGGATTTGACGGCGGCATCCCTCCGCGTGCTCAGGCTCGCCACACGGAAGAGCATGATCCTCGCAGGCGACAGTGACCAGTCCGTCTTCCAGCCGGGCTTTACCTGGAGCCGGGCCGGGATAGACGTGGGCGGCAGCACGAGGACGCTCCACATCAATTTCAGGAGCACCGACCAGATAAACTCCATCGCGGAACGCTACCGTGCGCTCATCGCGGGCTGCGACACGGACAACGTGCCCCGGACATTCCGCATGGGGCCGCCCGTAGAGCTGCACGAGAACAAGAGCCAGGAAGAATCTTTCCGCCAGATGGCGGACACGGTGCGGATGTGCGTGAAGTCGCTCGGCTATGAGCCGGAAAACATCTGCCTCATCGCGCCCAAAAAGGCCCAGCTGGAAAAGCTCCAGAATCTGCTCAAAGACGAGCTGGACCTTGACTGCGCCCCGGTGAACGCGCAGGACTTCGACTTTGCGAAGCCCAGGATAGTCCGCCTTGCGACCCCCCAGAGCTGCAAGGGGCTGGACTTCCCCGTAGTCCTGTTCTACCTGGACCACCGGGCCGGTTTCCTTTATGACTTTGAGGAGTCCGTCTTCGACAAGATGAACCGCAACATGGTATACACTGCCCTGACGCGGAGCATAGAGCTGCTGCACGTGTTCATGCCGGAAAGCGTCTCCGACGGGCCGCTCGGAGACATCAAGAAGCTGCTGAAGGGGGAATCGTAAAGCCTGCTTTGCAGGGCCTGGGCGGGGAGGCGGAAACTGCCCGCCTGGAAAACTCCGCCCCTACCGTCAGCCGCCCAGAACCATGAACTTGGTACCGCTGCTCAGGTCCGTGTATACCCTGTGCCGTGTTCCGTCCTCGTCCACCGCATCCTTCCGGCGGATGACATTCACCTCGGGCTTATCATGGGGGTTCTTGTAGTGCTTCCAGTGCGGGTTGGGACTCCCGCTCTTCTTCGTAGCGAGTTTTTCGTTCCACTCATTGACGAGGTCGTTGTACTCGTCATGAAGCTTGTTGTAATCATCGACAAGATTCAAATTCTCCTTGTTGAGGGCGAAGATTATGCCCGCGGCCACCCCGCCCAGTATCAGTCCCGTGACCTTCAACGCCGTACCCATAGTTCCCTCCTCCTGCTAGTCCTGCATGACTGGCGGCGCGGAATCCCTGGTACCATCGATACCGCCGTTCCAGAATGCGTCCGACACGGCCCGGGCCAGGTCGCGGCAGTCCGCAACGAAGTCGTCTTTGGTCTTGGCAAGCTTGTCCTTTATGTCCTTCAGATCGTCCCGTCCCTCCGCATACTCCGAGAGCTTCTTCACGCCCACGGCCACCGCACCGGCAAAGACGACACCGGCTACAAACCTTTTCATCATACAGACCTCCTTTGAATCAATTACAGTCTACGCCGCCCTTAAGTGCGTTGTAGATTGCCCATAAAATGGAAAGCATGATTTCTGTCATATAGCAATTCTCCTTACCCCATTTAGCATGAGAACAGTATAAACCGGCATCCATGACAAATAGTGTCATGGGTCAGGAAAAAAATCTTTTTTTTGAGATGTCCTTGACGGAATTCACTTTCCTACGGTGAACTTGCCGTACCCGGGGCAAAGTCACCCTGAATGAAAAAAAGCTATAAAGAGAGAATTTGACATACTGCACAATATAATGTACAATAAAAAATGGAACGGGAAGAGGCTTTAGAGGCTGCCTTTTACGAATCCGAGCAAGGCAAACAGCCATGCCGGGACTACCTGTTGAGTTTATCAAAGGATGACAGGAGGGAAGTTGGATCTGATATATTTGCGGTACAAAAAGGCTTTCCCATCGGACTTCCATTGTGCAGGAAGATGGATACTAACCTGTGGGAAGTTCGCTCGACAATAAAAAAAGGGATAAGCAGGGTGTTCTTTACTATTGATGGAAATAAGATGATGCTTCTGCATGGGTTTACAAAGAAAACACAGAAAACACCACAGAATGAGATTGAGACGGCAAAGACAAGAATGAAAGATTACTGGGAGTTGAAAAAATGAACGGCGTAGGACAGGATTTCTCCGAGTTTATGAAGGAACAAGGTTTGTATGAGGAGGCTCAGGAGCTTGCGGCAAAAAAAGTGATAGCCGCTCAGCTTCAGGCAGAAATGGAGAAGCAGAAGCTTTCCAAGTCTGCTGTCGCAGCCTTGATGCACACTACCCGGACGGCAGTTGACAACGCACTTGACCCTACGTTCAACACTTCCATATCAACTGTTGAACGTTTTGCACACGCATTGGGGAAGCGTGTTGCCATAACGTTGGTATAGGATGTACAAGTTCGGCTGCCGCACTCGGGGCACTTGGGCCCCAGAAGGCCGAACAGGGGCGGAAAAGGGCAGCAACGACTATCCGCCGGTGATTTCTCCCAGCCGCCACTCCTTGCAGTCCCGCCCCTGGAACATGTGCCCGCAGGCCCTGCAGATAAAATTCATTTGTTCAAAAGCTGGCGATTTAAAATCTGGGGAAAAGAAGAACATGAAGGAACCTCCTAAAATTGCTATACTGTTATATTTGTGTTCTGCCCCAGTTGTTTTTTCAGCTCGGCAATCTCCGCATGCAGTGCCTGAATCTGACTTGAGATATCCGCCAGAGAGATGTCTTTTACAAACGCTTTGTTTTCACGTTCGCTATTAATGGAGTCAACGATAATTCCCACAATAACATTCATCATGACAAAGGCCGTCAGGAACACATATGTAGCAAAATAGAGCCATGACCACGGGTATACGGCTATTATCGGACGGGCTATCTCGCTTACCCAGTCGTCGAACGTCGTAATCTGGCACAAAGTTAGCAGAGATTTTCCAAGCCCGTCAAAGAACAGGGGGAAAGCATCTCTGAAAAAATGTGTCCCGATAATCGCATAGACATACGCAAGTATGGCAAGCAGCGCGAACGTCCATGCAATATTCGGTATGGCTCCGACAATCGCCTTTAGCAGAGCCCGCAGTCGGGTCACGTTGTTTATGAGCTTCAGCGTCTTTACTATACGGAAGGAACGGATTGCATTTATGACCCGTATGGAGCGGAACACGCTGAAAGTCCTGAGAAACGGAGAGTAGGACAGCGAAGCTATCAAGGAAATAGCAATGATGGTTAAATCAAATATATTCCAATAGTTTACGTGCAGGTAATGCTCACCCGTCTTTTCGTCAACCCGTCTTTCTGCAAAGAATTCCCGGTTGAATGCAATAAACTTTATCCCAATCTCAAGCAGGAATACCAAAAGGCAAACTTGGTCTATGAGGACAAGGAGACGCCCGTGCAGCTCCACAATACTTCTGGATGTTTCCATTCCAAGAGAAATTGTGTTGACGACAATCAGGGAAAGGACAAAAAACTCAAACGGAGTGTCCGCGTCTCCGTCAACATACCTTCTGAGCCTAAGTGCACATGAGCTGAGATTCTTGAGATTGCATATTCTGTTCAACATTATTCTAAACACATCTTTATGTATTCGGAGAAGGAAGAAGCTATTTTTTTCTTCTTTCCATCATTAAAAGAATAAACATATCCTTTAGAATCCTGCAGCGTCAGCAGGCCGTCTATCCCGTTGTTCTCAAGGAGGATGCAGTCT
>CAMJZA010000045.1 GCA_946410085.1 uncultured Treponema sp. | reverse complement strand
GAAGTTTTGAAATGTAGTAAATATGAAATTATAGATTTGTAAAATCTGTAAAAAACATCGTATAACATAATTTTCAAAGCCGACAGGCAGTCAAGCTGCCTGCGGTTTAAAATATTGTTATGTGGACGCCCGCACTGGGGCGCATAGAGAAAAAAACGGATTTTGTACCTGTCAATGATTTAGCAAGACGATAGCGGGCAAAATGCTGTCCGCCTACTACTCCAAAGGCTGTGACTCGCGCTCCTTCCACCCGGGGCGACGTGTTTACCTACCTGATTCATCTGGGCTACCTGGCCTACGACCGGGAGACATAAAAGCTGAACGCGGAGGCGGTTGCGAAGTCGCTCGACGAGAACCACATCCACGTAACCTCAAACCGTTCTTATACTCGCTCAAAGCAAGGACGTATGAGCGCGGAGACCGCCCTGACGCAGATAAAAGACAGGAAGTATTTTGCCAGCCTTTCCCGCTATTCCGGCGACCTGCTCTTTGTCGGCGTGAACTACGATGAGCAGTCCAAGACGCACGAGTGCAGGATCGAAAGGTTTTTCAAGCAAAGCCTAAAATGAAGACTGATATGCAGGAAATAACGCCGGGCTACTCTTTTTTTTGAGCTGCCGCACTGTTCAGTACTGTGCACGTGCTGTGTTTAACACGGTGCACCCGGTGTGTTCAACACGGTGCATTCGCTGTGTTTAACACGGTGCACGCGGTGTGTTTAACACGGTGCACGCGCTGTGTTTCGCTCCGTATTGTAAGAAAAAACGACAAAAATATTTTAAACTCTTACATTATATCGTTTTATTTTTGAGCTTACATACTACGAGATATTCCCCGGAAATTAATCCGGATGAATATTTAAACCACAACCTGAAGATTGACGTTCATTCGGGGATCCTTCCTCGTACCGCAAAAGATTTACACAGAAAAACTTATTCCTTTATGAGACGGCTTCAAAAAGACAAATCCAAGGTTCAGAATATATTCAAGCACAGGAACCTATCCTACATAACTAAGCAAGCTGCTTGACGTTTGCGGGTTTTAATTTCCAGAGTAATAAATACGAAAAACTGAACTCATGGGAAGCGACAAAAGGTCTATATTCTTACATTGAATCGAATCTTGAAAACGACTGGTCTCATTGGGATTATGTTTCAAATCCAAACGGTGGGTTCTTAGGCTTGTGGTTTCACTTTACTTCACTGTCAAGTGAAAAAAATTGTGAAATCTATCTGCAAATAGAAAACTACTGTGCTGATAAAATCAACTTATTCATCAAAATCTGTGGAAAATAGGAACGAACAATTGATGTGTTGTATGACATTTTTTACCTCATACAGGAAAAATCCTCCGAATTTGACTTAAGTATATCAAAACCTTCAAGATACAGATGTGGAGAATACACTTCCGTTGCAATTATTAATGATGTCTTTTTAAAAAAAGAGAATGGAGAGCTGGATTTAGTGAATCTAATCAACAAGCTAAATAATGCATCGAGATTGATAGATGCCGTAACAGCTGAATTATAATCACTTGACACCCTATTCAGTAGGGTGTATATTATAACCATGACATAGAGAATTCATCATTACAAAAGAATTTGACCGTACTTGGAAAGAACTTGGCTTGAATGATGATGATTTGGGCGAGCTGGAAATATATATCTGCAAAAATCCTGATTGCGGAGATACATTGGAAGGAACCGGCGGAGTTAAGAAATTCCGCTGGGCTTTGGAAGGTCGTGGTAAAAGTGGAGGAGCAAGGATTGTGTATTTGGATATAGTTTTTGCCGAGCATATTTATCTTCTCACCGCATTTCCAAAGAATGAAAAGGCAAATCTGAGTAAAGCAGAGCGAAATCAGATGAAAACTATAGTAACGGCAATAAAAAATGCTGAGAAGGAGGCACAAGATGGCAGAAAATAAAGTATTTGAAAGCATTATGAATGGTCTCAACGAAAGTCTTGCATATGCAAAAGGCAATGCTTCAAAAGCAAGAAAAATGAGTGTTACTGTTGCAGAACTTCCTCAGTATCATGACAAAGAAATCAAGCAGATTCGCGAAGATTTGAACTTGACACAGAAAAACTTTGCTTTTGTTCTTGGTGTATCTCCTAAAACCGTGGAAGCATGGGAGTCTGGTAGAAATATTCCACAGGGTACAGCCCAGAGATTCTTACAGGTTCTTCGTACTGGCGGTAAGAAACTTCTTCAGGATTATAATGTTGTTGCAGTAACTATGTAATATCGCCTAACATAATTTTCAAAGCCGACAAACCGGTCAAGCCGGTTTGCGGTTTAAAATATTGTTATGTGGACGCCCGCACTGGGGCGCATTAGGAGGAAAAATGAAATTGAACTTTAGGGATTTCGCAAGAAACCGATAGCGCGCGGCTTTACGCCGCTTAATAACTGTCTGTTTGACATATACACGCATCACAGTTATAATATATATATGATAAAGAGTTTTGCGGATAAAGAAACAGAACTTATCTACAATCAGAAGTTCTCAAAGCGACTTCCAACTACAATTCAGAAAGTTGCTTTACGAAAACTCATGATGATAGATAATGCAAAGTGCCTTGAAGATTTGCGAGTTCCACCAAGCAATCACCTAGAACAGCTTGACGGAGACAGAAAAGGGCAGCATTCAATCCGCATAAATGATCAGTGGCGTGTCTGTTTTACAGAAAAAGACGGACATTATTACGATGTAGAGATTGTAGATTACCACTAGGAGAAAACTATGTCTGATTTTATCGAAACACCAACAATCGGGGAAATCCTCAACGAAGAATTTCTTATTCCACTTGGAATTTCTGCATATAAACTTGCACAGGAAATAAATGTTCCGACTTCCCGCATTCAGGATATTCTTCATAACCGCAGAAAGATAACTGCAGATACTTCTTTAAGACTTGCAAAATTCTTTGGATTATCTGACGGCTATTTTATGTCCTTACAGGATGATATAGATATCAGAAATGCTAAGATTGAACTTGCACCACAGTTAGAAGAAATTAAAACTTATGCATATGCATAAAAAATTGTCATAACAAGAAGTTCAAAGCCGACACAGGCTCAAGGCCTGTGCGGTTTCACTCATTGTAAGGTTGATGGCGCACTGCGCCACTTATCTTTGATAAGAAAAAAATCTTCTGACAGATTAAAAAAACGAAAAAACTCA
Organism: uncultured Treponema sp.; assembly: GCA_946410085.1. Lineage (GTDB taxonomy): Bacteria > Spirochaetota > Spirochaetia > Treponematales > Treponemataceae > Treponema_D. The sequence goes on along the minus strand of CAMJZA010000045.1, from coordinate 27,014 downwards.
GGATGCTTTTACAAGCAATGCATACACACTGATAATCATGGAGAAAAAAAATGAGTGAATGTATCATAAGCGATGACAAAGCTAAATTCCCTGTGAAAAAAGCCATAGAGCTTCTGCACAATTCGTATTGGGCATCTAACAGGCAGGCGGACGTAATGAAAAAATCTTTCGATAATTCAATCGTCTTCGGGGCATATGAATCTGGTACAGAAGAGTTTATCGGGATGGCAAGGGTCATAACGGACTTTGCCACGACATTTTATATAGCTGACGTGATTGTAGATGAAAAACATCGTGGCAAAGGAATCGGAAAGAAACTCATATCAACAATTGTCAATGACAAACGTTTTGCCAATCTGTTCGGAATTCTTGTGACAAAAGATGCACATGGTTTATATGAGCATTTTGGCTTTAAGAAAGATTCCGAAAGGTCTATGACTCGAAGACCATAGAAGTTATGTATGAATCCATGAAGAAGACGATGGCAGGCATAGAGCTGAAGCCCGCAGCACGTGAAGATACAGGGACTGTCTGGAAAATGCAGGTTACGGCGTTTTCCGGGCTTCTGGAGAACTATCAGACGAAAATGGATCGGGACGATATTGCGGACGCAGCGGAATGCCTGATCAACGGAGCTTCCCATGCAGGATTCGGGGAAGAGCCATGAATACGCCGCTTCTATATCAGGCAGCCCTGCAGGGCGTTTTCGGCAAACGGGAACAGTACAGCCGAAGCAGTATTACAGATGCACTGTTCGTGTATCTGGACGGAGAACCGGAACCGGAAACATTTGCCCGGGTAGATTCACATTTCAGGGGCAGACCTTTGGTATGCCTGACAAAAGCCTGGGAAAAGCAGATACAGGCACAGCATCCCGATGCGGCACTATACCGGCGGACAATGATGAAACCGGCATGCCGGTTCACAATCCCGGAAAAGACGGAACTCCCGGAAGGCTACCGGCTGACCTGCATGGACGAAGCGGCTTTTGAACGGCATCCGTTCTCCCACGGGGAGAATTATCCCTGCTGGGCTGCTTTTCAGGCGGAAGGCTCCGGCGCTGTCGTGTATTATGGCGTCGATATTGCAGCTGCGGCATCTTCTTTCCTGAGCCTGAACGGAGCGATTGAACTGGACGTATCCACAAAGGAATCCCACCGGGGGAAAAAGCTGGCAACAGCCTGCGTTGCCCGGATGCTGCAGGATTGCATGGAACGAGGCATCACGGTCCATTGGGATGCGCAGAACGGTGCTTCCCGGCATCTTGCCGAAAAATTCGGCTTTGAGATCGAAACAGAATATTCAGTCTACTGGCTGCCGTAAACATATCTGTAAGCATATATGCAAATTGGTAAAAAGCAGGCGGTGTCCTTTCAGTTCTCCCGGTTCACCTGTACAACTGGCACGACAGGCAGGGAAAGAAAAAGACCTGCCCACACAAAATGATTCGGTCTGAAACCGAAGGATACAGTTTGGACTACGCCGGCAGCTAGTCTCCAAAGGCGTCAGCATGAATCAGGAAAACACAAGCGGATCCGGGACGAAAGCGGGAGTCGTATAGCACAAAATTCCTTTTTCTGATATACTGATTTTATGCTCAACCTCAACAACAAGACAGCGAACATCAAGCATGAAGTGCTTGTCAGGATAGCCAAACTCCAGCTCGAAGGCAAGCTGGAGGAAGGGGTGCATTTCATTCCCCGCGAAATGGCGCCCCGTGACCGTCCGCCGATGAGGTGCTGCATCTACCACGACCGCGAGCTGCTGAGAATGCGGGTTCTCGCCCGCCTGGGATTTTCCATAGAAAAAATCGATGAAGAACGCACGCTCGCTTCCTACGCAACGGAAGCGCTGAAACGGGAGAAGCCCACCTGGCCCATGCTGACCGTCCTGCACGAAGCCTGCAACGGCTGCGTCCGCTCGCACTACATGGTAACGAATGCCTGCCAGGCCTGCTATGCCCGCCCCTGCATGATGAACTGCCCCCGCAAGGCGATTACCGTGGAACGGCGGGCAGCAATCGATGAAAAACTCTGCGTCAACTGCGGCCGCTGCCTTGACAACTGCCCCTACCACGCAATCATCAAGATTCCCGTTCCCTGTGAAGAAGCCTGTCCCGTCGGCGCAATCTCAAAGGACGAAAACGGGCTGGAAACAATCGACTACCATAAATGCATTTTCTGCGGCAACTGCATGAGGGAATGTCCCTTCGGCGCCATGATGGACAAGAGCCAGCTTGTCGACGTCATCAACAAGATCATGCACAAGGAGCGGCGGGTCGTTGCCCTCTACGCCCCTTCCATCGCCAGTCAGTTCAAGGCAAGTACGGGCCAGCTGGAACAGGCAATGCTCGCGCTCGGCTTTGACAGGGTCTACGAAGTCGCCCGCGGGGCAGACATCTGCGCACAGAAAGAAGCACAGGAATTCGAAGAGCGGATGGCGCGGGGAGACAAGATGATGACCACCTCCTGCTGTTCGGCATACGTACGGGCAGTGCGCATCCACGTCCCCGAACTCAAGGAATGCGTCTCCGAAACCCGCAGTCCCATGCACTATACCGCAGCCCTCGCCCGCGAAGACGACCGGAACTGCGTCACCGTGTTCATCGGTCCCTGCATTGCCAAACGGCGGGAAGCCTTTGACGATGACGACGTTGACTACGTGCTTTCCGTCGAAGAACTGTCGGCATTCATGGACGCAAAGGAACTGGACATAAACGAACTGGAGGGCATCGAAAACGGAACAACGGCAAGCCGTTACGGACGGAACTTTGCCCGCAGCGGCGGCGTCCTCGAAGCAGTCAAGGCAAACCTGAAGGATCCCGGCCTCCTGCGCGAAGGCAGGATAAACGGGCTGAACAAGGCCGGCATGAACTCGCTCAAACGCTACGGCTTCATCAACTCCGGCAAGATTCCGACCCCGCCGGACTGCCCAAACCTCATCGAGGTCATGTCCTGCGAAGGCGGCTGCATCGCAGGGCCTTCCGTCATCAGCGACATAAAGGCGTCTGCCGGTCAGCTCCAGAAATACGTTGATTCCGCAGCAGAACAGCCACAGGGGGAACCGGCACCGTGATTCGGACGGAACAACTTTCCCCCAGGGCAGCATGGGCGGCCAGCATTCTAACCGCAGTCCTCTTCACCGCCGGCCTCGTCCTTTCCATCGCCTCCAATTCGCTGTCCGGGCAGCTGCAGGGTTTTCTGGAACAGAGCGTCTTTAAGCGGAGCTTCGATGCAGCAAAATGGCTGCCGACAATCATCTCCCTCCTGTCCTATCCCCTCTTCACCGCAATCCTGGCAGCGGCCCTGCTTTACCTGGCACTCCCACCGCAGAACAGGATATTCCTCCTCTGCGTCTATGCGACAGGCCTCCTTATACTGCTCATCGTATGCTTCATAAAAAACACCGACCACTACATTGATTCGGACATGGGGGCGGAAATCGTACTCGCAAAAGAATGTTTCCTGCAAAAGACATTCTGGCCGCGGAGCTGGTGCTATTCCACCGAACTGCGGACACTGAACACCCAGCTTATCAGCGCGCCGCTCTTCTGCGTTACCGGCAGCTGGCATCTGGTCAAGATACTGACCTGCACCGCCTGCCTGCCCCTCCTCGCCTGGTCTGCATGGTGCCTGCTCAAGGCGCTGGACATACAGAGCCTGCCGCTGAAACTCGCCGTCTCGATCATCAGTGCCTGCCCCTACTCCCTGTCCGTCTGGCAATTCGTCACGCTCGGCAATTACTATGTTCCCAAAATCGTCATCTTCTCCGTCCACCTGAGCCTCTTCCTCACGCTTGCCTTCGAAGACGGCAGGGCAGGCAGGCTCAGCGAACGGAAGCGGCGCGCCTGCCTGGTCAGCCTCTACATCCTTTCGTTCATCGAAGGACTCACGAGCATCCGCTACATCTTCATCCTCCTGCTGCCCCTCGCCGCAGTGAGCGTCTACCGGCAGGCCAGCGCCCGGGCCGACGGAGAAGCCCCCTTCCGGCCGGCAGCAATCTGGAGCGAAGGAAAGAGCCGCCTTTCCAGCCTTACCCTGCTCACCGCAGCATTCGGCTACCTTTTGAACTCAACCCTGCTCCGCAGGTTCTACCGGTTTTCGCTCTGGTACGAAAGCGCATTCGGAAAGCTCGATGACATCAGCGGCAGCACCGTGTACCATGACCTGCTCAAAACGCTCGGCTATAATGAACAGGTTTCCGTCAGTACCCCGGCGGGCATTACGAACATCATCCTGTATGCCTTCGCCGTCCTGCTCATATACTTTACCGTCCGCTTCATGTTCCGGGACGGCAAATGCTACGGTGAAGCACAGGCCTTCTACATCCGCTTCACGCTGACAAGCATCGTGCTGACGGGCTTCCTGTACCTGCACGTCAACTACATTGCCCGCTATTTCATACTTGAACTCGCATTCATCCCCGCCTTCACGGCAATCCTGATCGAAGGGCAGGACACACAGCACAACCGGGACACACAGGAAAAGCAAGGCCCGGCAGGCAGTGACCGAACGCATGAACTGCCCCGCTACCTGCTCGCCCTGACGGGAAGCCTGTTCGTCCTGATCAACAGCTTCACGACCCTTACGGCAACGTTCTTCAGCAACGTAAATGCAGACAAGACCCGCATCATTTCATACCTTGACCGGTCGGGCATGAACTTCGGCTATTCGATTACCCCCCTTGCAAACCGCCTTACGTTCATGATGGACGGGAAAATCGAATTTGCAATGGTCAGTTCCCGGGAATTACCGACGGGCGCAGCCCTGCTTCCGGACCGCTTTGAGCCGAACCTCTTTCTGACCTCCCGGCGCTTCTATGAAGACAGCTTTCACCAGGGGGAAGCCGTCTTCTTTTTGATAGACACAAAATCGTGGGAAGCATCCCGCGATAACGCCGTATTCAAAGAAGGGAATTTAACCTATGATGACGGTATCTACCGGGTATATACATACCCGTCGCCGGCAGCTTTTAAGGAGAGCTTTGAACAATGAGCGAAACGAGTAAAAAAAGAAGAAGAAAGCTGCTCAAGAGTCTGAAGCGGATACTGACAAATCCGTTCAGCTACCTGATGCTCCTCATTCTGGCTATGATTGTCCTGTCGACCTACGTGGTCTACAGGACGGAAACAAAGACAGATTCGGGCATTACCGGGCTTTTTGATGCAGTCTGGCACACGATTGTCGCAGTCGTTGCAGCCTATTACGACTTCTACGTGAAGTCCGTACCCGGCCGCTTCGCTTCACTCGTGCTGCTGCTTTTGGGCATGGCCCTGTGGTCGGTCATAATCGGAAAGATTACCTCGGTAATCATGGACATTCAGTCTAAGAACAACAAAGGTTTAAAGAAGATAAGGCGTATGAAAGGACAGTTTTTACTCTGCGGCTGGAGAAGCGGCTTCGAGCAGCTTCTGGACACGGTGATGCGGTCAAACCCGGACATCACCCCCGACATGATCATTCTGGTGAACAACGCTCCCTCCCAGCAGGTAGAGCAGCTCAAGGAAGACTCCCGTTTCAGCGGCGTCAAGTATGTCGCCGGAGACTTCTCCGATGCGGAAACGCTCAAGCGCGCCCACATCGAAACGGCGGGCCGCGTCCTCGTCATAGCGGATCCGGGCACGGGCAAGTCTTCCTCGATGGAAATTGACTCCCGTACCGTCCTTGCCGTCCTCACGATGAAGAACCTGAACCCGTCGGTCTACATCTCCGCCGAGCTTCTGGACGAGAAGCTTGCAGATCACCTGCGGCTGGCCCACTGCGACGAGATAATCCTCACGCAGGAGTACGAGCACAGCCTGCTTGCAACTGCATCGAGCGGCCAGGGCTACAGCAACGTGATCAAGTCGCTCATCAGCGATGACTCCGACTCGGGCATCATCGTCGCCACATTCCCGCAGGGCTACGTGGGCAAGAACTACGGGGACCTTGAGTCCTATTACGGCAAGCAGGGGGAGTCCAAGATTCTGGTCGGCCTGCTGCTCAACGGGGAAGGCCACTGCAATGAGCCGCTGCTCACGCCGGCGACATCCTACGTCATTCCAAAGAACGCCAAGTCCATCCTGGTCTGTGCGAACGAAAACAGCTAGGAGGCTGCAGAGAAAAGATGAGCAAAAAGAAAGACGGAAAGCAGCGGCACCTCTTCCACGCGCTGAAGGTCCTGCTCAAGACACCTTCGACATACGCATACCTTGCTATCCTCCTCCTCATCGGGTGCATGGCGGCAGTCGTCTACCACGTTGAGACAAAGACAGGAAGCGGAATAGAAACCAAGTTCGATACCTTCTATTTCATGTGCGTCGCGGTGTTCGCAGGCTACTTCGAGTACGTGTGCGAGTCGCTTCCGGGACGTGCCGCCGCAATCACCCTGCTGATTACCGGCACATTCTTCTTCAGCTACATACGGGGTAACATAACGGCCCTGTTTGTAGACATTCAGGAAAAAAAGGACAAAGGATTGAAAACGATAAAGGATATGAACGGACATTTTATTATCTGCGGATGGAGGCCGGGCTTTGAGAAAATCCTCAAAACCGTCCTCAAGGCGAACCCCGACATAAGCACGGACATGATTGTCCTCATAAACGAAGCCCCCGAGCAGATGCAGCTGCTCAAAAGCCATGACTCCTACAAGGACATAAGCTATGTAGCGGGAGACTTCACGGACGAGTCCACGCTCAAGCGGGCGAGCATAAAGGAGGCGGAACGCATCCTCGTCATCTCCGACAAGTCAAAGGATTACTCGGAGCTTGAGGTGGACTCCCGCACCGTCCTCGCCGTCCTGACGATTGAAAACCTGAACCCCGGCCTCTACGTCGTTGCCGAGCTGATGAGCCCCAAGTTCGAAAAGCACCTCAAGATGGCGCACTGCGACGAGATAATCCTGACACAGGACTACGAGCAGGCACTCCTTGCCACGGCATCCAGCGGCCAGGGCTACAGCCACGTCATCAGTACGCTCATAAGCAGCAACGACGCCGACTCCGGCATACTCATCGGCGACATACCGGCAGAATTTGTCGGCAAGACCTACGGCGACCTCAAGGCATACGAGGCAGACAAGCGCGACCAGCACGGACTGCTCATCGGCATCCTGTTGAACTCCGGTAACTTCCACCACCGGCGTACGGAAGCCCTCCGCGAGGCACAGAAGAACCCGGACATCAGCAAAATCATCGACAACCTGCAGAAGGTCAAGCAGCTCAAGAGTAACGAGCCGATGCTGGCTCCGGCGTCCACATTCGTCATTCCCCGGCACTCGAAGGCAATATTCGTGCGCGGCAAGGCAAACTAGGGGGTACAGCCATGGAAAAGAAAAATTTTGAGGACATCCTGCCCAAGCTCATCAAGATACAGCTCTTTGCGGACTTTGACCCGGCAAAGGCGGAGGACAAGGCAATCCTTGAGCAGCTGTACGAGGGCATCGGAATAAAGACATTCAAGGCCGGCCAGGTCATCATAAAAGAAGGTGACGTCGGCGACGAGTTCTACATCCTCTACTCCGGCTCCGTGCACATCTCGCGTGCCACCCCTGCGGGTGACTCCATCGCCCTCGCAGACCTGAATGCAAGCATGAACATCTTCTTCGGCGAAACCGCCCTCATCAGCAACGACACGAGGAGTGCGACCGTCACCGCCAACGAGGAATGCAAGGTGCTCGTCCTGACCAGCAGGAAGTTCCACGAACTGTGCCAGAAGCAGAGCCTCCTGGGCTACCGGGTCATGCTCAAGCTGGCACAGCGCATGATCAACACGATAAGCCAGACCAACAAGGACAAGGCACTGCTCTATCAGGCGCTCTTCAACGAAATAGCAGGAAACTGAGTTTTCCGCACAAGGCTGGCAGACAGCCGGTGCAAAAGCACGGCACTACACAACGCAGGCAGGCACGCCGCGTTGTGCTGCCGCGGATGCCTGCAACCGGCACAGGGGGATGATTGCATGAACGGCTGCGGTGAAAGGACAACGCTCTATCACTATACGGATTTCAACGCAATGCGGGGAATCATTACGAACGGTGAAATCTGGCTCTGGAACCTGCGGCGCATGAACGACAGCCAGGAAATGAAGTACTTCATCAGGGAACTGAAGGTTACCGTGAAAAAACGGCTTTCGCCGGAAGAGTCCGCCTGCATGGACTTGCTCTTTGCGGAGAACCTGAAGGACTTTGATTCCCTGTCCAGCTATGCGGCGTGCTTCAGCGAATATGCCGATGATGCGGCGCAGTGGGCACGATACGCCAAGAACGGCATGGGCGTGTGCATTGCCTTTAACCGCGGGCTTCTGGCACAGATCGGCGATGCGGGGCACGCACCACTCTGCCAGGTAAACTATGCGGGCAGCTGCGATGACATGCCGATTGTTCAGGAACTCTGCGAACTGATCAGGGAATGCGTACATGCGGGTTCCCGCAAGGATGAAGCGCCCCTGTCTGGAAAAATCAGCGAGTTCTTTAACCGGCTCATCACCAGTTCGCCGCTTTTCAAGCATCCTTCATTCATCAGCGAAAAGGAATACCGCCTGGTTTCGCTACCCTACAATGTGAATGAATACCTCGGAGAGCCCCGCTTCTTCGTCGAAGAAACGAACATCAAGAAATACTATGTGCTGAACCTCCGCACGGTGTGCAAGTCGCTCGGCCACTCCTACAGCGAGCTTTTTGAGCAGGTCTGCATCGGTCCGCAGGCCCGTGTGACCCGCGATGTCCTTGCCGACTATTTTGCTTCGACGGGCATTCCCGAACTGCGGGACAAGATCAAAATCTCCGAGTGCCCGCTCAGAAGGTTCTAGAACATCGGGGTTTAAGACAGTAGCAGCAGACCGATTTTTTTATGATAATCAATGAACTGCCTCTTGAAAACAGAAGCGTAGCCGGAAAACGAAAGGAAGGAAAAAATGGATATTGTTGACAAGCGGATTGACGCAGGCAAAGCGTTTGACTGGGGAAGAACATCAGCTGATTACGCCCGCTTCCGTGACATCTACCCGGAGATTTTTTATAAGAAGATTGCGGACAGGGGACTCTGCGTTGCACCCCAGAAAGTCCTTGACCTGGGAACCGGGACCGGAGTGCTGCCGAGAAACATGTACCGCTTCGGAGCGAAATGGACCGGGACGGATATTTCGCCGGAGCAGATTGAGCAGGCAAAAAGACTTTCAAAGGAAGCAGGGATGGACATTGACTTTCAGGCAGTGTCCGCAGAGAGCATTGATTTTCCGTCCGGGTCATTCGATGTGCTTACGGCATGCCAGTGTTTCTGGTATTTTGACCACGAGAAAGTGATGCCGGAGTTTGCACGTCTTTTGAAAAGCGGCGGAAGACTTGTAATTCTGTACATGGCATGGCTTCCGTTCGAAGACAAGATTGCAGGCAGGAGCGAGGAAATTGTCCTGAAATACAGTCCCGGATGGTCCGGTGCCGGAGAGACGAAGCATCCGATCTGGGTGCCGGATGTCGCGTATGCATATTTCGATTTGGAAGACCATGAGGAATATGACGTCAGGATTCCGTTTACGAGGGAAAGCTGGCACGGAAGAATGAAGGCGTGCCGCGGTGTCGGTGCATCCCTGTCCGGGGATGAACTTGCCGCATGGGAGAAAGAGCATTGGGCGATGCTTGAAAACGAGGTGCCCGGGCAATTTGAAATCCAGCATTATGCCGCGCTTAAAATCCTCAGAAAGAAATGACGGGGTGCATTGCGCAAGGTCCAAGTCCCGGAGGCGGACACTATTACAGAAAACTGACTTAATTTTTGACCCGTTTTTAAAAATTCTACGGTGCACAGGAGGTCAATCTACGGCGCAGATGCAGTGACTTCCCAGTAGCCGTTTTTATCTGCACCGACACGGCGAAGAATGCCCTTTTCCTGCAATTTTTTCATGTTGCCTATGATATTTTTTCGCGCAATACCGATTTTCTGCGAAAGCTCATCCTGCGTAATAGAGGGATTTTCTTTTATGGCTTCAATTATTTTCTGTTGATTTACAGTCACCTTTTGAGTCACCTTTACAGTCACCCTTTTTTCTATAGCAATAATTTCTTCAATGGATTTATCGAGCAAGTTCAGCATAAATTCTGTGAAAATTGTGCTGTCGGCATTTGAGTCACTGGTATTCAAAGCTTTGTAATATTCTGCCTGATGTTCTTTAATTAGAGTCTCAACAGGAAGCCACGCAAATACATCTTTCCAGTCCTTCAGAATTACAGTTTGCCAAAGCCGGCCCATCCTGCCGTTGCCGTCTTGAAAAGGATGAATAAACTCGAATTCATAATGGAATACACAAGATTTTATAAGCGGATGCACATCAGAATTTTTCAGCCAGTCAAATAAATCCGCCATCAAAGCAGGAACTCTTTCAGCAGGAGGAGCGATATGTACCACATCGCTGCCATCAAAAATACCGACACCGCCGGTACGATACTTTCCGTTTTGGTTCACCAAATCGCTCATCATAAGAGAATGGGCACGGAGCAAATCATCTTCATTCGTTGAATCAAGCGACAAGAGCAAGTCATACGCTTGAACTGCATTCTTGACTTCCTGAATCTCATTCGGTGCGCCAAGAACACGCTTTCCTTCAATAATCGCCGTAATCTGCTCAAGGCTCAAAGAATTATTCTCTATCGCAAGCGAAGAATGAATCGTCTTGATGCGGTTCATCCTGCGAAGCTGAACATTCCGCGGACTTGATTCCAACGAATTGATTTCACCAATCCGCTCCGAGATTTTAGAAATAAGATCGATTATTTTTGATGTTACACTGAACGGAGGTGTGTACATAAATCAGCTCCTGTCAATAATTTCCCAATGACCGCGCCTTTGTCTGCGCCGACATTTTTCTGGCCACTTTTCAATATTTCTTGAGTATCACTTTGTGTGCCGACTTCAATTAGTCTTTTTTCAGTTTCGGCAAATATCATAGGGTGTTCTCTTCATCTTAATACTTCACGAAAAGTGGTTTGAAGCTTTTTTCGCTGCGGCCGCTTTGCTGTTTTAACTTGCGTATATCCAGCTTCTTATGGTCTTTTATTTCCATTTCAAGCGAGAACAATTTGTATGCATCGCCAATACCGGAATTTCCAGCAGGATAGCCGAGCGATTCCATTTTCTGCTTGTCTGCAACAAGAACTTCTGACTGGTTTACCGTGAACACATGGATTCCAGCCGGTTCTTCATTCTTGCCGTTAGTATACAAAACAAGCCGTGAAGGAGTAATCTGCAAATCAATACCTTTAAGAGCACCGTGCCGCTCACCAAGACGAACATTATAAAGCTTATTCTGCAAAATCCAATTCAGATGTGCTTCTGTGCGATAATACCCGATAAGCATATACTTGTCATCAGAATTGATTTTATAATCTTCGTTCAAGATTTCAGATTCGTTTTCAAAGACCTGAATTTCTTTTTTCTTATCTGGCAAAAGAGCCCTTTCCAAATTTGAAGCAAGCAGCATTATTTCGCCAATCTGGCGCTTATACCCATCGCCGTGCATGCCTTCATCTGCCAAATTGAAAGGATAAACCATAAGCTTCAGGCCATATTTTGCTTTAATCTCTTCATACATAAACGGCTTCAATTCTGCTTGAAATTTTTCGGTATACGGATAAATCAAAACGAGCTTGGGAATAACATCAAGAAAATAACTGTCGCCAAGATGATACTTCTGCCCATACGCATACAGCTGATACATATCTTTTATATCTATAAGATAATTTTTATCTGGAGCACTTGAATCAATATTTTTCCATTTTGTATCAAGAATAATTGTTTCATAATCAGCAAAATTGCCCGTATCTTTTGATTCAATCACAATGTCAGGACGCAGACGGAATTTGCCATGCGATGTATCGCCATATTTATCTACAAGGAAATACTTTGAATGCTGGCTTGAAACTACATATTGATTTGCATATTTTTTGAACAGATGGGCGATGAAACTTTCAAAGAGTTTTTCCGCACTGAACAAAAGCGACTGGTTTACATGATTTCCGCTGAATGTGGTAAAGCCCTTGTTCAAAAGAAACTGACTGCTCCACTGCATAAGATTCTGATATGATGCGAACAGCCTGTTTGAGCGAATTGACAACTGCAAATCTGAATTTATGTTTGCACTTGCAGGAATGTCAGAAAAAAAAGATTGCAAATTATAGCGCCGTGCAGCATTTACAGAATTTTGAGTTATCTTTGAAAGCTTCTGCAAAGTTGAAACGATTATTCTATTCTGCGGAATATTTTCAATGTACTTGGAATAACGCACTGCAAACTTAGTCTTATCCACGCAATTTTTTGAAATTTGCTTGCTGATTAACAGTTTGCCTTTCAGGAATCTTTGATTTTCTTCTATTATGGTGTAGTTCTTTTTGATTCCGCTTGTTAAAAGTTGCTCTACTTCAGAAAGATAACGGCTGATATAAACTTCAAGAATAGGAAAATTTTCAACAGTGTTTAAGCTTGCCTCTTGAAAAGATTTTGCTTCTGAATGTTGAAAAGAATACAGCATCCGCAAGAAAACACGACGGCAAAGCTTTTCATCGCTTTCGGTTTTATCACCGCTTTTATAAATTTTCGGAAGGATTTCTATTATCTGCCCGTCTTTGGTCTGAACAGTTCCGACATACCGACCTGTTTTTATATAATGGCGGCCTCCTCTTGAATGGACGGACATTACTTCATCTGCATCCTGCCCATCCCTATTTTCAAGAATAAAATTCCAGAGATTTTGAAAAGCCTCGTGTGAAAGCTGCTTTTCTTCTTCAACAGAAACACGCTTTTGATTTTTGTCGCTGAGAATACCAAATTCATGAATAATGACAGGCGTTTTCTTTGCCATCAGTTATTCCTAGCCGTTGATTATATGCGAAAGAAAATCTTGCGCGGACGAATCATTATTTACAGTGTCAAGCTTGGGATTTAGCATATAGAATTCTTTATCGTCATCATAATCATTCTGCATTTTCTCCAATGCTTCTTGTGCATCTATATCTGGAATATAGAAATTCACTTCAGAATCACCATTTTCATTCAAAACCTGCCGGATTTTCTGAGTATCATTATAGAAGTATTCCTCAAGCAACGGAATAACGCAATCCTTTATGGCATTGAAAATATCCAACGCGCTTTTTGCATCTATAAAATATGAATGGCCAATCTGATGGTCTTTGTCGAGCAAACAACGGATTCTGGCATTTATAGCCTTAAGAATAGGCTTTACAGTTTCATTCTGAATTACATCGTAATCAGGCAGAAACTCTTCAAAACGGAAACGACGGCGCAAAGCAGAATCAAGAAGCTGAATTGAACGGTCTGCAGTGTTCATTGTGCCTACAATCATAAGATTTGCAGGCACAGCAAAAGTGTCTTTTGAATAAGGCAACTGCACAATCATTTCATTTTTAGCGCCAATCCGTTTGCTCGGCTCAATCAGAGAAATCAAATCTCCGAATACTGCCGACACATTGGCTCGGTTTATTTCGTCAATGCAGAGAAGAACGACTTTGTTGTTTTTGACTGCATCGTCCATTCTTGCTTTTCTGTCAGAATCAGAAATACAGTCTTGCAAAGAAGTAAATCCTGCAATTTCAGCAGCTCGCTCGCAAGCCTTGTAGAAAATGCCTTTTTCGATTTTATATTTTACATCGGAAGATGTTTCGCCAGCAGTCTTTTCTGCAAGAACAGGCTTGAGCCCTTCAACAAATTCTTCATAACTAAAAGACTGATGGAAGGTCGTAATAAAACGGTCTTCCTTTGCAAACTTGTCGATGTAGTCATGCTGCATTTTGTACGTCTTGCCAGTTCCAGGTGGGCCGTAGAGAATAAGATTATCCAACATTTTATTAATCATATTTATCCCTTTTCTCTCTGATTTATTTCCTGAAAAATTGGGGGTGTTAAAAATCTTATTATAGTATTCCTCATATATCTCAAGCATATCTTTTAAATCTATTCTAAGCTGTTCTTCTAAAGGCAGATTCTGCTTTGTATATTGCTTATAAAATATCGTACCCCGTTGATACATTTCAGCACGAGTAGTTAAATTCAAACCAAGATTAATATTTTCATCTGAATTAAAATCATGCTTATTAAGTTTATTTATTAAATCGTTCGCGATGGTTCGCATTTTTTTTATAGTTTCTCCTTTAGAACCATTAGATGCCATTTCCGAGAAACCTTGATTAAATGTCAAATACAATGAATTAGCATCAGATGAAAGAAGGTAAACTATGTATACACCAGTCATGGCACTTGTAGTGACGGATCGTCTAAAGATTCCTATCCAAGGTACTTGTGCCCAATTTCCTTGTCCTACACTTGCTTTTATGTCATATATATTTTTATCTATTAACCCAGTTGCATAAAAATTTCTAGGGATGGAATTCCTGATATAATCACCTGTTGCATTATTTGCGAAAGCTTCCATTGTTGCTTTCGCATAGTTTGAGAATAAAAAATTTATACTTTCATTCAAGAAATTAGCCATAGATCATTCCTGTATCAAACAAAAGATTCATCTGCCTCATAAAAGCTTGCATTCCGGTGATCATTTTCTCTACCTCAACCACCCCTCGTCCAGGAGGAACTGCTCAACGCCGATATACTGTATCCCGTTGTCATCCTGCCAGGGTTCGATATCGTCTTTTACGACGACTATCTTCCGGAAGGAGTCGTTTATACGGCTCAGGGAGTTCGTTTCCTGCGCGCGTTTTTCCGCGTCGTCTATGGACAAGGCGGACTGGATGTAAAAGCGCTTGTCACCCCCTGTGAAATCAGGTAGTCGCGGTAAATGGTGAACAGGAGATAGGACTTCCCGCAGCGGCGGTTGCCCGTGATTATTTTCACGAGTCCGTTTTCTTTCTTGGAAACCAGCTTCTCTAAGTATCGGGGCCGCCCTATCATCGTTCCTCTCTTAAAATTTTTGCGTATTTACGCTTTTTTTTATAGTTCATACGTTTTTCCTCAGTTCCCCAAGCAGGTGACAGGTACAATCAGAATGCCGTCTTCCCGTTTGTATGCGTAATCTCCTACTGCGGTAAGTATCATCTTAAAGCTGGGAGATTTCATTTTATCTGTATCCAGATTCTTCTCTAATCTTTTCAGGGTCTTTGCCCCTTCTTCGATAAGGCTGTCCCCTCCAAGCTTTATTTCAACTAGGCCGTAGCGCCCGTTCCTTAGATGGACAACCGCATCGCATTCAAGGTTGTTCCTGTCCCGGTAGTGGTACACCTGACCGTCAATTGTCTGTGCATAGACACGCAAGTCCCTGATGCAGAGGTTCTCAAAAAGAAAGCCCATCGTCTGCAGGTCATTAAGCAAATCATCCGGTCCCAGTCCAAGGCTCGCAGTTGCTATGGACGGGTCAACGAAATACCGCGTGTCCGTGGTACGGATTGAGGTCTTTGAACGGAGGTTTGGATTCCAAGCAGGAGCATCTTCTATTACGAAGATTTTTTTCAGCGCATTAATGTAGTCGTACAGTGTCTCTATGCTGAAGCTTTCAATGTCGTTGCTGATGGCATCTTTCCGCAGTTCCTCATATTTTATCTGAGTACCAATGTTCCGTGAGTAGGAATACATCAGCCTCTTTGCCCTTTCTGCATTGCGTTCTTTGTTATCAACCCTGGAAACGTCGGAATTCACAACACCATTATAATAGTCAACTGCTTGGCGCAGAGCAATCTTCTCCGAGGCCCCAAGAACTTTTGGCCAGCCGCCACGGCAAATAAGGTACGCAATTCGTTTGAGGTCGCTTTCATTGGTCACGGCGATGTCATTGTCATCTTGAAAGAGTTTTTGCAAGGAAACTTTTCCCGTAGAGTCCCCTGTCTCTAAAAGGGTCATCGGCCTCATCAACAGCCTTGCTATGCGCCCTGTTCCCGAATGGGAGATTTCGTCAAACGAAGCAGGTACCGCTGAGCCTGTAAGGATAAACTGATTGAACACATTCCGTTTGTCAACTTCAAAACGAACTGCATCCCAAAGTTTTGGGGCAAGCTGCCACTCGTCAATGAGGCGGGGAGTTTTTCCTTCCAGCAGAAGCGATGGATTTAGATTTGCAAGCTGCAGATTCTGCGCCTTTTTTGCCGGATCCTGCATGTAGAGCTGGCTGTTCGAGATTTGCTCGGCAGTGGTCGTCTTTCCGCACCATTTGGCTCCTTCCACCAAAACGGCGCCTTTCGCTTCGAGCATGTCCTTTAGAATTGAATCTGCAAGCCGCTTGCAATAATCCATGCTATTATTCTATCCTGAAATACAGGGGTTGTCAATTTTTTGATGCAGACTTTGGCGTATTTTCAATACAGACTTTGGCAGGAATACTTCGTTGTGTCCCCCGCTACCTCAACCACGCCTCGCGCCTCTCAGTACAAGGGATTTTCTCAGCCTGATTTGGCCTATTGTAGCATGAAAAGGCGTCCCCCGCAAGCCTACTCTGAGAATTTTTGCGTATTTACGCATTTTTTCTCAGCCTGCCGCATCCGCCGGCTTTACGCCCGGCAACAGGAACTGACGAACAAGGCCTCCCGCTGCGGCGGCTTTTCCCCGTTCCCGTTTCCCGCTATAATCACGGTATGGACACGCTTTCGCCGGAAGACAGGCACAGGAACATGGCGCTCATCCGCTCAAAGGACACGAAGCCGGAAAAGAAGATCCGCTCGGCCCTGTTCCGGGCAGGCTTCCGCTACCGCATCTGTGACAGGCGCTATCCCGGCACACCGGACCTCGTATTTCCGCGCTACTATGCGGTCGTCTTCATAAACGGCTGCTTCTGGCATGCCCATGAAAACTGCCGCTACTTTGTCTTCCCCAAATCGAACCGCGAGTTCTGGCAGAAAAAGTTTACCGCAAACAGGGAGCGCGACGAGCGGACCATCAGATTCTATCAGGAGCAGTGCTGGCGAATCTGCATCGTATGGGAATGTGCCATCCGCGGGAAGCACGGCCGGGCAAAGATTGAGCACGTCACGAATCAGATCATTGCATGGCTTGAAACGGCAGAAGAGCCGCTGCTGGTGATTACGGGACAGGGAGGCTGAGATGAAGCGCATACAGGTTGTTGCAGCGATTATCGTCCGGGACGGCGGACAGGGCAGGCAGGTCTTTGCCACCCAGCGGGGCTACGGAGACTGGAAGGACTGGTGGGAATTTCCCGGCGGGAAGATTGAGGCGGGCGAAAGCCCCGAAACTGCCCTTGCGCGTGAAATCCGTGAAGAACTGGCAACCGAAATCACGGTCGGCAGCTGCATCGGGACAATCGAATACGACTATCCTGCATTCCATCTTTCCATGCGCTGCTACAGGTGCACGGTCGCCAGCGGAAAGCTGGAACTGCTCGAACACGAAAACGCCGCCTGGCTCACGAAGGAAAGCCTGTGCACGGTGCGCTGGCTGCCAGCCGACCTGACGATACTGGATGCGGTCGAAGCACTTTTGTGAAATTACCGGAACAGGAAACCGCGCACGGCCTATAGGAAGTTATCTGGCCCAGAAAAAATCCAGCTTTCGCTGGATTTTTTCTGGGCCATGCGTCGCTGACGCTCCGCTTGGCCTATAGGTAAGATTTACGTGTGCGCTTTCGCGCTCTGGGCCATGCCTCCCGCCGGTCGGCTTGGCCTATAGGAAGTTATTGGACACAAAAAAATCCAGCTTTCGCTGGATTTTTTCTGGGCCATGCGTCGCTGACGCTCCGCTTGGCCTATAGGTAAGATTTACGTGTGCGCTTTCGCGCTCTGGGCCATCTAAGACTTGAACTTAGGACCAAAGGATTATGAGTCCTCTGCTCTAACCGACTGAGCTAATGGCCCGTGTAAAGAGAACTTATTTTACCAAAAAAGCGCACAAAGGTCAACACCCCCGCGAAACGTGCAGCAGCTGCTTTGCACCGCTTTGCAGGACCGGGCATTTTTCTCTTGATAAAAACGCATAAATATGCAAAAATAGGGAAGTTTTATGTAAACAAGGAGTACAGCTCTATGTCTTCTGCGATGATACAGCATGTTATCGCCTTTGCCCTCTATCTGGGCCTCATGATTTACGTGGGCATCCGCTGGATGAACTCGAACAACAGCTCCGAGGATTTCTTCCTGGGCGGCAGGAACCTGGGCCCCTGGACAACGGCACTTTCCGCCGAAGCGAGCGATATGTCCGGCTGGCTTTTGATGGGACTGCCCGGAGTCGCCTACCTGGGAGGACTCAAGGAAGCCCTCTGGACCGCACTGGGCCTCGAAATAGGAACCTACCTCAACTGGCTTATCGTTGCAAAGCCGCTCCGCCGCTACTCGCAGATGTGCAAAAACTCGATTACGGTTCCCGAGTTCCTGACGAACCGCTTCCACGACAAAAAGCGGATCATCTCGCTCGTTTCCACGATTTTCATCGTGCTCTTCTTCGTCATCTACACCGCGTCGGGCTTCGTCGCCTGCGCAAAGCTGCTGAACACCGTCTTTGACCTTCCCTACATCTGCGGTCTGGTCATCGGCATGGTCGTCATCCTGCTCTACACCCTGCTCGGCGGCTTTTCCGCCGTCTGTACGACCGACTTCATTCAGGGAACGCTCATGTTCATCGCGCTGATCCTGACAGTCACCATCATGATGGTCACGATCGGCGGTCCGGCCGCAGCTTCGGCAAAGGTTTCCGACTTTGCCCAGCGGGCCATGAACGGAGAGTTCGGCGACCTGATGAAAAGCAGGTTCACCGCAAACCAGAACTTCTCGCTCATCTCCATCATCTCCGCGCTCGCCTGGGGACTGGGCTACTTCGGCATGCCCCACATCCTCGTCCGCTTCATGGGCATCAAGAGCGAAAAGGACATCCCCCTGTCCCGCCGCATTGCAACTGTCTGGGTCACCATCGCCTTCATCGGTGCAATGGGAATCGGAGCCTTTGCCGTCACCTACCTGAACGACCTGCTGCCGGCCGGAATGAACGAGAGCGTCGTCATCGCAACAATCATGCAGACCTACCCCGCCTTCATCGGCGGCATCTTCCTCTGCGCCATCCTTGCGGCGGCAATGTCCACGGCCGACTCACAGCTGCTGGTCGCGGCAAGTGCCTTTACCGAGGACTTCTGCCAGACCCTGCTCAAGAAGAAATTCGAGGCAAAGACAACCGTCGTGATGAGCCGTGCAACGGTTCTGGGCATCGCGCTCGTCGCCTTCGTGCTCTCGCTCAACGAGAACAGTTCCATCTTCGGCCTCGTCAGCTACGCATGGGCGGGCTTCGGCTCCACCTTCGGCCCCCTCGTCCTGCTCGCCCTCTTCTGGCGCAACGCAACGGCCCGGGGTGCCATTGCCGGCATCATCGCCGGAGGTGCAACGGTCATCATCTGGCACAATCTTTCCGGCGGCCTCTTTGACGTCTACGAACTGCTCCCCGGATTCCTCATCTGCCTTGCAGCAGCCGTCATCGTCAGCATGCTGGACAAGAACAAGGATCCGGACATGCTCAGGGAATTTGACGAGTATAAAAAGGCTCAGGGAAACTAGCCACGGATTCCGCAACACCTGTCCTGCAGCACATACTCAGGCTTCTCCCGGCAGGAGTGCTTCTCCTGCTTGGGGCCGTCCTCCTGTTCTGGGGACTGCTGTGGGGGATGCTCAGCATCAGTGCACTGCTTGTAGACTGCAGCAGGCAGTACGAAAGCGAAAGCCGCTATTACCGGCGGCTCTTGAACTTTGCAACGGCGGCAACCTTCCGCTTCCTCCGGGTCCGTGCCGTTCAGGAAGGGAGGGAGAAGCTGCCGCAGTCAGGTTCCTTCCTGCTGGTCTGCAACCACCGGTCAAAGTTCGACCCCCTCATGACCTGGCTCATCCTTGCGCACCGGAAAGTCATCTACATCTCCAAACCGGAAAATTTCAGGATACCTGCCTTCGGAAAGATAATCCACCGGCTCCGCTTCATCCAGATTGACCGGACGAGCATCGGAACATCGGCGGAAGCGCTCAGGCAGGGAACTGCGCTTTTAAAGGAGCCGGACACCATCGTCGCCGTCTACCCCGAGGGAACCCGCAGCCTGACCAATGAGCTCCTCCCCTTCCATGCGGTCGTCTTTACCATGGCAAAGCATGCGAAGGTACCCGTCGTGGTGATGAGCATCCGGGGAACGGAAACAATCAGGCAGAACGCCCCCTGGCGTACAAGCCGGGTACATCTTGATTTTATTGAAACGATTCCTGCTGAATGGATTGCGGCAAACAAGACCAGAGAACTCTGTGCCCGCGCGGAAAGCGATATCCGCGCCTCGCTGGAAAAAGCAGCGCCTCCAGCAGAATAAAACGGCGGGGCAAACAAGGGAACCGCCCCCCAGAACCCCGGGCCCGCTCAGCTACATCTTCTGCCGGACAAGTCCGGGCCTGAGCTTCGTTGCCGCCTGAAAGTGGGTCAGGAAACGCAGCCATGCCGTCACGCCGCTTAAAATCCAGACGACGCCGGAAGACACCCAGATGCCCGCTTCTCCCATCCCCATGTACTTCGTCAGGAAAATCGGTATCGTAAAGCGGCCGATGACTTCGACAATGCCGTTGAACAGGGCAAAGAAGGAGTCCCCCATGCCCGTCAGGACGCCGCGCACGACATAGATCGTACCAAGCGCAAGGTAGAAGAGGCTCGTTATCCTGAGGCCGAGCGTTCCCAGGGCAATAACTTCGGCGTCGGAGACAAAGAGGCTCGTAATCGCCCTGCCGAAAACCTGCATGACGAAAATCATGACCAGGGTAATCACCGTCATAATCAAAAAGCCCTTCCGGTAGCCCATATACACGCGGTCATGCCGTTCCGCCCCGAAGTTCTGCCCGCAGAAGGTCGCAATCGACGTACCGAGCGTCGCGTAGGGCTGGTGGATCAGCTGTTCAATCCGGCTCGTGCTCGTAAAGGCGGCGACGACGACGGTTCCGTAGGAATTGACGACGCGCTGGAGGGCCATGGACGAAACGGCGATGAGTGCAAACTGGAGCGAGATGGGAACACCCAGCTGGATGACACGGCCTATCATGTCCATGCTGATGCGGCAGTCGCTCCGCCTGAGCCGGAAATAGGGATTGGTCTTCCGGGCATAGACGGCGCAGCTCACCGTCGCCGCAAACTGGGAGATGATGGTCGCAATGGCGGCCCCCCTGATGCCCATCTTACAGACATAGACGAATACTATATCAAGAACGACGTTTATAATCGTCGAAAGGATAAGGAAATAGAGGGGAGAACGCGAGTCGCCCAGGGCACGGAGCATGGACGCCAGATAGTTGTACAGGGAGACAAAGAGCAGGCCAAGGCAGACGAGGCGGATGTAGAGCGTCGCGTCCGGCAGGATTTCTTCGGGGGTGCTCAGGAGCCTGAGCAGGAAGGGGGCAGAAATAAAGCCGATGCTGCCGAAGGTCAGCGGCACGATGAGCATGATGACGCCGGTATTGACGATGCAGTTCTTGACCCGGTCTTCGTCGTGCGCACCGTAGAACTGCGACACGATGATGCCGCCGCCGTTGCCGATGCCGTTGCAGAGGGCAAAGAAGAGGAAGGTGATCGATGCCGTTGCACCGACCGCCGCAAGCGCATTTGCCCCGATAAAGCGGCCGACAATGACCGAGTCGGCAAGGTTGTACACCTGCTGGAACAGATTACCGATGAGGGCCGGCACGGCAAAAAACAGCAGGTGCCGTACCGGGTCGCCGACCGTCATGTCCGTCGTATGATCTTTCATCAACTGGCCTTTCATAAACGCTTCGTCTTACCTCCACTTGCACTATACCCCTGTTTCAAGTAATATGCTTCTTAATAATTGACTTCGGTTTTATCATATTTTGCGATAGCGAGGCAGCGGCACGCGATGGATTACAGCCACTACGAAGCATTCGATTTCGGCAGGTTAAGCGCCTTCAACATGTCCACGGGATACAAGAAACGGAGCTACCGCCTGCACTGGCATTCCTACGGCGAAATCCTGCTCGTGGGACCGGGCGAACCGAACCGCTTCAGGGTCAACCAGAACATCTATGATCTTGTGGAAGGGGACTTCGTCCTTGTCTGGCCGATGGAAATGCACGAAATCATCGATGCCGACCGGGAGCAGTCGCTGGTCATTCAGTTCAGCAATACCTTCATGAACTCCCTGCTTGACCTGCAGCGTATCATGCACTTTTACCGCAGCCTGCACGTCATCCACCGGAGCGGCCACCCCGCCCTCGCCGACCAGCTGCGGAAGACGGCCGGCCGGATGAAGGACACCTTCTATTCGGAGGAGGTGAACCGGGAACTGCGCTGCTGCATGCTGCTCATGGAATTCCTGCTGACGCTCGACGAACACCGAGAAGAGTTTTCGCCGGAACTGAAGCAGACGGCAAAGGACAGCTGCAGCGATGACGCCATGCGGCGGCTGACCATGGTTACGGACTACATCAAGAACAACCTGACGGCCGATGACCTGTCCCAGACCGCAATGGCGGACATGGCGGGCCTGAGCAAGGACTATTTTTCACGGATTTTCAAGCATTTTACGGGGATGAACTACAACCGCTGGCTCAACATGATACGGCTGGAAAAAGCGACGGCCCTCCTTGCGGAAGAAGGAATGACCCTCACCGAGGTCGCCATGTTCTCGGGCTTCAGGAGCATTCCCAGCTTTAACCGGGTCTTCCACGATGAAAAGGGGATGGCGCCGAGCGAATACCGGAGCCTCTTTGTCCGGGAAGGCCTGTAGCGGAACGGAAGACTGTAACAGCGCACCCGTCCCGCAGCAGGCAAACCGCAGCGGGGCAGTGCCGGGGACACCCTGTATCCCCAGTCGCCCTCCCCCGCCGCCCTATGCCGGGAGGCTGTTGACGGCTTCGGCCGTGTTGACGGGTACGGCAGGCAGTGCCGCACCTGCTTCGGTCTGGGACCACAGGCCCGTCAGAACCTTTCCGGGTCCCGGCTCAAGGACTGCCCAGTCGCCGCCTTCTTCCTTCATAAGGGCAGCAAGGACGGCTTCTTCATCGGTCCAGAGGACTCCGTGGGTCAGGTGCTGGACGGCAGACGCCTTTATTTCGGCAGCGCTTTCCGCCCGCCTGCCCGTTACGTTGCTGAACAGGGGAATCTTGGGCTCTGCAAACTCGACCGGCTCCAGCACTTTCTCAAACTCGTCGGCGGCAGCCTGCATGAGGGGACAGTGGAAGGGACCGGCAACCTTCAGGCGGATGGCCCTTCTCGCCCCGCTCTTCATTGCCCGCTCTTCCATCTCGGTCAGCGCGTCATAGGTTCCGCTTACGACGGTTTGCTTGACGGAGTTCATGTTTGCGGCGTAGGCATTGGGAATTGCATCGGCAATCTTTTTCACGGTCTCGGGCGGCAGGCCCAGGATTGCGCTCATGCCGGGCGCATGGCCCTTGTTCGCGGCGGCAATCTCCTCACAGACCTTCTGCATGATGATTCCGCGCTGGCGGACAAGCGTGATGACCTGCTCAAAGCCGACGACTCCCGCAGCATAGAGGGCGGGGAATTCGCCCAGACTGAAGCCCATCGCCGCAGACGGTTCAACGCCCTTGTCCTTGAGCGCCGCCATGATGGCAAGCGAAGCCGTCGTGATGGCAATCTGGCTGTTGTCGCTCCGGCTCAGGGTGTCGGCATCGGACTCCCAGAGCAGCTTGCCCATATCGAGGTTTATTATGGAAGAAACATCATCAATGACTTTTTGAGCGGAAGGAAAGGCCTCTGCCAAGTCCTTAACCATGCCGGGTGCCTGAGCCCCCTGCCCGGGAAACAAGAAAGCGTATTTCTGAGCCATAGCAACTCCTTTTCTCACGTATTCGTGGACGTATTCGCACCGGGTTTGGACGCCCCGGCGCTCAAGCTGATGAGGCAGCTGCAGGGCCCCACGGCCGTTTGCACTGTCTCCGGTTGTTATGACAAATTATCCCAAAATGTCTGGCACTTGTCAAGGACGCTGTATTGAACACCCGGACTGCACAGCATTGAACACACCGACTGCACAGTAGTAAACACACCGACTGCACAGTACTGAACACTCGGGCTGCACAGCATTGAACACAGCGAGTGCACAGTAGTAAACATTCTTAGCAGGTCTCCTCATATAACAGAGGAGTACGGCGCAAAAATGAACTTTCATTTTTCACCGCTCCGTACTATACTAGAGGAGGCCGATATGGCAAAAAGAACGGGGCGCGGCGCCCCAGTGGGCCCGGCGGACCTGTCGACACCAGGGGCAATGTTCCCGAAGAACGGCAGCAGGATACCGGGGAAAGACAGGAAAGCAAAGGCAAGGCACAGAGCGCGGGGCAAAGCACGTGGCAACACCCGAGACAGCGTCCGCCGCAACCACAAGGACAGCCTTTTCTGCCGTCTGTTTTCGGACAAAGAGAACGCCCTGTCGCTCTACAATGCCCTGATGGGAAGCTCGTATACCGACGCGGACGGACTTGAGGTTGTGACGCTGGAGGACGCCGTCTACCTGTCGCAGAAGAATGACTGCGCAGTCTGTGTCCAGGCGTCACTTGCCCTGTTTGAACAGCAGAGCACGTGGAACCCGAACATGCCGCTTCGAGGGCTTCTCTACTTTGCTGCCGAGTATGCAGGATGGCTTGCCCGGCATAAGGTGGACGTCCATTCCAGTACGCTGGTAAAGATTCCGTCTCCCAGCTACTTCGTCCTCTACAACGGGATGGAAAAGCAGGTGGAAAAGACAGATTTGCGGCTGTCCGAAGCCTTTGAGAAACCGGCGGCAGGTTACGAGTGGACGGCGCACGTAGTCAATGTGAACGCCGGACACAATAGCGGCATACTGGAGCGCTGTCCGCTCCTGGGTGAATATGCGGCGTTCATTGCGGACATACGGCAGGGACAGGCAGCAGGTCTGCCACTGGCAAAGGCAGTCGATGCGGCTGTCATTTACTGTATAAGGAGGGGCGGAAAGCTCGCAGAGTTTATGAGGAAGCATAAAGCGGAGGCAAGCGGTATGTATTTGTTTGGCGTTGACTTTGAGAAAATCCACTGGGAGGCTGTCGAGAGGGAGGCCAGAGAGGCTGCACGGAAAGAGATGTTTGAAGAAGGCCGCAGGGACGGACTTGCAAAAGGCCTTGCGGAAGCCCGCGAGGAATCCCTGCGGAACCTGATGGACAGTCTGAAACTGACAGCGGGACAGGCGATGGATGCGCTGAAAATCCCAGCGGAGGAGCGGGAAAAATACGCAGCGATGCTGGCACAGGAGGCATGACCGGGCAGCCCCATTCCGTGCAGGGACGCTGCAGTGTATTAAACACTGCCCGTGCACTACAGTAAACATCGGGGCTGCACTGCATTGAACACCGGCACTGCACTGCAGTAAACTACGCTGGCGGTTGCCTTGACGCTACGCTGGCATTTCCCCCGCTCCATACGTTTCCGCCCCGGCAGTTCTGGAAACCGGCGCCCCCTTACACCTTGCAGCAGCCCGCGTACCTGCTTTCGGAAAGCAGGGGCAAGGTGCCGTTCTAAGGGTGTACAGTCCTTTCCGCCTGTGGTATACTTTTTAAGGAGGAGGAAATTGCATGCCAGTCCTAGCCTTACAAAAAGAAGCTTCTGACCTTGCAGGGCAGCTGACGGAAGCGCAGCTGTTTTCTGCCGTGATGTACATGAGGTTCCTCAAGCAGCAGGACGAGCGGGAAAAGGCAGAAAGCCTGACCGCCGGACGGGAAAAGCTGCTTGACGATATGTTTTCGATGTGGAAGCCAGCCGGCCATGAAATAAGTCTGAACGGAACCAAGGAAGTCGCAGAGGCAATGCTCAAACGCTATGAAAAAAGTTTTTCTTGATACCAATATCCTGCTTGATGCCATCCTTGTGCGTGAGCCCTTTGCTGAGGATACGAGAAGTATTTTCCGCTACTGCGTATCCACTTTGAACGGCTACATCGCAGCACATTCACTTACAAACATTTTTTATATCCTGCATGACAGCCTGAACAAACCTCTGGAAGAGTGCAGGGAAAATATCATTAAGCTGTGCAGCTTTTTTAGCGTTGTTTCAGTAGGAAAGGATACTATTCTCCGTGCCGTAAGGAACCTTCCATTTGATGATTTTGAAGATGCCCTTCAGGCCGAGTGTGCGGAGGAAGTGGCCGTTGACTGCATAGTAACGCGGAATCCGAAGGATTTTACCGCAGCCACCGTTCCTGTCGTAACGCCCAGGGAGCTTCTGAACCTACTGCAGAAGGCATAGCACCGCCCCACGCCTCCTTGCTGCAGCCCGCGAACCGGTGACCAATGCCTAACGAGCAGATTGCTAGAGGGGATTGTGTATCAGCAGGTTTTCAATGATTTGCCCATCATTCAAATCCTCCGAGTAGAGGCTGTTGCAGCCTTTGGAGAGGGCTGCGGAGATGACAAGCCGTTCATGCAGTTCTTCCCGTGTCCATGTCTGACCGGCAGAATTACCGTGCATACGCTTTGCCGTCTCAAAGAAGCGGGTGGCGGCATTCTTTTTCTGCTCAGGCAGCAATATTGACACTGTTATCTGCTGTCCGTCAAAGCGCTTGAGCTTTTCATCCCGGATTGTCACCGTATCGCCTGCTACATACGCCTGTGTCGCCCACATAGTTTGCCTCCTCATCCAAACCATAGCACAAAAATGGAGATTTGTTCACACACAGCAAGCAGGGGCGTAGCCGTGTGCCCGAAAAATCTGGCGAATTTATGATATTTCGCACCTCGGGCAGGTGCATGCAGACCGAAACGGAAACGTATAGCCTTGACGCTTCGGCCCAACGGGCGTAGCATTTCCCCCCGCTCCATACGTTTCCTGTTTTGGGAAGCCTGAAATGCAGAAAAAATGCATTTTTTTTCAGAATTTCCTGCAAATTTCCCGGCAACGCACTAAAATTCTGTGCGTTGTACTCTATTTTTGTTTTGTACGGTGTGTTATAATGTAGCACTTTGGACAGAAAATTTTTTTCGCGTTTTTGCGCAAAAGTACTTGACACGCAGAGAGTGCCTCACATAATCGCTTTGCGGACTGCGGACTGCGGACTGCGGACTGCGGACTGCGGACTGCGGACTGCGGA